>CAZMRK010000436.1:0-16485 GCA_964568355.1 uncultured Solibacteraceae bacterium | reverse complement strand
GGCACCTGGGCCAGGATGTTCTGCGCGACTTTGCTGATGCGCGCGGAAGGAATCATGTTGCCGGGAAACGGCGTGCGCGTGGAATTGCCCTCGCTGTCGGTAACCGTGGTGGCGGGGTCGTAAATGGGAATCTGGTTTCCCTTTGCATCCACCAACCCGGAAAGATCGCCGCTGCGAAACGCATCGTTGGGAACCGAGGCGATCGAGTTCTGCGCGCCACCGCGGTTTTTGTACCAGTTCACGTTGGCGAAAAAGAAGGACCGGTTGCGGCCGTTGTAGATCTTCGGCAGCAGGATAGGCCCGCCCACGCTGAAACCGAACTCGTTCTCGCGGTGAATGGACCGGTCGGCGTTGAAGAAGCCGCGCGCATCCAGTTTGTCGTTGCGCAGAAACTCGTACATATTGCCGTGAAACTCGTTGCTGCCGGAACGCACCACAAAGCGCTCCACGCCTCCGCCGGTGTTGCCGAACTCTGCCGGATAGCCGCTCGATACCACCGACATCTCCTGGATCGCATCCGGCGGGAAGGTCAGTGTACGAGGATCTCCCTGCACCTCCGCGATCTGCGTGCTCATGCCGTCGATTTGCATTTCCTTCGAGAGCGTCTGGCTGCCGTTGATGTGAGCGTCAAACGTGCTGCCGGTCGCTCCCGGAGAGAGAAACAGAAAATTCTCAGGGGCCCGGCCACCGCCGGCGCTCAGGGGAAGGTCAGTGTACGACTTCGGGTTCACGGCGATGCTGACATCGCTGGTTTCGCTTTTTAAGAGCGGCGCGGCTGCGGTCACCATCACCCGTTCCGTCACCTCGCCGACATCGAGATACAGGTCCAGCGCGACGACAGCGGAGACCTCCACCACCACATTTTCGCGGACCAGTTTCTTAAAGCCGACCTGCTCCGCTTCCACGTTGTAGGTTCCGGGAGGTAACTGAGGGATGTTGTAATTCCCCGCGCCTGTAGTTACGCTGAGAGTTCGGACGCCGGTAGCCGTGTTTACCGCTGTTACCTTTGCCCCAGCTACGATGGCGCCTGAGGAATCTACAATTGTTCCGCGGATGGAGCCGCGCTCGGATTGCCCGAAGAGGGCCAGACTAGCAGCACCAAGAAGGACGCACAACACACCGCCAGTGCGAATCGACCACTTACCCATTGTGGTTTGAGCCTCCTGAGCTCAGGGCAGACAAAGCCCTTTTGAACGGCTCCCGATTCCCCCCGGCGAAACCCAAATGGGAGCGCGTTTAGGAGTATAGTGGAAAGCCATTAGTGAGGCAAGATTTCTTTTTCTAGGGAATTCTCCGTAAATGCCGCCGGATAATGGGACAAAATGCCCGCGGCATGTCTGCAGACCATTGATTTTACAGGAGTAACGAAAGCCCTTGGGACATCGTGTCCCAAATGCCCCCGATTTTGATGTTTTGATGGAGGAGGAACTCGAGCCCTCACCTCGCCCCGCGACCCATGACCTCCCGCAAATCTACAAGGGTTCGACAATAGTGCACTGAAACGCACACTTCCTGCGCCGGCAACTCCTCGCGGCTGCTTTTTTGTGCTTATTTCTACGCGATTACTAGTGAGCAGTTGATGAAGGTTCAGAGCCAGCAGCGCTCCGGATCGACGCGCGGCGCCACACTCAGATCGAGAGGTTATATAAGTGTCTGACTTTATCCAAGATACAAAGGATGCGAGCGAAATCTTCAAAAAGTGGGCGGACAGTAATGCCATCCTCGACGATGATTTCCGGACAATCGATACGGCGATACAGAAACACTACGATCAACGCAGCGAGTTGTTCGAGATCATGCTCAAGATATTGGAGCAGTCGGACGATAGTCTCGCTGACAACTGGCAGCGAGTCTGCGACAAGGGGCTGGATCTCCTGGAGCGGCTAAACAGCGCAATCCCCAGCCGGGCCGCGGACGGCCTGAAGGGTATCGGCTTAGGCAGCTTCGCCGATGGGGAAAAGAAGGTCTGGCAGGAGAACCGCAAGGCGACCATCGCTACCATCGCCGAGATCATCTCCGAGATCGGCAGGAACGATGCCGATCTGATCAAGCAACTGGAAGAAGATCTGAAGAGGGCGCGGGAGGATGGCCGGGCCGCCGATGAACTGGCGAAGTCCACCTTCGGCGAGACCAATGAGACGATGCGTCAACTCGCGATCCAGGCGGCGGAGAAGGGCGCCACAAAAGTCGTATCCGAAATTCCCCTGATTGGCGAAAAACTTACGCCCATCGCCAACAAAGCGGTCGAGATCGTGCTCGGCGGGTCCGCCAAGACGCGCGAGCTGGCCCGGAAAAAGCGGGCTTATAAGGACATTCTGATCGGCAACCGCAAGAAGATCGATGATCTCAAGGAAAAACTCAACGACGACTGCATTAAGAACGTGCGTCAGAAAGGTTTCGAGTTCGCGGATTCCCTGAGGGGCGTCGGCTCTACCGGCGACTACAAGGCGGCTGATTGGGAGTCATTCGCCAAAGAGTGCAAGGAGAGGCTGAAAAACCGTAGCGAACCCGCCATCGAAAGGGCGCAGTATCTCTATCAGACCGTTCGTCCCGCCTATATAGAAGGACTTACCGGAGCATTCGCTACCCTGGCCAGCGACCCGGCGGCCCTGGCCACCTTCAAGAACGAGCTGGACGAGGACACCCAGAAGGTCTACGAAGCCCTCGAGAAGGATCGCGAGGTCATTATGGCGCTTCGCGACGGCTCTACCAAGACGACGGCATGGGCGACGCTCAAGAAAATCATGGATGACGTTACGGAAGCAGTCAAGAAGCTGAAGGAGAGCATTAAAGACGCCGAGGAGATGCTGATAGCGGGCTCCTTTTAAGCCTGTCGAGGTATTGACCGCCATGACTCAACCTTCCCACTGGTTCGTTGCCGCCGATGCTGGTCC
This sequence comes from uncultured Solibacteraceae bacterium, assembly GCA_964568355.1. GTDB lineage: Bacteria > Acidobacteriota > Terriglobia > Bryobacterales > Bryobacteraceae > JAJPJX01. The sequence continues at coordinate 13,591 of CAZMRK010000436.1, read as the reverse complement.
ATCGGGCGATGGATCGCGCGAAAAGCCGTTCCACGACCTCTGGCTCGCTTTGCGCCACGCCGGACCCGGCGATGTGATCCACATTGCAGCCGGAACTTACTTCGGCCGTTTCGACCGGTCATCCTGGATCGTGGACTGCCCGAACCTCACCGTGCGGGGTGGCTACACTCGCGATTTCAGCGCTCGCACGCCCTGGAAAAGCCCGTCGGTCCTGGCCTGCTACTCCGGCTACGAGTCCACCCGCGAGAACAATCTCATCGCGGGCCGCGACGATCACGCCGGCCTCGTCCTGGATGGACTTTTCTTCGATGCTTCGGGGCGCAACAGTTACGGGGATAAGCCGGGCGACGGCATCAAGAGCTTTCCCAACACGGCAGGCGCTGTCGCCTCCTTCAGCGCCGAGAACGTCACCATCCGGAACTGCGTCTTTGCCAACAGCGCGAACGGCGGAGTCGAATTGTCGGGCGCCGGTTCGCGTTTCGAGAACAATCTCCTGCTGAACATGATCGGTCTCGCCATGCTCGATCTGCGGAGCTCCAGCCGGATGATCAGCCAGCCGATTGCCGTCGCCGGCAACACCTTCTGTTTTATGCACGACACGAACGAGCCGGCCGGGACGGGAGGCGATCGTTCGCACGGAATACGAATCAATTGCCCCGCCTCGGTGGAGAACAACGTCTTCGTTTCCTGCGGGAACTCCGCCGTCAGTACCACGTTGGATCCGGCTCGTATCGCGATCGACCGCAATCTCTTTTTCGCTATCCCTCATAGCGCGCTGGAGAGCCGGGCGCTCGGGAATACCGGCGAAATCTCCGAGAAAAACTTCGAGGAGCTCGAAGATCTGGGCTTCAAATCCTGCGCCGGGAATGTCATTCAGGATCCTTCGATCGCCGGCCTTCCGCCCGCATGGCTCGATACGTACAGCCGGCATTTATTCAGCCGGTATGCGACTCCGCCCCGAGAAGCCGGCAACGCGCTCCGCGCCGCTATCGGACTCCCGCCGCTTACGGCCGCCGATTTGGAAAAACAGGACCAGAAGGGCGCTCTGGCCCCGCGACTGTCCGTGACAGACGCGCTGGCGTTCTCCTCCGGCGCAACACAGGGCTGCCATCCCGTCGAGTTGCCGGTTGAAATTGCCCCGCCCGCCGCCAGCCCGGCGACGGTATATCGTCCCGTCGAGTGGAATGCGATCGACACGCCGGATACGTCTCTCGCCAACGCACCGGTCCAGTTGCGCGCAGGCCTCGGCGCCGAACAGAACGCCAGCGTACTCGCCGACGCCGGGCCCGACACTCACATGGGCGTGCGCATCTACAGGCCGGGCTCGGACGATAACCCTATATTCGTATTCATCCGGCGCAATACATTGCCAGCGCGCCAGTACCGGGAAGCCATTACTTACACGCGCGGCATGGACGTCGAACAGACCTATATGCTTCGCGGCGTCTATCGCACCGATACCAACAGTTCCCGCCAGAAGGCATCTCTCCTCGTCGAATCCATCGCACCCGCTCCTGTCTTTGCTCCCGATCCGCCCGCACGGCCGACCGGCCGCGACTGGTTTGTCCGCGCCGGATCCAGCGGCGGTGACGGCACGCGCGAAAAGCCCTTCCGCGATCCTTTCCAGGCGCTCGAAAAAGCAGAAGGCGGCGATGTCATCCACGTAGCCGCGGGTGACTACTTCGGCAAGCTCCGTTCCGGCAAATGGACCATCGCGATTCGCAACCTCGCGCTTCTCGGCGGCTACGACGCGAACTTCGCCACCCGCGATCCCTGGGCCAATCCCACGCGATTTCTTTTCAACGAAGAGCAGAAGGCCAAGGGCCGTCCCGATGGAACCATCCTCTCGTCGGAGGAGAACAGCGACGGCCTCATCCTCGACGGCTTCTTCTTCGACGGCGCGACCTGGAATACGTACCAAGACGGCGCGATCGATCTCGCGACGTCCCCGCTCGCGCCACTGATCAACCTTCGCGGCCTGAGCTCGCCCATTACGGTGCGCAATTGCGTGTTCGTCAACGCATCCGACGGCGCGGCCGTGATTGCTTGTCCGCTGGTCCTTTTCGAGAACAACATCGTCCTCAACACCAGCGGCGATGCGCTGACCATCCGGGCCAACGGCGCCGGTCCGGTCATCGTCCGAAATAACAGCATTCTTTTCGCCGGCGATCCGACTCCGCGTGCCGGCTCCGGGCAATCCAGCTCTCGCGGCACGCTGGTGCAGCTCACCGGCCGCGCGTCGATGAGGCTGGAATCCAATCTCTTCGCCTTTGCCGACAACTTCGGCGTGCGCGCGGCCCTGCCGCAGCAGAATGTCGCGTTTCGCAAGAACATCTTCGCGGCGAATCTCTTTAATCACCTCACCGACGCGAACTTTCTTTGGGCCGACACCGCCAACTGGGAGCGTCGCGTCGTTGCGGATTCTTCCTTCGTTCTCGAAGGCAATCAACTCGAGCTCCCGGCTCTGCCGGTTGACTCTGCCTTCGCCGATGTCGCGCTGGCGCGCCTGTTCACGCTCCCTTCGCGCATCTCCAAGGACGAATGGAAAGCGATCGCCGCCCGCATCGGCTCCTCGGCGTCCCCTCCCGAGGCCGTAGAATCCACCGAGGCCAAGCCGGAGAAGCCCCCGGCTTCCGCGGGATCGTCGTCGATTGACGACCTCCTCGCCCGAATCAGCCGTACCGAAAGTAAGCTGAAGGAGGCCACGACCAAACCAGCCGAGGGACCGCGTTATTGTCCGATGTTCGATTACAGGAAGGCTCCGGCGCTCGCCCTCGACGCCTCGGAACCGGGCGCCGGCGCTCACAGAGAGAAGCTGGCGGTCTCCTTCGCCGGCGCGCCGCAGCCCAAGCCATCGGTCGAATATACTCGGGTCAGCGCGGCTGAAATGGATGTCCATCGTGCCGCGCTGGACAACCGGCCTATCGAGGTCGACGTTACACAGCTCCGGGATTCGTCCAACAATCCGTCGCTGTTTCCCGCCGGCACCGACAAGAGCGGCTTCACGGCATATTCGGTAGCCGTTGCGGAAGGCGAGACACGCACGCGCCTCGCCATCGTCGTAAGAGACGACACCGATATCAGCAAACGAATCCACCGCAGCCTGCCCACCGACAGGTTCCGCATCCGCGGCAGCGCCCGCCTCACGAGCGGCTCAAGCGGCCTCTCGATCGTGGTAGACGCCGTCGAAATTGCTGGAATTTGATCGCCCGGACCGGGTCGCTACCGGATGTACACTGTTTCCATGGATGCGGCGGGCATTGTGGACGATCCCATCCGGGTGTATCTACGCGAGGTTCGTGCCGTTGCCCCGTTGACGCAGGATGAAGAGATAGAACTCTCGCAACATATACTGGCCCATGACGAACGGGCGGAATCCGCGAGCAGGCGGCTGGTTGAAGCGAACCTTTCCATAGTTGTTTCTATCGCCGAACGCTGTCTCCCTGAGGGCATGTATCTTCTGGATCTGGTGTAACAGGGCAACGACGGTCTGCTGCTCGCGCTCAAGAAGTTGGCAGAGGATCCGAACACCAGCTTTTCGGTCCATGCCACTGCTTGCGTAAATGACGCAATCACAAAGGCAATTGGGGAGTCAAGGTTAACTCAAGAATGAACCTGCGGCTATTATTCAGGAATAAGAGACCTGATTTTTGACTTACTGCCGACGGGCGTGATATACGTATTGCGAGCGCTTACAGGATGGCTTTCTGGAAGATGGTCGTGTGCGTCCTCGGAATGGCGTATGCTTTTCCGGCGTCCGCCGGGCCGGCGTGGTCGTGGAATTCCGCGGGCTATCGGTTTACGTGGGATCTCGGCGCGGATCTGGCGCGGGTGGACGAGGAAGGTTCCGGAAAGCGCGTCTGGCAGGGCCCGCTGCTGCCGGGATTCTGGCTGGAGATTGCAGGCACGCGCCGGTTCGTTCAGGCGGAAGCTCAGGCGGTAACCGATGGCCGCGTCCGGCTGCGTTTGCCCGGCGCGGGCACGGGTGAACTGTTGTTCACAGGCGAAACCTGGGGACTGCGCTTTCGCTCCCTCACCGTGCACTGGACGATCCCCCCGCCGGCGATTATCGGGTTGTACTACGGCGCAGCTCCGCTCTCCGACGAACAGCGCAGCATCGTGCCGTCGCTGGAGCGGCCCTTCTGGCCCAACTGGAGCGCGGAGGGCTACTGCGTGCCGAGCGCCAAGGGCGCGCCGGTGCAAAGCTTCTTCCGCAACTGGGACCTGGGACACACCACCATTCCATTGGGGAGCTTCGGCCCCTCGCTGGGCACACCTTACGCCGCGGCGTATCCCCGGCCGGTGTTCAGTGCGGCGATGGGCGGTGCGAATGGGTGGGTTGCGTTCGGCCCCGGCTCGGTGCCCGATGCGGCCCTGAGTTTCGAAGTGCGGGCATCCACCGCCGCGCTCGAGCACCTGTATCGGGAAGACCTGTGGAGCCCACCTCCGGGAGCCGCGCGGGAATGGCGCGAACCGCTGCGCATGGCTTGGGCGCCGGCGGCGTGGGACGCCTTCGACCGGCTGTTCCGCTCCTTCGGCGTGTTCGACCCCGCACCCGCCGCGCACCAGCAAAGCCATTGGAATACGTGGGGCAATTTTCGCAACAAGCAATACGATCTGCGCTTCATCGCCGACCGCGCGGCGAACTTCGGCGCTGCCGTGCTGGTCATCGACGACGGCTGGGAGTCGTACACCAGCAGCGGTGTGCATCATCCGGCCCGTTTCCCGCGGTTCTTCGAAGATTTGAAGTACGCCCGGTCCAAGGGCTTGGCCATAGGCTTGTGGGAAGCCTGCGGCTGGGTGGCAGATCCGCAGGCGGCGGGCCTCAGCGATCGCGATCTCGTGCTCGGCAAGGACGGCCGTCCCCGCCGTGCGACCTGGAACATGGCCGTGAACAGCCTGGGCACGGCGAAGTTCTGCCTGGACCTGAGTTCTCCACGCAGCCGTGAGTTTCTACGGCGCCGCACCGCGCAGATGATGCGAGCCTACGCTCCGGTGCTGCTGAAACTCGACTTCGGATACGGGCTACCGGGTCCCGATGTGGGTGCGCCGCGCGATCCGGCGCTGCGGGGCGAACGGTTGGCGTTCGAACTACTGCGCACGATCCGGGATGCCGCGCGGGAGGTGGATCCGAAAGTGGCCGTGCAGTACTATGGCATCCACCCTCTGATGCGCGCAGTTACGGACGTCGTGGCCCTGGATGATTTGGGCGATGCCGGCGGATACGAAGCGGAAGCGCATGGACAGTGGTCGGTGTGGTCGGCGCTGGCCGCCGCGCAAGGGGTTGCGGTGATGGCATCCAGCGGCTACGATTGGGCCGCCGATGCGGAGATTCTGCTCAATACCGCTGTGATCGGGTCGCCCGGGTCGGTACTGCCCGTTCCTGCTCCACCGGATGCCGTGCCCGCGCGCAGGGCCGTTGCACGCTGGCACCGGCGCACCACGGGGTGGCGGCCGTTGTGGCTCAACAGCGAAAAAGGGTCGATCGGGCATGAGCCGCGCGTGCGCTGCTGGGGCCGTCTTGAAGGCCCGGATCGTCTCACCGCGGTGGCCCTGCGGGAAGAGCACCCGGAAGGTGCCGCTGCCGCGCCCCTGCGTGGAATGAAGTGGCGGGGACGCTGGGCATTGATCTCGCAGGACGAGCAGGACATCTTTCACACCCGTTTGCTGGCCTGTATTCCGTTTGGGAGCGGCTGGCTCGAACTGCCGGTAGCGGCCAGGCCGGCGCAGGTAACCGTAGCCTACGGGGACCGGGAAGCGCCGCTGGCCGGCTGGACGTTCCGGGACGGACGGCTGCGCTTCCGCGCGCCCGTGGGGGCGCTGGGCGTCCTGATCCGGCGGTAAATTGTTGCTCGGCAGGCCGGCTGCACGCGGAATCGCCCGACCTATCGCGCCGCCGGGATCCGATAGCTCAACAGCTCTGCGCGGCTGGAGGTGCCGCCGGTGGCATCGACGCGAAGGAAAAGTTCGAAAGGCCGCGGCTGTGAATCCGGCCGGATGCCGGTCCTGGAAAGCGCCTCTGCAATCCGCGCAGCGTCCGCCGCGAATTGCCCCGCGGCTTCCGTCGCTTCCGTGTTGGTTCCCTCGATGATCAGGACGAATCCCGAGGTGCTCAGATTCGGAAGCAGAGCTACCACCGCGTACGCCTCGCCGCTGACTCCGGTGATGCCGGCGGGGATGTACAAGCTCTTTTCTCCCTTGGCCGGAGACTGATTACGGGCGACGTGGCGCTGGAGCTTGTTGTCCCAATCGAGGTGGAAATTCAGGCGGTTCTCGAACAGGCCTACCCAGGGATTGGTGCGGCGGCTGTCCAGGAGAATGGCGTTGGCGTTCTTGAAGTCGTCTACCTGCATCTCGCGGGCAAAGCGAATGATCGCGCGCTGCCGCGGAAACGCGTTCACCTCGGCGATGCGGGCGGTAAGTTCGGCATCGGCCACGCTGGTATGCCGTTTGGTGGTGAGAAGACGCGCCAGCGCCATGGTTTGCGGATCGGCTTGAGTGGTTGACGGGATGTAGGCGCGCTTGACGTAGTCATCCAGCGAGAGATTCAGGTGCAGAAGGTCCTGTGCCGCCGCCACGGCTACATCGCCCAACACGATATACGTTCGGGATTTATCGTCCAAAACGGCGGCCCATGGCAGCAGTGAACCGGCGGCGCGGCCGGACTGTAACTGTCGCAGTTTGAATCCCAGCACCAGAATCACGATCAGGCAGCAGGCCAGGGCAGCGGAGAGCGCGATCACCGCATGGCGCCGGGGGCGTTCCGGCCGTACTTCGCCGGGAATCTCCGGGGGCTCCGCGACCGGGGTGTCTCCCGGCTTGCCGAATTGGAACTCCGGAATATAGGATCCCGATGGAATGCTGATCTGAAACGGCAGTTCCTCGCCAGACCTCAGGTAGCGCTGTGCCAGACGCTTGCGTAGTTCGTTGGCGGAAACGCGCACCACTGCGTCCGCGCCGGTATCGTAAGTGGACGAGCGGCCGAAGACCCGCTCTCCGATGACGCGTTCCTTGAGGTTGTGGAAATTACCCTTGAGGGCTTCCTCCACGATGAAGGTGAGGAGGTCTTTGCAGCGGCGGCTGCCGCGTAGTTCGGGATCCTGGAGCAGAGTATGGACCTGCTCCCTGATGAGCGCCTTCTCGCCCGGTGAGAGTGCCAGAAGCCTCTCCGCGGCGAGCAGGTGCGCCGGGTTATCCACCTTACCTCCCAAGATTGCGATGCTGACCAGCATAGCACACGGACGTTCGGAACCGATAAACTTGTTCGACGCGACTAATTGACTTAGTTTCAGTAGTTTGTCTGGACGTTAAGAACCTTCTTAATCGTTGCTGCCGGGGGCGTGCCGGGATAGAATCAGCCCAGTCTCGGGCAGCGTAAGAATGCGGCGGCATCGCCACGCCGGAGACGGGGATTCCGGGAACGACCAAGTTGTCAGGTGCGCAGTCACCGAAAGGAACCAAGTCCATATGCGAGAACGCAGCTATTTTTGCCCACCTTCGATGGTTTGCCTGATGGCGGTCTATCTGGCCTTGGCATGCGCCAGTTTCGCTCAGATCAAATCATCCACGATTCATGTCGTAGTCATGGATGAGACCGGCGCCCGGGTAGAGGGAGCGCAGATCATCGTCACCGAAGAAACCACAAATCAAAAGTTCGAAGGTCAAGCCAACAGTGTGGGTGAGCTCACGGTGCCCTACCTGGCTGCGGGCCGGTACAGTATCTCGGTGAAGGCACAGGGCTTCCGCCCCTACGCCCAGACGGGTCTGAATCTTCCCAATAACACCACCGTCGGAGTCGATGCGCAGCTCAGCCTCGGCTCAACGCAGCAGGCGATTGAGGTGACCGCGTCGGGGGTCCAGCTCCAGACCGAGTCGTCCAGCGTGCAGGGGTCGGCGACATCGACCTTGATCGAGGCCCTTCCGAACTTCACCGGGAATCCCCTGGCCTATGCCATTTTGCAGCCGGGTGTGTACCCGGCGAAGGCTGCCTTTTCGAGTACGCAGGGGGTAAACTCGTTCGGCATCGGCTATACGTCTCGCTCGGCGTACAGCGCCATTTCCGTCAACGGGGGCGAAACGCTGTCGGCCGATCTCCAACTGGATGGCGTGCCGATTAACGATCCGGCCTACAACAGTGCTGCCGTGATGCCTAACCCGGAGGGCATTCAGGAAGTCCGGACGCTGGTCAACAATTTCACGGCGGAGAACGGGCGCGGCCAGGGGGTGATGTCGATCATCACCAAAAGCGGCGGGAACGAGTATCACGGTTCGGCCAGCCTGCGGGTGCGCAATGAAGCGTTCAACGCCAACGGTTTCCAGAACAACACCAATAAAGTACGCCGGCCGCCGTTCAAATCGGAGACCTGGTCCGCGGCATTCGGCGGGCCGATCATCAAGGACAAGCTGTTCTTCTTCGCAAGTTATGAAGGCCTGGCGCATTCGGTGGGCGCCTTTTGGCTCGGCAAAGTTCCGACGGCCGCGGAGAAGCGAGGCGACTTCAGCGAGACCATGGTCACGGATCAGGACGGCAAGCCCATGCACACGCAGCTTTACGATCCGTTCAGCGCGACGGAAGCAGGCCCGAATCTATACCGGCGCATGCCGATTCCGAATAACATCATTCCCAACCCGAATCAGTATGCTCTGAAGCTGTTCAGTTACTATCCTGATCCAAACCGGACCCCGATCGACGTTTATAACAATCAGAACTACTTCAGCAGCGGTAAACAGACTTATAGCAAAGCCGCCAACAACACCAAAGTCGACTACCGGCGGGGTAACCGGCACTCGATCTACGGTGCCGGCGGTTTCTCAAATGGGTCGATTCAAATCGGCAGCCCCTGGGGCGAGGGCAATCCGTTTTATACGCCTTCCAATGTGGGCGGATCGCAAAACATCAAGGACCGCAATCCCTATCTGACCCTGGGGGACACCATTGTCCTGAGTCCGACGCTGGTTGTCGACCTGCGCGCCGGACTGATCCGGATTGCCAGCAGTTCGCGGGCGACGCCGGCTGAAAACTTTGACTGGAACACGATCGGCGTTCCCGGAGCGGTACAGGCAATTATGCCGGACCGGACCTCCACGCCGGATTTCTGTCCTGGAAACGGGTACATGTGCCTGGGCAATACGACTTGGGCGCATAAGACCATGCGGGAGACCAGCGAAGTGGTGAGCGGCAGCGTGACCAAGAACCGGGGCCGCTGGACATTCAAGGCCGGAGCCGAGTATCGCGCCGGCCAGGCGAATTACGAGGATTTTGCGCAGGGTTCGGTGGAAATCTACTCCGGTGTCATCGCTTCGGAATACCTTACCGCGACCGGCGGTAACGTGCCGCAGAATGCGCTTCCGATCCAGAGCGGATATGGGGCTGCGAACCTGCTGCAGGGCGCGGGATCCTATACCCTGCTTTCCGGATTCGGTGTGCGGCCCGCTCTTTCCACGCGCTACACGGCCCTGTATACCCAGAACGACTGGCGGGTGAACTCGCGGCTGACCATCAACCTGGGCCTGCGCTGGGAACTGCAGCCGGCCCCCGTCGAGCGGCACAACCGGGTTTCGTCCTTCGATGAAACCGCCAGGAATCCGTGGGGCACTCTGGGCGCTATCGCTTTCACCGGTACCGATGGCTACGATCGGCATCTGTGGGATATGCACTACCGCGACTTCGGCCCGCGCCTCGGGATCGCCTACAGCCTGACCCAGAGCATGGTGCTGCGCGGCGGCTATGGCATTACCTATCTGCCCAGCAGCACGGGCTATGCCCCCGGTCCTTCGCGGTACGGCACCGGCGCCTTCGATACCTCCACGGCCTATCAGTTCTTCCCGCTGCAGAATCCTGCCGGCGTGCTTGCGGGCACTTTCGATTCCGGCTCGACGGTGCAGATTATTCCAGCTATCGGGGCCAATCCCTCCGCCCCGCAGCTCTACGGCGTAGCCAACGGATTTCCCTGGTTCTCGCGGCACGGGTATAAGGACGGCAGGATTCAGCAGGTGAACGTCGCGGTAGAGAAGCGATTCGGTAACAACTGGTTCGTCTCTCTGACTTACAGCGGCACGCGCGGGGATCAGCTTCCCAACAAATGGGTGCTGCAAAGCGATCAACTCCTGCCGCAAGCGGACCGGGATGCCTGGCGCAACGCTTATGTCGCGAGCGGCGGGAAAAACCCCGCCCAGGATCTGGTGCCGAATCCGTTACAGCCGGCTACCGGAAGCCTGATTCCTTTCGGCGGAAGCCTGGCCAGCCGCACCATCTCCCGTTCCGCCGCCATGCAGCCGAACCTGCTTTATCCCGGCGGTCTGACTTCCATCAGCAACGGGGAATCCCGCTACAACTCGGCGCAACTCCACGTGAATCACGCCTTCGCCGGTGGGTTCCTGCTGGACGCCCACTATACCTGGTCCAAGTCCATGGCCAACTCCGCCAGCGACATGTTCATCAATGGAGGCACGGATACGGGGATCGACGGATTGGGAACCAACGGCCGGGACTTCCTCAACATGAATAACAACTGGCACCTCGGCTTCGTGGACGTTCCCCACCGGTTCGTAGCCAGCTTCGTCTACGATCTGCCGTTCGGCAAGGGAGGAGGGCTCGAACTGAAGAATCGGGTGGCGCGCCTGATGGCCGGCGGATGGAAGATCAGCGGTTCGGAAATCATTCAGTCCGGCATGCCGCTGATTGTGCTTGGCGGTACGTCGGCCCTCAATCAGCGGCCCGACCGGGTGCCGGGCGTCGACGTGGAGCTGCCTGAGTCCTACCAGCATTTCTACGACGGCAAGACGGCGGTGACGCTGCCCTCCGGCCGCGTCTTCACTCCTGCCGCGAATGCCTTTCTGAAGTTCAACCCGGATGCCTTCTCCGGACGCGTGGTGAAGATGCCAAATGGAAACTACGCTACGGATATCTACTGGTGGGGCAATGCAGCGCTGACCTATGATGATATCCGCGGTCCGGGCCGCTTCAACACCGATCTGACGCTCAGCCGCTCTTTCAGCTTCGGCGAAAAACGGGAGTTGCAATTTATTGCGAACGTGACCAACGCGTTCAACCACACGCAGTTCACCACCACGGGCAATCTCGCCACCGGCGACCCCAATACCACCACGTACCCAGGTAGGATCGGGAACCTGGGACAACTCGGCGGGCACGGGCTGGCCACGTACGACCCGCGACAGATCGAGCTGAAATTGCGTTTCGCGTTCTGAGGTTTACTCCAGGGTGGAGGTCAGGATCCTGGTCTCCACCGGGCTGCTATGAACGCCAGGGGTCTATTTATGTGAAGAACGACTATCTGGATGAACGCGAGCAACGGCATAGACCAGAAACTCGGGAGCCGTGAAGCGCACACGGTTTCCTACATTTTCGATGCGCAGCTCCCGTGATTCCGGAAACTCCGGTGTCATCCACTCGATTTTGCGGACCGAAAGCCCGGCTGGGCTGACCAGATTGGCCTTGACGCCAGAGACGGGAATCGGGTTCTCGTCCGCAGCGAGGCCTGTTCTCTCATTCTCGGGGGGCTCCTTGCGGTTATAGTTCACAAAATGGATGTCCCAAATGTTTCCTTTTTCTGGACGGCTTGCGGAGACACGAACGGTGGAAGGCGCTTCAAAGCGGCTAAAACTGTCATAGTATTCCGGCCTCATCTCCCTCAGCGATGAGATCGTAAAGACTCGTCTGTACCTAGCCAAGTTGTCGGGCGTGGCGAGATCGTCGGGTAGCACATCGAAGAGGATATGGTCGTTCAGCAGCTTGAAGCCGACGGTGTTGAACGCTGACATGGCCTCCGTAAAACGCCCCTGGTGAACGTGGCTGCGGGGGTACAACAACACGCACTCACCAGCCACCGTGCTGGCGTGATAGATGTCGTCATGCTGCTTCATGAAGCGGAAGAAGCGCACCAGTTCCTGGCGCGATTGTGGATCGTTAAAGTTGGCAATACGGCCTGGGATTGCGCCGCCGTTGGCAGCCAACCCCGCCATCGCGGCGCGGATCTTCACTCTCTCCCACTGGGAGACGATACAAGGCCGCCCTCCTCCGGCGCCGCGTGCGTAGCGCAATAGTAGGGTGGGCTCCGGCTTATCGTTCACGAGTACCATATATAGTCTTCTCCCTTTGCCCAGAGTTCAGGCGGAAGCATCAACCGCTCATCGTGGGGTGCGGGGGTGCTATGACCGTGCAGCCACTGCGCCAGGATCAGATCAGGCTTCAAGGAACGCCCATAGGCGATGAAAACCTCGTCATACGCGTTCTTCATTGAGATGCTCGTGAAACGCAACTGCTCAAAGCGCAGTGGCGTCATATTGTCCGGTTGGTACCTGCCGACGATTTCTACGAATTGATGCTTGTGCAGGTCTTCAATACCAAAGTTCCTGCGAAGTTCAGCAGGCTTATAACGCTGGCGCAGGTAGTCCTTAAAGCCTCGAACGCACCACTGGCACATGCACCCCTCGCGATAGAAGTAATTAGCGACGAACCCGTCCACGCCGCGCTCTATGCCGTGCTTTACGAAGGCCTTGAGGACCGTTCGCCAGTGCGGATTGATCATGCAGCCGTGATAGAGGGGCCACGGCGAGTAGCCCTCGAGATGCTCGATGGCAAAAGGGGTGCCATCAGCTTTCCGCTGGAGCAGCTCGAGGGGGTCTTTCACTGGTTTCGGTCCGAACTCCTTCTCGTCCCAAAGTTCGTTGTAGAACTTGAAGAACCCTTCACGCGGTCCCTGAGGACCGTTGATGAGACCGGTCACGTGGTACTCAACGTCGAAGTGGCCGACAACTTTGATTCCGCGCTTGTGCAGCTCCTTATTGAGGTTTTCGAACCAATGTCCGCAGGCCTTCAGATTTCCATCTCCGGGCAGTGCGCCCTGGATTGCGCCCCTCACCGCCTCGGGCACATGCGCGAAAGCCCAGAAAATACACCCATAAAAGCCAACCTGAACGAGCTGTGGCTGGACCTCGTCGACAAAAGGAAGATACCCGGGATCGACGTAGATCGAACCTTCTGCGTCAACAGGGTGAGACCAGTGAACGAGCATGCGCTTGAACTCCAGGCGCCTCGGTGGATCGGTTGCCGTTGCGGACGCGTCTGGGCTGTCGACGGCCTTTGCGATGGATCTTTTTGAACTGCGTTTCCCCATCAAGAAAGGGGCTCCAAGTGTCGAATCTTTTAGAAATTTGCGCCTGTACATAAGAACTCCGCGATCGGGGCGACTATCTTCGTCCTGATTCTATAAGATTCACCGCGATCACGACAGGCGCGCCGCCGGATCCCTTGGCCGTGTTCGAGCGGGGTGGCGCCAGAGCGAAAAGCGCTGCAGGACGAGCCTTTCTTTGCGCGCGGCGACGCTGCAGGAGTAGGCCGGATCTGTCGCAGAGCCCAGGGAAAGCGAGGGAGCGCCGATTGAAGAGCTTTTGTGGAATCAGCAGGAGGTTTGGTCGGGGCGGGGCGATTTGAACGCCCGACCCCCTGCGCCCAAGGGAGCGAAGTGGCTTCCAAAGGCTCCGTCGTTTTTCGCTAACTACTAACGATTCCAACAAACTGGGGAACCTGCTTTTGCTCAAACAGCAACCCGAAGGCCTCAAAGAGATGCTG
>CAZMRK010000435.1:0-2640 GCA_964568355.1 uncultured Solibacteraceae bacterium | reverse complement strand
GGATCTGCTGCGCCGCGTGCGCCAGGTGGCCGACCGCGCGGGCCGGGAGGTGACCATTACCAGCGAGGGGGCCAACGAGATGTTCCTGGACCTGGTGGACTCCAACCTGACCTGGGCTCCCCCCTCGGCGACCGAGATCCCCCTCATGCAACTGGTCTACAGCGGGTACACGCTGTTTTTCGGGAGCCCGTGCGATTATCGCCAGAGCGATCGCTTTTTCCGCTATGCCCAGGGGCAGGGGCTGATCGACGGGCGCCAGAACGGGTGGATGGATCTGAAGCTGTTCGCGCCCCAATATGCCGCGAAAGTGAACTTTCTGAAGGCTTGTGTGCGGCTGCGCGCGGCGCAGGGAAAATATCTCACTTACGGGCGCATGCTGGAGCCGGTCTATCCGCTCGACGCGGTCCCGACCTTCGAAGAAGGGATATTCGGCTGGAAGCACAACGAGCGCGGCTCGGTTCCTTTGGCAGAGGCGCGCCTGTGGCAGGCGGAGGACGGGAGCCTGGCGGTGTTCTTTGCCAATTACGGCGACCAGCGTGTGCCGTTTCGCTATCGCATCGATCCGGCCTCGTTCGGGGCCAAGGGTAGCGTCATCAACAAGACCGAGACCCTGGAGCCGGCATCGGTCCGGATGGTGGAACTGGGGCGCTGAACGATTCAGTTGCCGCGCCGGGGTCGCGAGGACCGGACCACGGCGCGGTACAGATCGCCGCGGATGACGGCGAAGGTCAATTCCACCGGCACGTCTTCCTCACTGTAGGTCTTGCGCTGGATCTGCAGGACCGCTCCCTGCCGCGGAACCTGAAGGAGCTTACGGTTGCGTGCATCGGGCAGGACTGCGGCGATCTCTTCCAGACTGCGGGCCACGCGCACTCCATATTCGTCTTCCAGGGTCTGGTAGAGCGAATTGCTTTCGAAATCGAAGCGCGAGAGGTCCGGAAAGAGTTTCACCGGGAGGCGGGCCGTTTCGAGCGCGAGGGGGACGTTATCGGCGAGGCGCACCCGCTCCAGGTTGTAGACCAGTTCGTCGTCGTCGAGCCCGAAGAATCCGCGCTCCACGGCATCGGGACGGCGCGTGGTCAGTGCAATCAGGCGCGAGGAGGCGCGGGCGCCGCGCGCGGCGATTTCCTCGCTGAAGCTCCGGAATTCCTGCTGTTGTTTTTCAAGGGGCTTGCCGGCGACAAACGTCCCCAAGCCGCGTACGGAATTGATCCAGCCCTCGCGCTCCAACTGGTCCAGTGCCTGCCGGACAGTCATGCGGCTGACCCCGAAGTGCTGGCACAGAATGCGCTCGGGCGGCACGGGCGTGCCTTTGTCCGCTGGAATGGATTCGATCAACCCGCGAATGCCTTTGGCGATCTGCACATAGACCGGTTCAAAAGCATCCTTGCGGATCCGCAGCCGGAGCACGCCGCGATGGAAGTCTCCGCTACTCATCTTGTCTCTCCCTGTTCCGATCCCCACCCGCCTACCGGTCTAGACTACCAGCTCAGGCAGGCCATTGGCAATGGGTCCGTGGAAGTGGTGGGGGGAAATGCACGCTTGACACCCATTTTGCCGCATGGTATAGATGTCTATACCAAACTTCAGGATCTGGAAGTAGCGGAAAAGAAAAAAGGAGATGGTATGAATCGCTTGCGGTGCTTGCTTCCCACGCTGGTGCTAAGCCTTGTTCTGGCCGGCGCCGCTTTGGGGCAGAGCACGTTGGGTGTCATTCGCGGGAGGGTACTCGATCCCAGCGGAGCGCCCGTACCGAACGTTGCGGTCCAGATTACGAATCTGGGCACCAACATCACAAAGGTTGTTTCCAGCAACGATTCCGGCGCTTTCGAGGCGGGGTACCTGCAGCCAGGAACCTATGCCGTGCGGGCGGAGGCCGCCGGGTTTAAGAAATTTTCCGCCGAAGGCATCATCTTATCGGCCAGCGCCATCATCCTGCGGGATGTGACCCTGGAGGTGGGTGATGTCAGCGCTTCGGTAACGGTAGAGGCGGGCGCTCCGGTGATTACCACGGAGACTTCGGTGCTCGCCGATGTGAAAACACAACAGCAATATCTCGCCGCGCCGCTGAACAATCGCGGCAACTGGGACAGCTACGTGCTCGGCTTTATGTCGATGGTGCCCGGCGCGCAGCCGCTTTCGGCTTCCTACAATATTTCTTTCGCGGGCAGCCGGGCCACCATGCAGAACTTCACGGTGGACGGCGTGACCACGGTTTCTACCCTCTCGGGAGGCGGTCCGCTGGGTCCCAATCAGCCGTCCATGGACTACATCCGGGAGGTAAAAGTGGACCTTTCCGGCAGCTCGGCCGAGTACAGCGCACCGGGGTATGTGGACGTAGTGACCCGGGGCGGTGAGAATCAATTTCACGGCAGCCTGTTTGAGTACTACAATTCCGCCGGCTTCAATGCCCGGAACTTCTTCGCCAACCAGGTGGCGTTCAATGTGATGAACAACTTCGGCGGCAGCTTCACCGGACCGGTGAAGAAGAACAAGACCTTCTTCTCGGGCGCCTTCGAAGGCTTCAATAACCACTCGGCGGCGCAGATCAATGCCAGCCTGCCGTCGGACCGGGTGCGCGGGGGCGACTTCTCGGCGATCCGGGATTCGGCCGGCAATCCGGTCACGATCCTCGATCCG
>CAZMRK010000434.1:0-5268 GCA_964568355.1 uncultured Solibacteraceae bacterium | reverse complement strand
GGATTGTTCATATTGCGCTGGCGGTCGCGGACTCCCCGCTGGCAGCCTACGGCGTGGTCCAACGTCTCTTTCATCCGGTCGGCCTGGTCTCCGGCCGCGCCGTAGACTCCAGCGGCTCCCCGGCGATTCACGCGACGCTGCAGGTAGCGGTGGCCGGCGTCGACCTGCCGCACTATCCGGACCGCGAAGGCAGCTTCCGATTCTATCTCCCTCCCGGCTCTTTCCCGATGAAGTTTCGGGATCTTGGCCGCGACCCGCAGGACCGCGTCCTGGCGGTGGAAGCGAACAAGGAAGTCCACGAAGACCTCCGGCTCGCGCCCGCGTCGGGCGTCCGTGTTCAGGTTCGCGACGCGAATGGGGGATTCTCGCCCGCAAAAGTGCAGTTCATCGGAGTAGACGGAACCGAAACGCCGAACCTGGGCACCCATCTTCGGGCGCACGGCAGCGATCATCAGTATTTCACGCATGATGGCCGGTTCACGCAGCAGCTCCCGCCGGGACATTATCTGCTCCGCTTCACCCGCGGCCCTGAGTACGACATGGAAGAGCGGCGCATCGAGGTGCGCAAAGACGAACTGGTCGAGGTAGCGGCAACTTTAAAGAGGACCGTGGACACCACGGGATGGGTCAGCGCCGACTTTCATTCTCACTCCACCCCGAGCGGCGACAACTACTGCGCGACCGACGACCGGATCATCGATCTGGTAGCGGAACAGATCGAGTTCGCCCCGGCGACTGAGCACAACCGTTTTGTCAGTTGGGTCCCGAATATCGAGCGCCTTGGTCTCACTCGGTTGATCAAATCGGTAACCGGCATCGAGTTCACCAGCAACGATACGCACATGAACGGCTTCCCCTTTACCCTGGACGCGTTCACCCAGGACAACGGCGCTCCCATGTACGATCCCGACGTGAGAATCAGCGCCATGCGTCTGCGCGGCTGGCGAACTCCAAGCCTCGAGAAGGGCGGCTCCCGCTACGATACCTACCAGAATTCGCGAGCGAGAATACGCCCGCAGGATCCGCCCGAACGGTGGGTGCAGATTAACCATCCTTCGGTCGGCGCTATGTTTTTCGACCGCAACCGTGCCGGCATTTTTCCAAACATCGAGACGCTGTTTGACGCGGCCGAGGTCTGGAGTGCCGATATCCTTACGCTCAGCCCGGTCGTCGAGCGTGCGCGAGGCGGCCGGGGGCGTAAAGCTCCGAACCGCACCTTTGGCTGGCTCCAGTTGCTGAATCAGGGACGGAATATCTGGTCCGTTGCGGTCAGCGACGCGCATGGCGTGTTCGGCAACGGCGTCGGTGCCTGGCGCGTGTATTTGCCAAGCTCTACCGACAATCCGGAACAAATCGATCCGAACGAAATCGTTCGCAACGCAAAGGCCGGCCGTATGGTAATCACCAACGGGCCCTTTCTGGAGGTCGCCACGGCAGCCGGCGACCCCATCGGCTCCACGGTCCGGGCCCATGACGGCGTGGATCTCCGGATTCGCGTTCAGACGCCCAACTGGATGGACATCAACCGGGTGCAGATCCTGCTGAGCGGGAGGCAGCCTGAGCAATACAACTTCACCAGGCAGCGGAATCCGGCGATGTTCCGGGACGGCGCGGTGCGCTTCGATCAGAAGATTCACGTTGCGCTTTCACGCGACGAACACCTGATCGTAGTCGCCGCCGGAGAAGGTCTGGACCTCTCGAAAGGATGGGGCCGCAGCCCGGTCTCGCGGATGCAGCCGATCGCCTACACGAATCCGATCTATGTAGACGTGGATGGGAACGGATTTCAGGCCAACCGGGACACGCTCGGATTTCCTCTGATGAGCGGTAGCGGCGAATAACAAGGGCCTGCGATGAAAATTCACCGCCTGTTCATGGAATCGTCACCCGGCGAACCTTGCCGTTCCTTTATAAAGGAAAAGGGCCCGGTGATTCGGAATTCCAGGCTGAACCCCAAAATCGTTCTGTTCTACATCGATTCCGGCGGAGGGCACCGGGCCGCGGCATCCGCTCTCTGCGAAGTGGTGCGCCGGCAGCAGCGTCCCTGGGATCTGAACATGGTCTCCCTGCAGGACGTGCTCGATCCGATCGACTTTGTCCGGAAGCTCACCGGAGTTCCGTTCCAGGACATCTACAACATCATGCTGCGCCGCGGCTGGACCCTCGGCACCAGGCAATTGATCCCTCTCATGCACCTGGTGATCCGCTGCTGTCACAGGGCCCAGGTGCGGGTATTGAAGCAATACTGGGAACAGTGCTGGCCGGATCTGGTGGTCTCCGTCGTCCCCCACTATAACCGCGCCTTGAAGGAAGCGCTTGACCTGGTGGCGCCCGGGACTCCCTACGTCACCGTGCTGACCGATATCGCCGATTACCCGCCGCATTTCTGGATCGAGAAGATGGATCAACACGTGGTCTGCGGTTCCGCGCGCGCCGTCGCGCAGGCGCGCAATCTGGGGATTCCCGGCCACCGCATTCATCAGACATCCGGAATGATTCTGCATCCGGACTTTTACGAGGCCGCGGAAACAGATCGCGCCGAGGAACGAATTCGCCTGGGCCTGCGCCCGGACCTTCCCACGGGCCTGGTTCTGTTCGGAGGGGAAGGATCCATAGACCTGGTGAAGGTGGCCAGGGCGCTGAACCGCAAGGACCTGGGCCTCCAACTAATCCTGATCTGCGGCAGGCATCGAGCCGCCGAGCGGGAACTGCGGGCCCTGACACCGCACATCCCGATGTGGATTGAGGGCTTTACACGCGAGGTCCCGCGCTACATGCAACTGGCGGATTTCTTGATCGGCAAGCCCGGCCCCGGAAGCATCAGCGAGGCGCTGGCAAAGCGTCTGCCGGTCATCGTAAAGCGAGACGCCTGGACGCTTGCCCACGAACGCTACAATACCCGCTGGATTGAAGAGCAGGGCATCGGACTGGTGGTGAAGAACTTCTCCGAAATCGCCTCGGCAGTGGAGACGCTGCTTGCGCCCGCCAACTGGACGCGCTTTCAGCAGCGCGTGTCATTCATCCAAAACACGGCTGTTTACGAGATTCCCGAGATTCTGGCGGACATCCTGAACGGCGCCCACCACGACGCGCGGATCCGCGGCAGCAACGTGATCTCAGGGCAGGATCTCTTTGCGATCTTCGAGCATGGAACGTAGCGCCTGGCGCATTTGCGACGTCGCCAGGAACTGAAGCAGGCCGCGCGCGGCGCGCAGGATCTTCGGAGCGCGGCGATTCCAGATCGAGGCGACCGAACGGGCGACGCCGTCCTCTCCGCGATAGAAGATCCGATCGGTCCACTCGGCGCGGCCCGGATATTCCGGATAGGTTCGCAGAACGTCCCAGGTAGCCTCCAGAATGCGCAGGGCCATCGGCTCGCCGTAGTGCGGCAGCACCAGCACCGTACTGTGCCCGTCTCGAATCTCCTGGGCAAACTCGGAAAAACTGGAAGCGTTGCTGAGATTGATGCAGGCGGCGGGCTCGCAGGTGTGCCGGTCGCCGCCGGAAACCACCGGCCGCGAGTACGCTTCGGCAAGTTGAAAGACCGCCTCGTTTTCCTTCCACACGCGCGCGCCGTTGAGTTCGAAGGCGTGAATCCAGGGAAGGCACTCCCGAAGCAGCCGGTCGAGCGCGGATCGGTGGGTCTCCGCCGTAATGCCTTCTTCGAGCCAGAAGGGATGGTTCAGGACAATAAGAACCCCGGGGATTTCGTGCAGGGCAGCCAGCATCGCCGGGAGTTCGCTCTCCTGGGGCGCGGCCGTGTAGCCGGCCAGATACGCCGCCAGGCTCCGCTCCACTTCCTCCGGAAGGTTATGGATGCCGAAGTGGAAGATCGAGCGCTCGTATGGCGCGGTCCATTCGACCGAGACCGGGACAGCACCGCGCGCCTCGGTAACCTGAAGGATCATAGGGGCTTCGATGTTGTCGTGGTCCGTCAGCGAGACAATCGGATTCAAGCCAAGCCCGGCCAGTTGACGGCGTTCGAGCGCCAGCGCAGCCGCGGGACTCAGCGGCGGCGTCCACCAGGCGCGCGCGAAATCCACCGAATCGTAGCCGGGTACGATTTGCCGCAGTCCGGGGATGTGAGACAGGTATCGCGGGAGGAAGTGGAGACATTCCTCCGAGTACATGGTATGGCCATGGAGACAAATGCCCGTCCGAAAATCGCGGGTCTCCTCAATTTCGCGTAATGCCCGGCGGGGCGCAGTTCGTTTCAATTCCGCGAGCCTCCGCTACCCAGCATGCACGCCGGATCGTTACAATTCATTGGCAAAATGGCAAGCGTTTCGAGAACAAATTCACGGACGAATGTTGCAGCCCTCACCGGCCCGTTTTGCCCCGAATCCAAAAGTGGGGCGGACCTTCAGTCTGCCGCGGGGCTTCGGCCCCGCTTCCAGCTCATGGAGGCTACAAACGAGCCGCAATCCCTTCGCCGGCGGCGATCTCCAGAAACTGCCTGGCCTCCGCCTTCCCCATGCATCGCTCCAGAAGGCCCAACGGCGCTTCCCGCAGATCGGCCAGAAGCAGCGCGTCCAGCACGTCCGAAAAGTGCGGATCCAGATTCAACCCCAGAAGGCGTCCCCCCGTCTTGAGATATTGGCGAAGCAGGACCGGGATCCCCTTGCCGTCCGGCTCGATGTCTTCCACCGAGAGCGAGATATCCTCGATGCTGGAAGCGATGCTGGCGAAACGCCGGACGGTGGGACCTCCCGCGGCCGGATGGTGAAAGCGGCGTCTCGGGTGCACCAGGAACGCCAGGTCGTGAGAAGCGCACTCCGAGAGATAGGAAGCGATCAGGCTGCGCGAAGCGGCGCGATACTCGCGGCTGATACTCACGGCTCCGAACAGGCGCGGCGCTTCCGGACGCCGGCGCACCAGTTGCAGAATCCCCCTCCACAGCAGCAGCAGCGAGCTGTAGTTCTTCTGATACCGCGGCATGACGAACGACCGCCCCAGTTCCACTGCCGGCCCCAGACGCTCGAAAAAGCGGCGGTCGAAGCGGAAGAGCGTGTTGGTATAGAGGCCGGAAAGGCCATGCTCGCGCAGCACATCGGTGGTCACTGCCAGCCGGTAGGCTCCCGCGATACAGGAATCGGCCTTGCTCCAGAGGAACAGGTGGAGATAGTAGCGGTCGAAGCGGTCCAGATCGCGGTCGGCGCCGGTTCCCTCGCCGGCCTGCCGGAAGGCAACCTCCCGGCATCGGCCGATCTCGTCCAGAATCTCCGGGATCCCGTCCGCCTGCGACGCATAGACCGCGAAATCCCGATT
>CAZMRK010000433.1:0-24546 GCA_964568355.1 uncultured Solibacteraceae bacterium | reverse complement strand
CGGGTGCGCACCAGGCCCGCTTTTCCGGACTCGGGCTCCACTCGTACACGCTCTCCGGGCAGGACGAATGGAGTGAGCACCACCTGCCCATCCAGGCGCGCCAGTCCGTCGCCCCCATAGACCAGTTTTTCCACCGTGACTTCGAAATCGCGTACGATAAAATTTCGCCTCTTACTTTCATGAAAGCACGAGTCCTTTCCGGCATGCAGCCGTCCGGAAATCTACACATTGGAAACTACCTGGGCGCCCTGAAGAACTGGGTTCGCATTCAGTCGGACTACGAATGTGTTTTCTGCATCGTAGATCTGCATGCCATCACGGTCCCGCAGGATCCCAAGCAGCTTCAGGCCAAGATCGCCGAGATCGCCGGTCTGTACCTGGCCGCGGGCATCGACCCGCGGCAGTCCTCGATCATGGTGCAGTCGGCAGTCCCCGCCCATGCGGAACTGGCGTGGATGCTGACCTGCGTGACGCCGGTCGGCTGGCTGGAGCGCATGACGCAATACAAGGCCAAGTCGGCCTCGCAGGAATCGGTGGGCGACGGCCTTTTGCAGTACCCGGTTCTGATGGCGGCGGACATTCTGCTCTACCAGGCGGCCATTGTGCCGGTGGGCGAGGACCAGTCGCAGCATCTGGAATTAACCCGGGATATCGCGCAGCGTTTCAACTCGCTGTATGGCGAGACGTTCGTGGTTCCCGGGACCAGCCTTCCCACGGTGGGCGCCCGGGTGATGGGCCTGGACGATCCCTCGGTCAAGATGAGCAAATCGGCGCCGGGAGCCAATCACGCGGTGGCTTTGCTCGATCCCCCCGAGCGCATTCGCAAGACCATCATGCGGGCGGCCACCGATTCCCAGCCCGCCGTGGATTACGATAACCTGGGCGCCGGTGTGCAGAATCTGTTAACCATTTTTCAGGCATTCGCCGGATGGAGCGACGATCAGATGCGGGCGCATTTCCAGGGAGCGCGCTACGGCGAGCTGAAAAAGCAGGTAGCCGATATGGTCATCGCTTCCCTCGATCCTTTTCAAAAGCGCTACCGCGAGATCATGGCGGATCCCGGCTACCTGGCTGGCGTGCTGCGCGAAGGGGCCGAGCGCGTGACGCCGATCGCCAACTCGACCGTGCACCTGGTGAAAGAACGAATGGGGCTCTACACCGGCGCGTGAAATGTCGTCCAGCCCGGTTTCGTTTGCCGCCTACTGGAGCCTGGTCCGCGAGAACCGGAATTTCCGGCGCCTGTGGACCGCCCAGATCGTCAGCGAGATCGGCGACTGGTTTTATGCTCTGGCGATTTACAGCCTGCTGCTCGAACTGACGGGCAGTGCGGCGTCGGTGGGGCTGGCGGTCGTGCTCCAGGTGCTGCCTCAGACGCTCATCGGCCCGACGTCCGGCGTAGTCAACGACCGCAGCAGCCGCAAGCGGGTCATGATCGCCGCGGATCTGGTCCGCGCCGTTATCGTGCTGGGCATGCTGCTGGTACGCACGCGCGGCATGGTCTGGCTGGCATTTCCGCTGCTGCTGGTGGAAACCGTGATGGCGGCCTTCTTCGAGCCTGCGCGCAACGCCGTAATCCCCAACATCACCTCGGAGAGCGGCCTGCTGGTGGCCAACACGCTGTCGTCGGTCACCTGGTCGTTTAACCTGGCGATCGGCGCCACGCTGGGCGGACTGGCTGCGGTGCTGCTGGGCCGCGGCCTGGTGTTCGCGCTCAACTCGTTTTCTTTTCTCGCCTCCGCCTGGCTGATCAGTGGGATGCAGTTTCGCGAGTCGCACCTGGCCGCGGCGCCGCCCCTGCGCGGGCGCGATCTGGCGGATTTTTCGCCGGTTCTCGAAGGCGTGCGCTATATGCGCGGCAATCCGCGTCTCTTCGCGACCGTCTTCGTCAAAGCAGGGCTGGGATTCATGGGCGCCAATAACGTGATCCTTCCGTTGCTCGGAGAGCGCGTCTTTCCGGTCCGTTTGGCGGGCATGGAGCCGCACCGAGGCGCCATGTTGGGGATGAGCTTGCTGATGGGCGCCCGCGGGGTTGGCGCGCTGCTCGGACCGTTCGTGAGCGGCGCCTGGGCCGGAGAGCGCCAGTCGCGGCTGCGCACCGGCATTTTGGCCGGATTTCTGATGGCCTCCGCCGGATACGTGGCCGTGGGATTCTGCGGCTCGGCGGCGCCGGCCATCGCGGCGGTTATCCTGGCGCACTGTGGAGGCTCCACGGTCTGGGTATTCTCCACCACGCTGCTGCAGAGGTACACCGAAGACCGCTATCGCGGGCGGGTCTTCTCGGCCGAGCTGGGGCTCTGCATGTTGACGATCTCGGCCAGCAGTTACCTGGCGGGCGCCGCCGTCGACTTAGGCGTCCCCGTGCAGCGCTTCGCGATCGGCATGGGGTTGTCCATGCTCCTGCCGGCGGCCATCTGGCTGTTCGCCTTGCGCCACGATCCTTAAGCTTTTTGAGGCTTGACATCTGCCACGTGGCGCATTACAGTTCAAAATGATTCGCTCGATACGCCATAAGGGACTGAAGCGGCTTTTTGAACAGGATGACGCGAGCGGCGTAAACCCGGAACACGTCGGTAAACTGCGAAATATTCTGGCAAGGCTTTACGCCGCCCGCAGCGTTGCCGACATGGACGTGCCGGGGTTTCGTTTACATGCGCTGAGAGGCGGACTGAAGGGTTTGTGGGCGGTTACCGTACGCGCCAACTGGCGAGTGATTTTCCGCTTCCGGAATGGCGGGATGGAGGACGTTGATTATGTCGATTACCACTGAAAAAAACCGGCTTATGCCTATGAAAAACCCGCCACATCCCGGCACGGTTGTTTTACAGGAATGCATCGAGCCTCTGGGCTTAACCATAACGCAGGCCGCCGAAGCGCTCGGTGTGACACGTAACACCCTTTCGGAACTTGTGAATGGCAAGCGCGGCATATCCCCGGAGATGGCGGTGAGGCTATCCAAAGTTTTTGGTGGGAGCGAAGAAAGTTGGCTTCTGCAACAGGCGCAGTACGAACTTGCGCAGGTCCGCCGCGACCGTCTCAAATTCAAACGATTGAAAATCGCGTAGACGGAGTAGCCAGTGGATTTGCAGAAGAAGCTTTTGCTGAATAGGGTGACCCCTCACTCCCCCCGCGCGAGGATCCATTGCACGCCTTCCCTCAGCGAGCGTACACGAATATCGGCCGTGTGCTGCGGCGCGCGCTCGCGATAGCCGTAGTCGATCAGGATCGTGGTGCAGCCTGCGGCCGCGCCGGCGTCGATGTCGCGCCACCGGTCGCCGATGAGGTAGCTGGCGCCCAGATCAATGTCGTATCGCGCCGCGGCTGCCGTCAGCAGGCCCGGCAGCGGCTTGCGGCAGTCGCACGCGTCGGAATCGTCGTGGTAGCAGACGAAAAAATCGTCGACCGGCAGGGCGCTGCGCAATATCTGGTGAATCGCTTCCACACCCTCACGCGTCTGTTTGCCGCGCGCTACATCCGGCTGGTTGGTCACCACGATCAGCAGGAATCCGGCTGTTCGCAGCGATTCCAGCGCCGGCGCGGCGTCCGCGGGAATCTGCACCTCGCTCGCCGTATCTGGCGGATAGGGCCTGCCTTCACGCACCTGGACCTGGTTCAGAACGCCGTCGCGATCGAGAAAGACGGCGCGTCTCATCCGATCGATTCCCACTTCGTGGCGGCGGCTTTCAAATCGGGATGCGAAACAAGCAGGTGCCACACCACGGCCTGAAAGGCCTCGGCATGGGGCGTCACATGCGCCGGGTTAACGGCGGGGATCACCACGCAGGCATCCGCCACCTGGGCGGTGTAGCCGTCGGCGCGCCCCACGATGCCGGCAATCCCGGCCCCCACGGAGCGCGCATATTGCAGCGCGGCCACCAGGTTCGGGCTCACCTGCTTTTCCAGATTCCCTCCGCCGACCGAGAGCACCAGAATCGTATCCTCGAGGCGCAACCGGCTCACCCGCAGCCACGATTCGAAGATGCCGGCCCAGCCTTCATCATTGGTGCGAGCCGTCAACTCCGAGACATTGTCGGTGGGGCAATAGGCTTCCAGGCCCACGATCTTGCGGAAATCGTTGACCGCGTGAGACGCGTTCGCCGCGCTCCCGCCTACGCCCAGGATGAACAGGCGTCCGCCGCGGGCGCGCGTAGCCGCCAACAGCGCTACCACCCGCTCGATCGCCGCCACATCGAGCTTTCCGATGATCTCGGCCGCCTCGGCCAGAAACTGCCGTGTAAAGCTCACTTCCCACCTCTCGCCAGAAATTCAGAAAGCTCCTGGATGCCTTCAAACGAGCCGATCTCGTAAAAACGCTCAGGCACCTCGAACGCCGCCAGGTCGTCCCGCCGCAGCAGGTCCTGGTAGACGGCCGCCAGGTCGGATTGCCCGCCGTCGAGCGCCGAGCGATGGAATACCCCCAGGCCGTAGTCGATATAGTGCATGGCAGGCGTAGGAACGTTCTTATCGTAGGCCAGAATGCGCCCGCCGGAGAACTCCACGTTGCTCCGGTCCCACTGTCCTTCGTTGCGGAAAACGGTCATCAGCCCCGCTTTTCCCGCGCGGCGGAAGGCCTGTTCCACATCGGCATAGCAGCAGGGCAAGTAGGAGTCTCCGTATAGCACGAAGAATTCGTCGCCAAGCATCGGCAGCGCCTGGCGCAGCGCCCCGGCCGTGCCGAGCAGTACGGGACCGTCCCAGGAATAATCCACGCGGATTCCGAAGGCCTGGCCGTCGCCGGCGAACTCCTGAATCATCCCGCCATAGTGGCCCACGCACATCACGACTCGCTCGATGCCGTTATCCCGCAGCAGCCGCAACTGGTGCGCCAGAAACGGTTCCCCACCGATCTCGACCAGGGCTTTGGGAATGCGCTCGGTAACCGGAAAGAGGCGCGTACCGAAGCCCCCGGCCAGGATGGCGACAGGCAACATGCTCACGATTGTGCCAGAACGGCCGTCCCGCCGAAATCGAACCGCATGCGGACCTCCCGCAGCCCGGCTTCGCGCATGATCCGCCGCAGGCGTGTCTTGTCTTCCGTGTAGAACATGAGGAATCCACCGCCGCCCGCGCCGATCAGCTTGCCGCCCAGCGCGCCGTTAGCCCGCGCCAGTTGATAATACCCGTCGATCTGGGAATTGCTCATGGAGCGCGAACGTTCCTTTTTGTGCTCCCAGTGCACGTGCATCAGTTCCGCGAATCGTCGCAGGTCGCCCCGCTCCAGAGCGATCTTGCTCTCCAGGCCGATCTGTTTGACCGCATGCAAGTGCTCGATCATTCCCCGATCGCCCTGCCTCGTCCGCACATCCTGCTCCTGGAGAATGCCGGAAGCCGAGCGGGTGAAGCCGGTGAAGAACAGCACCAGGTTGTCTTCCAGGTTGTAGAGCGTCTCCGGGTCCAGCTTGAGCGGCGTCACCTCGACCCGTCCGTCCGGAAGGAAATCGAAGCAGGTGATGCCGCCGAAAGCCGCAATGTACTGGTCCTGCTTGCCGATCGGCTCGCCCAGCCGCTCGATTTCGATCTGGCAGGCTTGCTCAGCCAGTTCCTGCACGCGCACGATGCTCTTTTGCCAGGCATGCAGCGCGCGCAGCAGGGCCACCGTGAAACTGCCCGAGGAGCCCAGGCCGGTGCCGGCCGGGATGTCCGACATGCTGACAATCTCCAGGCGTGGCTGATCCAGGTTCACCAGCCGCAGCGCCTCGCGCACGATAGGATGCTGCACTTCGTCCACCGTGCGAACCAGTTCGGTCTTCGAGTACTTCACGATCAGCTCCTGCTCGAACGTCTCGTGCAGGGTGATATAGACGTACTTGTCGATGGCCGCGGACATCACGAAGCCGGTATGTTCGCGATAGTACGAAGGAAGATCCGTGCCGCCCCCGCCGAGCGAGATCCGCAGGGGACTCCGGGTAACGATCAAGGCAATGCCTCCGTGTAGAGCGTCTCAATCACGCGCAGCGCCGCCTGGGCATCGGCAACGCCGGGGCTGGGCTGGCGCCGCAGACGGATCTCTTCGAGAAAGGCCGCGAACTCCACTTCCCAGGAGTTATCCGCCATCGGATACTCCCAGGCCGTCGTCTCCGGCGGCCCCATCTCCGGAGTCATGCGATAGAAGGTGAGCCGCTCCACGCCGTAGCTGCCGCCCAGCCCCGAAATCTCCAGCTTTCCGGTGCGGCCGTAGATCTCGAAGGAAAACAGGTTCTTCCACTCCGTCCAGGTCGCGTGCAGGAAGGCCACCTGTCCGCCCGCGGTCTCCAACAGCAGAAATCCATTGTCTTCCACCGGCATGTCCCAGAAATAGGTGCGCGTGCGCCCTTTCACATCCACGAAGTCACCCAGGAACCAGCGGGAAAGGTCGATCAGGTGTACTCCCTGGTCCACCAGTTCGCCGCCGCCGGAGCGTTCCGGCTGCGCCCGCCATTCTTTTTCGTAGCCGGGCCTGCCGCCGTGGCCGTAGCGGCCGCGAATGAACATCAGTTCCCCCAGGGCGCCTGAAGCGAAGATCTCCCGGGCCTTCTGAAACGCCCGGTGAAAGCGATGGTTGAAACCGACGTGAACCAGCGCTCCGCTGCGCGCCGCGGCTTCGGCGACCGGTTCCAGTTCCGTGGCGCGCCGTGCGCCAGGCTTCTCCAGCAACACATGCTTGCCTGCCGCGGCGGCCTCCGCCGCGATGCACGCCAATAGATCGTGAGGCGTGGCGACGATCACCAGATCGATATCGGGGCGGGTCACTGCGTTACGCCAATCCGTGACCGCGATCGCACCGGGAGCCTTGCGGGCAAGCGCCTCAGCGCGTCCGGGATCCGTATCGCAACACACGGTCAGACGGCAATGCTCCAAAACAGAAGCCCGTTTTTGCCCAATCAGGCCACATCCTACGATTGCTACTCGCATGATCTCGCCGCTTCGAATCCAGCATTGTAGCTTGCCGATGCTAAACTAAGTCAATTGCGGCCCGATATTTCCTTGATTCTGCCGGCCTATAACGAAGCCGGCAGCATCGTACAGACCATTCAGGATGTAGTCCAATACTTCGAGGAACGAGGTTACCGCTACGAGGTCATCGTGGCGGCCGATGGAGATGATGGTACCCGGGAACTGGTGAGCAACCTCGGACGCGAAAATCCAGCCATCCAGGCGATCGGCCAGGCTGCGCGCCGCGGCAAAGGACGTGGTGTGCGAGAAGCGGCCGCGCTCGCCGCCGGCGACCTGATCGGCTATGCCGATGCCGATAACAAAGTACCCATCAGCGAGTTTGATAAGATCCATCCCTGGTTCAGCAAAGGCTACGATGTGGTAATCGGCTCGCGCGCGCTGAAGTCCTCCGCCATCGAACGCCCGCAGCCGCTCTACCGGCGCATCGGATCGAAGGGCTTTTCTGTTTTCATGCATTCCGTCGTCGGCCTGCCGGGCATCACCGATTCCCAGTGCGGCTTCAAGTTCTTTACCCGCGCCGCTGCCAAGGATCTCTTCAGCCGTCAACGTATCGATGGCTACATGTTCGATGTGGAGATTCTCGCTTTCGCTCTGCAATTGGGCTATCGCCTCCAACAGGTGCCGATTCGCTGGCGGGACGACGGCGACAGCCGCTTGCAGTTACTCCGTGGCAATATTCGCAACGTCATCGATATTTTTCGGATCCGCGCCGCGCGGATGCGTCTAGGGGACAAGCGTTGAAGACTTTTTTGACCGGAGCCGCCGGTTTTGTGGGGTCCAACCTGTTGGACCGCCTGCTCGCGGATGGGCAGGAGGTGGTCGGATTTGACAACTTCTCGACCGGCCAGCGCGAATTTCTGGAGAGCGCGCTGCGCTCCGCGGCCTTCCGCATGGTGGAAGGCGATCTGCTGGACCTCGCCCTGCTGCGGCAGGCCATGGCCGGCTGCGAGCAGGTGATTCATCTGGCCGCAAATGCGGATGTACGCTTCGGTGCGGACCATCCGCGCAAAGATCTGGAGCAGAACACCATTGGAACGGCGAACGTCCTGGAGGCCATGCGCGAGAATGGCGTCCGGCGCATCGCCTTCGCTTCTACCGGCTCGGTCTATGGGGAGCCGGAGATCTTTCCCACGCCCGAAGACGCTCCATTTCCGGTCCAGACTTCGCTGTATGCCGCGTCGAAACTGGCCGCCGAAGGCATGATTGCGGCCTATTGCGAAGCCTTCGGGATGCGCGCGTGGATCTTCCGCTTCGTTTCTATCCTGGGCGAACGCTACACCCACGGCCACGTTCTCGATTTCTATCGCCAACTTCTCGATCACCCGGACCGTCTGGACGTGCTGGGAGATGGCAGGCAGCGGAAATCCTACCTCTACGTGCAGGACTGCATCAACGCGATTCTGCGGGCCATGGCCGTCGCCGATGGCAAGGTCAACATTCTGAACCTTGGTACGGACGAATACTGCCAGGTCCGCGATTCGATCGATTGGATCTCGCAGTACCTGGGCTTGCGCCCGCAGTTGCGCTACGCCGGCGGAGAGCGCGGCTGGGTCGGCGACAGCCCGTTTATTTTCCTCGATTGCCGCCGCATTCGCTCGTTGGGATGGCGTCCCCAACTGACGATTCGAGAAGCCGTGATCCGGACCGCGGACTTCCTGCGCTCCAACCCCTGGGTACTCAAGCGCCGCTAGTGCAGTGCGTCGCAAATGTTGCCAATAGGAAACGACACCGCAAAACGGGGACCGGCATGAATTTCGCCGCATTTGCGAAATGCGTTGCCGGGGAAAATGCGTCTCGCTCCCGCGGTTTTCGCTAGAATCGATCCTGCAGGTCTGATTCGCGGTAAAAGGAGCGTCATGAGCACACAGCGATTTCAGGGTAAAGTTGCCGTTGTCACGGGCGGCAACAGTGGAATTGGCTTAGGGGTTGCGAAAGCCTATGCGCGGGAGGGGGCGCAGGTTGCAATCACTGGACGGAACGGGAAGAGTTTGGAGACCGCCCTCAAAGAAATTGGCCCCGGGACACTTGCCATTCAGTCGGATGCTGGCAAAGTGGCGGAAATCGAAAGCGCAATCCAGAAAATCAACGAACGCTTTGGACGTATTGATGCCCTGTTCGTTAACGCCGGCGTCGCAAAGCTTGTTCCCTTCGAAAACGTCACCGAAGAGTTGTTTGATGAGACCGTGGCTATCAATATGAAGGGGGTCTTCTTTACCGTGCAGAAAGCAATCCCGCTGATGCCCAAAGGCTCGGCAATTGTGCTGAACGCTTCGATTAATGCGCACCTGGGAATGCCGGGAACGACCGTGTACGGCGCCAGTAAAGCGGCCGTGATCAACATGGCCAAAACGTTCTCGGCCGAACTACTGGAAAAAGGGATTCGGGTCAATGCCATTAGCCCCGGCCCGATCACCTCGGCGCTTCTGGCGCGAGACGGAATGACCCAGGAAAAACTTCAGGAAACCAAAGATTGGATGCAAAGCCAAGTCCCGGCCAAACGGTTCGGCACTCCGGAGGAGATCGCCGCCGGTGTACTTTATCTAACGTCACCCGAATCCGCATTCGTGTTGGGCACTGAACTGATCATTGACGGCGGTATGTCGACGCTTTAGGTGGTCCAAGCCTTGCCCGTCCCGGATTGCTCCTGGATCCCAATTGGTCACGGGGCGCCTGTGTGAATCGTCGGACCTCCCGTGATTTGGAAAATTCCAGAGCTGACTTCTTCGCCAACTCGTCGGCAGTTTTCTCCACGAGGTCTTTCGTCGCCGAAGTCCACCCGGGCTTGTGCTGCGATTGGGCTTCGATTGTCTGCACCCAGATCGTATTGCCTGTTCGATCGAGAGTCACAACGCGCCACTAAGAACGCCAATCATCCTCGGTCATTCCATTTACTGGAAGGTCTCGATGGTTGAACTGCCGGGCAAACCATCTTCCTGCACGAGCCGATTCCACGTGGTCATATATTCACATCGGTTTCGAGAAATGTGACGTCAAGCTGCCCCCGTCTGAACAAAAAGGATGGCGCAATTCCGAACATCGAGCGAAAGGTGCGCGACAGATGCGCGGAGTCCGCGAAGCCGGCGGCATGAGCCGCTTCCGTCAGGGTCGACCCTCGCATTGCTGTCTCGACCGCCGCGCGGAGGCGGCGCCACAGGATAAAACGACGCACGGGCACGCCCGTCGCTTTTCGGAAGCGGTGTGCCAGCCGGCTGGGTGAACGATGAACGGCCCTTGCCAACTCCGCCAGCGTGATCGATCTATCCAGACGTTGGCGGATGTGCTCGCAGGCTTGGGAAACCAGGGGATCAAAAACTCGGTTAGGATTCACCGGCTTCCCAATCAGGTCGTTCCCCAACACTTGCGCCGCGACAGCATCGCCGCCTGCCGCGCGGCGGGCGAAGGAACGCAGCCCCTGATCGAAAGGCAACGGTACAAGACCACCGCCTCCGCGGCCTGACAAGTGGGCCCACTCGATGCTCTCCGGTTCGACAAAGAGCATGGCAGAGGCGCCGAATGCGGGATGTGCGTGCGGAATATCCGGTGGGATCAGAATCAGATCGGCGCTGTGCAGGCCCGTTTGCGGAGTCTCAAAGACAACCGGCCCATCCAGGCCGAATGCAATTTGCGCTGCGTGGTGGCGATGTCGATGCGAAACATAGGGGGGCGCCAGCAGAAGCAGGCGTTGTGGCCAGACATAGAGCTGAAAAGGTGCCGTGGACACATTAGCCAGTTTATTCAAGCCCGGATATCCTCGCGGAGCATACGCTGTCGTTATGAGCATAGCTGCAATACGAAATGATCATGACCGCAGACGTGAGAGGACGGGCGCCGTGAACAACCCGCCATTCTTCGCGGAGCTCGCAACCGCCATGGATCAGGTGCATCACGCCGGAGTGCCGGGAGTGTTCGCCGAGGTGCTGGACGGCGAACAGGTATGGATCGGCGCCGCCGGTGTTTCCGATCTTCGCACCGGCCGCCCCATTACACCGGACATGCGGCACCGCGTCGGCAGTATCACCAAGACCTTCACTGCCGCTGCCGTCCTGCAGCAGGTCGAAAGCGGTCAAATTGGGCTCGACACGCCGATTGGTTACTACCTGCCGCGGTTGGTGCCCGGAGAGCGAGGCGGCACCATCACCGTGCGAATGCTGATCAACCACACCAGCGGCCTGGCGGAATACCTTTCCTATGCTTATCCTTCGCTCAAAACCTTCCCTTCGCTGGCGGAGACCACGCCCGAGAGCCTGGACCGCAACCGATTCACACAGTTTCACCCGGCGGAGCTGATCGGAATGGGAGTTGGAGCCCCTGCCGTCGGCACTCCGGGCGGCACGCCGGGAATATATTCCAACACCAACTACCTGCTCCTCTGCCAGCTCCTGGAGCGCGTGACCGGCACCAGCGCGGAGAAGTGCATCACCGAGAACGTGATCGAGCGAGCTGGGCTGCGGGACACCGAGCTTCCGGTCGGGCCGCGTATCAACGGGCCGCACTCCCGGATGTATGAGGCGTGGTTTGGCATGATCGATCCACCGCGCGACTACAGCGTCTACGACATGTCCTGGGTAGGACCGTCCGCCTCGCTGATATCGACCGTCGCGGATCTCAACCGCTTCTACCGTTTGCTGCTTGCCGGAGGGATCGTCAGTAAGGCGTCACTGGTGCAGATGCAGCAGACTGTACCGGTCATCACCTTTGAGGGAAAGAAGATCGAATACGGTCTCGGCCTGCATAAGATGGAAATTCCTGGCCACGGCACGTTCTGGGGCCATGACGGCACTGTCTGGGGTGCTGGAGCGATTTCCATGACCCGAGCCGACGGGAAGCGGCAAATGTCTGTCGCGGTCAACCTCATGAGGTGGAACAAGCTGGACGCCTCGGGGAAGCCGCAGCAGCATCCCATCGATGACGCGCTACGGGCCTTTTACCAGTTGGCGATGTGCGGGAATGAGGGCGCTCCGTAGATAAGCGTCGCTGCCATAGCGGGGGATTTCGGGACATCAATAATCCGGGGATTTTTCCGCCCCGTGAGGGAGCAGTGCTTATTAGCCCGGCTAAAAAGTCAGCTTCAGCGCGAGCTGTACCAGCCGCGGATCGAACGTGCTGGTAACACGCCCGAACGCCGCGCTGGAAAGGTCCACCGTGGGCGCCGCGAAATTCGTGTGGTTGAAGAAATTGAAGAAGTCGGCCCGGAACATCAGATTGGCGCCTTCATTGATCCGGCGTATCGGGAACTGCTTGGCGGCCGTGAAATCCACCTGGTAGAGAGCGTAGCCGTAGACGACGTTCCGTCCCAGGTTGCCGAACGGCTGCGTCGGGCTCGGAATCGCCAGGTTGGATCGGTTGAAATAATTCAGATAGCTGCGTTGGCCGTCCGGAGCCTTGGCGCCCAGCGCGGGATCGATCAGGTTCGGCCGCAAGGCCACGTTGCCGAGAAAATCCGCCTGGCCGTCGGAGAGCAACCCCGCGTTGTCCGGATAACGCAGATTGAGAGGCTGCCCGCTGGTCAGGGTAATGATGGACGAGGTTTGCCAGCCTCCGGCGATCGCATCCAGCGCCGCGGGAAGACTCCTGCCGAAACGTTTTCCCCGCCCGAATGGAAGCGTGTAGACCACGCTCGACGTGTTGTTGAATCGCTGGTCGAAACTGGAGGCACCCTTATCATTGCGAGGATTGCGGATGTCCTGCGGGTTGGGAGAACCGCCGTTGGTGTTTTCGAGCACCTGGCCGATGTTGTCGATGGCCTTGGCGAAAGTGAACGAATTCAGAAATACCAGGTCGCGGCCGCGATGTTCGAACTTCGCCTGCAATCCGTGGTAGTTGGAGAATCCGTCGTCGAGGACGCCGGTGATGTTGTTGAAGCCCTGATAGGGCCGGCGTTGGAGCAGCGTGCCCAGCGTGGTGAGCCCTTGCGCCACTTCCGCCGCCGTAATGGGCCGGGCCTGGTTGAAATCGCCGAGCAGCGGCAGGTTCGTGCCCTTATTGCCTACGTAGGCGACGTCCAGCAGCCCGTCTTTGTAAAGATTGCGCTGCAGCGTGACGTGCCAGTTCTGGATATACCCCCACTTCAGGTCCTTCTTGATGTAGAGGATTACGTTGCTGGGCAGCGATGTGGGATATCCCTGTTCGCGCGTGCGGAAACACCCCAGGTAGTCATTGCCGGTGCAGAGGTTATTCAGGTTTGTGGCCGAGTTCGGAGTCGAGAAGCGCGTCACATAAGGAGCATTGGTCCCCAGAACCTCCGCGCTCGCCATGCGGTTCCAGTAGTTGTAGCCGAGGCCATATCCTCCCCGCAGCACCGTTTTTGAATCGATCTGGTAGGCGGCGCCCAGGCGGGGCGCGAAATTGGTGTACTGCATGTCCCGCAACGCCCGCTCGCTCCAGGATCCGCCATTGGTTTCGATCAGCTTGTTCTCTGTGGGATCGAAGTTGGCCAGCTTGTTCTCGCCATCGTAGATCGGGCTGGTGAGTTCGTAGCGCAGGCCCAGGTTCAACGTGAGTCGGCTGGTGGCTTTCCAGTCGTCCTGCAGATAGAACCAGTGGGCCTGCTGGCGCATTTTGGCGATCCGCTGCGTCGCCAACTGGTACTGGCTGCGAGCGCCGAAATAGAAATCCGCCAGCGAGTAAATCGTAGCGGCGCTGGCGGCCACCGCCGCCGGAGGTGTATAGCCGGCCGGCCGCGAGAAAGAGCCGGCGTAGCTGTCAATGCCATAAAGCGGGTTGGTATCGTCCACGTCTTCGTAAAGATTGAGCCATTCATAGCCCATCTTCAGGTTGTGCGTGCGGACAATCTTGGAGAAATTCAGGCGCAGGTTGATCGTGGTCGGGAACTGCGCCTGCGGGTTGGTAGACTGGCGGCCGATGCGCGAGAATCCCGTGATGTCCTGGGGAGTTATGCCGCCCTGGATGCGCGGTCCTTCCGGCAGCCCGGTGATGCCGAACAGTTCCTGCATGGAGGGTCCCCCCACCAGCGACGGCAGCCGGTCCATGCCCGCGCGCGTCACCGCAAAGCGCAGTTCGGCGACCTCGGTCGGTGATTTCGTATACGTGAACCCCGCGATTCCCTGCTGGTTGAATACATCCAGCGTGCCGATCGCATTGCCTCCGGAGAAAC
Source organism: uncultured Solibacteraceae bacterium (assembly GCA_964568355.1). Lineage (GTDB taxonomy): Bacteria > Acidobacteriota > Terriglobia > Bryobacterales > Bryobacteraceae > JAJPJX01. Next base: position 10,502 of record CAZMRK010000433.1, on the reverse strand, counting down.
CCGAGATCAGCCCCGGCTGGATGATGAACTGGTGGCGCTGGGAGTAGCGGAAAAAGCTCTGCAGTTTCTGGCTGAATGTGTGGTCGATCTTGATGTCGCCCTTATCTTCATCCAGACGGTTAGGGACCTCGCCGCCGTAGTTGCTGGCGACTCCCAGCGCGCCGCCTCCCGCCCGGTTGGGTGTGGGCAGCTCTGCCAGCACCCGGCGCGCAAAGGCGGTCATCGGTACCGGTTGTCCGGCTGGAATGACGGTTCCCGCGCCGATGGTCCGGCCGCGGTCGTCTACAAAGTCATACGGAACGCGCACATCGGCGGGCAGAATGCCGGCCCGCTGGTCGAGCGAGGGAATACTGGCCAGGCCGAAGGGATTCGCGATGTAGCGGGAGCCTTCGTAGTCCGCGAAGAAGAAGGTGCGGTCTTTGATGATCCGGCCGCCGAAGGTGAACCCGAACTGGTTGCGCTTGGTGTTGGGCTTCTTGTTGTCGGTCGGCTTGAAGAAGCCGGTCGCATTGAGCGCCGTGTTCTGCAAATAATCCCAGGCGGAGCCGTGGAAGGAGTTGGTTCCGCTCTTGGTCGAGACGTTCATCACCGCCCCGCCCGTCCGGCCGAATTCCGCCGAGTAGCTGTTGATCATCATGCGGAACTCCTCCACCGAGTCCGGCGACGGCTGGATCGCCTGGTTGGAGAAGCCCTGGTTCGTAGTCCCGTAGAAGTTGTTGTCGACGCCGTCCAGCAGAAAGTTATTGAAGACGCTGCGCAGGCCGTTGACGTTGTAGCTGCCCTCGCGGCGGAAGGCAATGTCGCCCTGATTGCCCGCCTGGGATTCGCGGACGCCCGGCGCCAGCAGCGCCAGCTTCGAATAGGTCCGTCCCAGAATGGGCAGATTGGTCAATTGTTTCTCCCCGATGATCTGACCCTTGGAGCTGGAGTCGGTTTCGAGCAGCGGAGCGGCTGCGACGACGTTTACCGTCTCGTTGACCTGGCCCACGTTGAGAACCAGATCCACACGCTGCCGGGCATTCACCGTAACCACGACGTGTTCGGCGACCGCCTTGGAAAAACCGGACATCTCCGCGCTCACGGTGTATTCGCCGATACGAACCGTGGGGAAAATATAGTCGCCTCCCGCGGCCGTACTCGTCGATAACTTGAGGCCCGTGGCGTTGTTTAACAAGGTCACCGTGGCATCTGCGATGGTGCCGCCGTTGGCGTCTCGCACCGTGCCGATCACCGCGGCCGAATCAAATTGAGCAAATATAGGAAGGGCCAAATATAGCAATAGCCCCGTACGAAACAGGAACGAAGAGTAAGCAGTCATTTTGAAAAGTTTCGGAAAAGCTAACCTGGCCAAGCTTGCGAAACAAATACTTGTGAGTTAGGCTACCAGCCGTTCTTTGCAGATGAATGAATATCTCGTGACGGTCTGGTTGCCCCCGGGGAGGCGCGTTCCTGGTCCGGGAGAATTCTCCGTGGGATAATTGCCCATGGAGATTCCGCAGAGATCCGGATTTCCGCAATGGCCCCACTGTCTGAGCGCGTTCCTTATCCTGAGTTGTTCGTGCCGCATCTCGGCTGGCTCGTCCATGAGCCCGGCGATCTCGTCGCTGTGTATCTGAACCAGGGCTGGTTCGAGTACAAGGAGCAGGCATTCGCCTGGCTCTACCTTCGCGATGGCGACACCGTAGTGGATTGCGGCGCGCACTTCGGCTTGTATGCCGTGCTGGCCGCCCGCGCTGCCGCGGGCTGCGCTGTTCTGGCTGTGGAGGCGAATCCTTCCACGATTCCGGTGCTCCAGCAAAATCTGGACGCTCTAGGCCTCCCGGGCACGCGTGTCGTCGCCAAGGCGCTTTCCGCCAAATCCGGCGAGATTTCGTTCTTTCCCGCGAGCCCCGGGCGGGCGGCTTACAGCAGCCTGATTCCCGATCCGGATGCAGCCGCGGCCGTCACCGTGCCGGCCATTGCTTTGGACGACCTGCTGGACGAGACCGGCCTGGCCCGCGTCGATTTTCTGAAGATCGACGTGGAAGGCGCCGAGATCGACGTCCTGGAAGGCGCCGCCCGCAGCCTCGCCGGAGACCGCCTGCCCCTGGCCATGGTCGAGTTCACGGAACAGAACCTGGCCCGCTCCGGCCGCGGTACGAAGGATCTTTTCGATTGGATCGAAGCTCACGGCGGCCAGGTTTGCCGGTTCGATCCGGACCGCCTGCAACTGGTCCCCTGCTCCTTCGAAGAGCCGGTGTGGTACGAAAACCTGTTCCTCACGCGCGACCCCGATCCGGTCAACCGCCGCCTCGCCGGGGCGCCCCCTGCCCGTCTCCGCATCGCCCGAGAACTGCTGGAGCGCGGCCGTGCCGCGAGCGACCTGTACCAGCGCGCCGAAGATGCGGCCCAGGTAGTTGCCATCGCCAAGCAGAACGTCGAAGAGGCCTACCAGCGCCTGGCAGAGGCCAACCATCGTACCGAGGAGGCCCGCAACGAAACGGCCTCGGTGCAATGCCTGCTCGGAATCGAACGCGCTCGCCTCGAGGAGCTGAAACAGCATCTCCGGCCGTATCTCGTCTCGCGCTACCTGCGCCTGGGTTCGAAGCTGAAAATCATCCACGAGCCGGTGTGGCTGGCCCGCTTCGCCGCCGAAAAGCCGGAGGATGGAAGTGGCCGCTAGCCTGCGTGTCTCCGTAGTTGTGGTGACCTACAACACCCGTCCGGACCTCCTTTCCTGGGCGCTCGATTCGATCGAACAGCAGACCATGCCCAAGTCGGAGTTTGAGGTGGTCGTCGTGGACAACAATTCCCACCCGCCTCTCACCGAGAGCCAGCTCCTCGCCGGCCGCAGCTTTACCCTGCGGCTGATCCGCGAGACCCGGCAGGGGAACACCTTCGCGCGCTGCACCGGAATTGCCGCGGCGGCGGCCCCCCTCATCGTCTTTGTGGATGATGACAACCATCTCGATCCGGATTATCTGGAAACCGGCTATCGCATCGCGCAGTCCGAGCCGGGGTTGGGCGCCTTCGGCGGCATCGCGCGGGGTACGTTCGAGGCGCCCACCGCGGAGTGGAAGAAGAAGCTGCTGCCCTTTCTCGGTGTACGCGACTATGGGCCTCTACCCATCACCTCCCGCGAGGATCGCTGGGGAGAGTGGGAGCCGATCGGCGCGGGCATGGTGTTTCGCAAGGACGTAGGCGAGAAGTTCATCGAAATGGTGCGCCGCAGCCGCGAGGCGAGCCTGCTGGGCCGCAAAGGCGCCCTGCTGATGAGCGGCGAGGATTCCCTGATCGCCCGCGCCGCCTATCGCCTGGGCCTTGCCTGCTCGTATCAGCCGGCTCTGCGCATCTCCCACTGCATGAAGGCCCGCCGCATGAGAGGACGCGTGCTGGCCGGTACCATGCTGGGCCACGGCCGTTCCTACGTCCTGCTGCAGCAGGTCTTGGGCGAGCCACTGGAAAAGATCGGCACCCTGCAGTCGGCCTTGGAACTGCTGCGTCGGCTCTGGTTCCGTGTCCGGACCGACGGCTGTCGCGCCGGCGCCACCCGCTGCTGCTGGGACCTGGGCTATTTCTATCAGTTGCGCCAGGAGCACCGGCGTTCTCTCGCGGCCGCCCCGCGACAGGAAGACGAGATTGCGGATCTCCATAGTCATTCCTAACTACAATTCCGGGGAGGTGCTGGAACGGGCCATCCGCTCCCTGCTGGCCCAGGACTATCCGGATCTGCAGCTCATCGTGGCGGATTCGGAGAGCCGCGACGTCTCGCGCGAGATCATCGAGCGTTACCGTGGCGCCTTCGACGTCGTGCTCTGCAAGAAAGACAAGGGCCAGGCCGACGGCCTGAACAACGGTTTCGCCCATGCCGGCGGCGACATCTTCGGATGGCTCTGCGCCGATGACGAGCTTGTTCCGGGGGCGCTCCATCACGTGGCGGATCTCTTCCGCCGGCATCCCGACGCGGATGTCGTCACCGGTTACTGCCGGCGGATCTATCCGGATGGCTCGCCCTTTGATTCGCCGCCCGACCCCGAGGCCTGGGACAAGATCCACACGCTCGATGTGATCGAGCAGCCCAGCACGTTCTGGAAAGGCTCGCTGCATCGCCGCCTGGGTCTTCTGGATACCAGCTACCATCTGGCCTTCGATTGGGATCTGTGGTGCCGTATGCGCCTGGCGGGAGCCCGCCTGGTGACGACCGATGCCGTGCTCTCCCGCTACTATTTTTCCGCCACCAACAAATCCGGCAGCGCCGGCGACCTCTTCGCCCGCGAGGCCTTCCGGATCATTCGCAAGTACGGCCCCCTGCGCGGCCGCCTGGCCTACATCTTCCGCTTTCTCTACCGCCATTTCGACCTGCACGGCTGCTATGACCAGCCCCCGGCTGCCTCTCCGGCCCGTATGCTGGCCTGGGGAGTGGTTCTGCGCACGTTGCGCATCGCCATCGGCGAAAAACTGCTGTACCGCTATAACTGGCACTTTGCCTCCTGCCAGCAGCGGGGAATGAGATGGTGGTAAAGGCAACGCAGGCAACGTATATGTCTCCGGATATCCTCATCATCGGCGCGGGCATCATTGGCTCCTCTCTTGCCTGGAGGCTTTCTCAGGCGGGTCTGCGGGTCATGCTGATCGATTCGGGAAAGGCTGGCGGGGAGGCCAGTTGGGCCGGTGCGGGCATGCTGGCGCCCGGTGGCGAGATCGAGGAGCCCTCTCCCTGGACTGCCTTCACTCTGGAGAGCCTCGCCCTGTACCCGGCCTTCGTGGAAGAATTGGCTGCCGAGAGCGGCATCTCCATCGATTTCCAGCGTTTGGGAGCCGTCGAAATCGCCCGCACCGAGGCCGAGTGGCAGGCGCTCACGGCCCGCGCCGGTCTCCAGGCCGGGCTCGGCATCCGCTCTGCCGTCCTGTCTCGGGAAGAGCTGCGGGAACGCGTCCCCCTGCTCGGAGATCCGGCCGCCGGAGCGTTGTTCTTTCCGGACGATGCTTTGGTGGATCCGCGCGACGTAACCCGCGCGCTGGCGGCGGCCTGCCGCCGTCGCGGCGTGGACCTGCGCGAGGGCCTGAAGGCCTGCTCCGTGCGCCTCTCGGGGCGCGAGGCGCGCGTGGAAACCGCCGCGGGCACGCTTTCCGCCGGGGCCGTTGTCCTGGCGGCCGGAGCCTGGAGTGGAGACATTCCACTGCACGTCGAGGACGTGGCGCAACCCCTGCCGGCCAGCTTTCCTGTCCGCGGCCACCTGATCGGCTATCATCTCCAGGCCGGAACCCTCGGTCCGATTCTGCGCCACGGCCATACCTACCTGTTGCAGCGCGCCTCGGGATTTACGATCGCAGGCACCTCCACCGAGCGCGTGGGCTTCGATCGCATGATCGATCCGGAGATCGTGCGGGAAATCGCGGGCCGCGCCTCCACGCTGCTGCCCGCGCTCGCCGCTGCCGGTCCCCCCGAGCCGTGGCTCGGCTTCCGCCCCGGCACCCCTGATTCGCATCCGCGCATCGGCCGCTTTGCCGGGGCTCGCCTTTGGCTGGCCTACGGGCACTATCGCAACGGAATTCTGCTGGCGCCGGCTACGGCTCAGCGCCTCAGCCGCGAAATTATCTCCAGTTCGGGAACGGATTGGAAGATAACCGGCGGCAGCGTGTGACCATCTCCGGGACCTCTCTGCGGCGTTCGAGAAGTTGTTCGAGAACCCGCTCGCATTCCTCTTCTTCGCCGTCCAGCCATTCCGGCGGCAGCATCCGGTAGGCCCGGTCGACCACTTCTTCGGGAAAGTGCACTACGCGGTCGAGCCAGGGCTGAAAGTCGTCCAGAGAGCGCACCCCTTCATAGACGACGCGCCGGGCGTACAGCCCCTGCAGCGGCGAGTCGACAAAGTCCCAGCTTGGACCATTGAAGACGAATCCATGATCGATCATCAACGCCACAAAGCCGGGCTTGGCCGCTGGAGCGGCCCCGCCGGGTGTCCAATTGCGCACGCGCGCGCGGAAAAAGACCGATTGGCGCCCGTCCGCATTGGACGCCCACCGGTCAAAGACCAGGATGCCGAGAAAATCAACAAGATTGGTCACTTGCGCCAGCAGGGAATCGGGAAGGAAATCATATACGGCCAGCGTCGAAGGGTCGCCGGGATGCCGCGAGCCGAAGTGCCAGCCGGGTTCGATCGGGATCTTCTGCGATCCCAGGCGGATATGGAGGTCCGGATTTTGTTCGAGAAATTCGGGAGTGAGGCGAATCAGCGCCGTCTGCGGAACCGAGAGCTGCAAATATTCGAGAAGAACCGCCGCAATCAGTTCGTTGACCAGAATGCGGCGATGCTGCGGATTATTCCGGACTTTGACGATGTAATAGCTACCGTCATCGGCCTCCACCAGGTGAGACTGGGCCCCTCCGCGCATTTTGCGGATGTGCCGGCAAGCAGTGAGCGGCATCAGAAAATGCTGTAACCTAAGAGTTGTACCACACGACGGAGGAGAGCATTACGTATGGCGGATGAAGCGGCACTGCCGGCAGGCACGGCGAAACCCGCGGAGGACGGGGCCCAGAGTGGAGCTCGCAGCAAGGACGAAGTTGCCCTCGAGTTGATGAAATTTATCGCGGTTACGACCGGCTACGGCAAAGGGAGCAGCGGATCGGCGGGATTTTCCGGCAAGCCATCCGGGCGAACAGCCGAAGAACATGCAGACTCGCTTCTGGAGCTCTTCGAGCGATGCCGCAACATCGTGAACCGGCCGGCAGCCGGGAAATAACTCCCGCGGAGCCAAAGAAAACAGCGCCGGGCAGACTTTTCAGCCTGCCCGGCGCCTGATACTTCGTAAAAACGACCCCTCGCGATCCGAACGATTCCAGGGCGAAAACTCGCGCCTTGCCGCAATTACCGCTTCCGGGCGCCCTTCTTGGCCGGTGCCTTTTTGACGGCCTTTTTCACTGCTTTCTTGGCAGGCGCCTTCTTTACGGCTTTCTTCGCAGGTGCTTTCTTGGTAGCCTTTTTCGCCGGAGCCTTGACCGCCGCCTTTTTCACTGCCTTTTTGACCGCTTTTTTGACTGCTTTTTTCGCCGGGGCCTTTTTGGCAGGGGCCTTTTTAGCAGGTGCTTTCTTGGCGGCCTTCTTCGCCGGGGCCTTTTTGGCGGCTTTCTTTGCCGGAGCCTTCTTTGCCGCTTTCTTCACGGGAGCCGTCACCGCCGCCTTTTTGGGAGCCGGTTTCGCCGCCGGCTTCTTCGCGGGCGGAGCAACTACTGCTTCGACCGGCTTGGATGGAGCTTCGCTGGGCGCCGGTACGGGTGCGGGCACTTCCACCGCGACAACTTCCGTGGTGACGATCTCGTCCTCTTCGTCGTCTTCCTCGGCGTCGTCAAAATCGTCGAGCTTCGTGTTCAGCTCGGAGTGCTCGTCGTCCTCGTAATCCTGGAAGTCTTCCATCTCTTCTTCGTCTCTGGCAGCGTATTTTTGACTATCAAACATTATGCACGCCTCCTGTTGTCAGGGCACAATCACACCTAGAATAACCCGTTTTTGCTCGTAGGCAATAGGTAAAAGCAGAAAAACTGGAAATTTTGTCCCACGCTGCGGACTGCGCGCAACGGAAGTGCGATGCTGCTGCTTAGTTGCCTGCGCCGGATCGCTCGCGGCCGTTATAAGCTGTGTGAGTCAGCACAGCCGGGCCTTTGCGCGTGCGCTTGCTCGCCGAAGTGCTCGCACGCTTGCGAGATGTGCTGCTCGCAACGGTGGCGCGCTTGGCGCCGGTTCGCGCGCTACCCGTCCGCGCGCTGCTGTGAGCCGTCTTCGCACCGCGCCGGCTGGCGCTCTTCGATGCGCTTTTCGCCGCACTGCGCCGCGCGGGAGCCTTCTCGACATATGCTGCCGGAATGATGAGCCGCTGGCCGGCTACCGGATCGGCCGAGTCCATCTGGTTTGCCGCTACGATGTTGCTCGGAGCCGTGCCGTAGCGCTTGCCGATCGCCGCCAGTGTCTCGCCGCTGGTTACCGTGTGCATCCGCCAGGAGGCCCGCCGTTCCGCGGGAATCATCTGTAGCGACGCCGTCAGCGTGCCGCCGGAATTCTTCGGTACCCGGACGGTATATCCGGCAGGCGCGACTCCCTTCAGCAAAGCTGGATTCAATTCCATCAGTTGCGAGATGGGAGTGTCGGTCAGGTCGCTGACCAGAGCCAGGTGAGTGGCTGCTGCTGCTTTGATGCTGTCGTATTCGAGCGGCGGGTCCGGCGTCACCTCTTCCAGCCCGTATTCCTTGGCGTTCTTGTCCATGATCGTCATCGCCAGGATAATCGGGACGTAGTTGGTGGTTTCGGCCGGCAGCGCGCCGCGGTTGCGCAGCTCCCAGAAATCCGCGTAGCCGGTGCGCTCCACTGCTTTCTCGACCACGCCCGGACCGCAGTTGTAAGCCGCGATCGCCAGGTACCAGTCGCCGAACTCGTTATACAGATCGTGCAGATGTTTGGCGGCCGCCCGCGTGGCCTTCTCGAAATCGAACCGGTCGTCGGTATATTTCGTTTGCATCAGGCCGTACTGCTGGCCGCGCCAGGCTACAAACTGCCACATCCCGCCGGCTGCTTTGTAGGACATCGCGCGCGGCGCAAAGCCCGATTCCGCCTGCGCCAGGTGGATGAGTTCCTGCGGGATTCCCTCTTCCTCCAGAATGCGATGAATCATGGGATAGTAGCGGCCCGCCCGCTCCAGCCCGTGGATCAACGTGCTGTGGCCGCGCCCCATGAAGTAGTGGATATATCCCAGAACGGCATCGTTCACCGACAGCGGCAACTGAGAGGCCGTCGCCCGCACCTGCTCCTTTACCTTGTCTTTCATTTTGGGATCCACGGGGAAGGTCATCTGGAGGATGTCTTCTAGAGGGGCCTTGTCCGTCTGGGCGAACTGGGCTTCGTCGGGAGTCGTTGAGCTGCCCAGGCCTACCAGATCGTACCGGTGAATGGCATCTACCATCTGGTCGAATCGCCGTTCAAACGCCGCCCGGTCGCTCGGACGATTGTCCGACGCGTCCAGCATCAGGTCCACCGCCGTGTCGAACTCCCGGCGGGCACCGGCAACGTCCTGCGTCTGATAGAACTTCCGGCCTCTTTGGTAGTGTTGTTCGGCCCGCTGGATCAGCGTATCCCCGCGGGTGATCACCGCGGAAGCCTGAGTCACCGCGTTCAGCGCGGCCGAGGGTTCCTGGATATAGAGATTGGGCTTGACCGGCGGGGGCTCTGTGATTTCTGCGGAGAGGGCTACCGGCCGCGGCGCGGCCGGTAAGAAGGAGGTTTGGAATCTGGACTGCTGGGTTGTACTACAGCCAGACACAACCAAAACTGCGGAGGTTAATGACAGATAAAGAAACGCTCTCGTTCGACCGGCCATTCGTAATCCTCGAACTGCATCTAAACCCCGGCAAATACGACGATTTCGGTCCGGGCCGTGGCACGTATGAGAAGTCCTTGACTCTACAACATTGGCCAACCCCAGGTCAATCGTGCCACTCCGCGCGCCAGCCTCCGAACCAGCGGCGGGTTTTCCAGGGACACACGTGTGTGTAACTTTACTCTTCTTCTTCCTCTTCTCCAGTCTTCGCAGCCCGGGCTGCAGCAATGATCTTATCGGCCTGCAATGCCGGCACGAAGTCGTAATGATCAAACTCCATGGTGAAGGCCCCACGACCTTGCGTCATGGACGTTAGATCATTTTGATAGTTTAGCATCTCCGCCATAGGTACCTGAGCCCGGACAACTTGCGTACTACCCTTGGTGTCCATCCCGGAGATGCGCCCTCGCCGTCCATTCAGGTCACCCATCAGGTCGCCGGCATACTCCACAGGCGCCTGAATCTCTACATTCATAATCGGTTCCAGCAAAGCCGGCTTGGCCTGCTGCATGGCGTTCTTGAAGGCTTTCCGGGCGGCCAGCTTAAAGGAAAGCTCCGAAGAATCCACGTCATGGTACGAACCGTCATAAAGTACTACGCGGAAGTCCACCATCGGATAGCCGGCTAAGTACCCGTTTTCCGCTGCTTCCAATATCCCCTTCTCTACCGCGGGGATATAGTTCTTGGGGATAGCGCCGCCGAAGATATCATTCACGAACTCGAACTTGGCGCCGCGCGGCAAGGGCTCCATGCGGATCCAGCAGTCTCCGAATTGTCCGTGTCCGCCGGTCTGCTTCTTATGCCTTCCCTGTACATCCGCGCTGGCCCGGATGGTTTCCCGGTAGGGGATCTTGGGCGCCTTGAGCGTGACATCCACCCCGTAGCGCTTCTTTAACCGGCTGACCACAACTTCCACGTGCTGTTGGCCGCTGCCGCCCAGCAGGAATTCCTTCGTCTGCGGATCGCGGTAGAAGCGCAGCGACTGATCTTCTTCCAGGATGCGATGTACCGCATTGCCCATGCGGTCTTCGTCCTGCCGTGATTTGGCCTCGATCGCGAAGGCGATCGAAGGCTCCGGAAGATTCACCGGTAAATACTGCACCTGCTGGCCTTTCTCGCCCAGCGTGTCTCCCGTCAGCGTATCTTTCAGCTTG
>CAZMRK010000432.1:0-17145 GCA_964568355.1 uncultured Solibacteraceae bacterium | reverse complement strand
AGAGCTTGCAATGACTCCACTGATCGACACTCCGGTCCGGCAGATTGACGAGGAACGGGCCCGCCGCGACCTCGATCACGCCTGGTCGCGACCCTCCGGCGTGCTGGCATGGTTTTCCGCCACCAACTATCAGGTAATCGGAATGCGCTACATCGTAACGGCATTCCTGTTTCTGTTGGCCGGCGGTGTGGAGGCCTTGCTGATGCGGTTCCAGCTCGCCGTTCCCAACAACGCGTTTCTCAGCCCTGACCGGTACAACCAGCTCTTCACCGTTCACGGGACGAACATGATGTTCCTGTTCGCCGTTCCTGTTATGGAAGGCATGGGCGTGTATCTGGTTCCCCTGATGCTGGGGACGCGAAATGTCGCCTTTCCGCGGCTGAACGCGTTTGGCTACTGGATGTACGTGATCGGCTGCATGCTTCTTTATTGGGGCCTCTTCACAAATACAGGCCCGGATGCGGGGTGGTTCGCTTATCCGCCGCTGGCCGGCCCGGTGTACTCGCCCGGAAAGCGGGTGGATGTGTGGGCGCAAATGGTTACCTTCAGCGAGATCTCGGCGATGTGCGTGGCGGCTGAACTCGCGGCGACCATTTTGAAAATGCGGGCGCCGGGCATGTCGCTGAATCGCATTCCCATGTTTTGCTGGGCCATGCTCGTGCAGTCGATGATGATCCTGTTTGCGATGCCGGCTGTAATGATCGCAAGCAACTTCTTCCTGCTCACGGACCGGACCATTGGCACGCATTTTGCCAATCCGGCCGAGGGCGGCGACCCTCTTCTCTACCAGCACGTCTTTTGGTTTTTCGCGCATCCGGAGGTGTATCTCATCCTGATTCCGGCACTGGGAATGGTTTCAGCCATCCTGGAAACGCACACGCGCCGGGCGATCTTCGGCTATCCGGCCATGGTCCTTTCGCTGGTCTCCACAGCCTTCATTGGTTTCGGCCTCTGGGTTCACCATATGTTCGCCACCGGCCTGCCGCAGGTCGGGGAGGCGTTCTTCACCGCGGCCAGCATGATGATTGGCATCACCAGCGGAGTGCAGGTCTTTTGCTGGCTCGCTACGCTTTGGTCGGGACGCCTTCGGCTCACCACCGCCGTTCATTTCGTGTTCGGTTTCCTCTTCATCTTTGTCATGGGTGGGTTGAGCGGGATCATGCTGGCGGCGGTGCCTCTGGACCTGCAGGTACACGACACCGCTTTCGTCGTCGCGCATTTCCACTATGTACTCATCGGGGGCGCCTTGTTTCCTCTATTTGGGGCATTCCATCACTGGTTTCCCAAGTTCACCGGCCGGATGATGAACGAGAGGCTGGGAAGGGTCAGCTTTTGGACCCTGTTCGCCGGTTTCAACCTGACGTTTTTCCCGCTCCACATTCTCGGGTTGAAAGGAATGACGCGCCGCATCTATACCTATCCGGCAGCAATGGGGTGGGGCGCGGCCAATCTGACCGCGACGGCGGGAGCCCTGATCATTTTGGCGGGCGGCATCCTGTTCATGGTCAATGTTTGGAGAAGCCGGCGATCCGGCGAGCGGGCAGGATCGAATCCGTGGGATGCCGGTACGCTCGAATGGGCCTCGGCTTCACCGCCGACGCCGTTCAGCTTTCTCCACCTCCCCGCTGCCACAAGCCGCTATCCGCTCTGGACTCCAGAAGACGAACACATCGTGGTCGTCGGGCTGCGAAATGACCGCCGGGAAGTCCTTGTGACCAGCATCGCCGATGCGGAACCGCAGCATCGGTACGTGCTGCCGGGGCTATCCATCTGGCCGCTGATCGCCGCGTTGCTGATCACGACGGGCCTGATCGGTTCGATTTTCCGGTTCGAGTGGTACTACGTTGGCCTGGTGCTGGGCTCGGCTGGCGTAATTGGGTGGTTCTGGCCACGTAGCCCGGTGGAGATTGAACCATGATCGCCCGGCGTACTTTGGATGTCTCCTCTCTCCCTCCATATGCGGTCTCTGCCGATGCGCCGCTGTGGTGGGGCCAGGTCTTTCTAGCAGCTATCGAAGGCACGATGTTCTCCATCCTGCTGGCGATGTACTGCTATATCCGCCTGAGCGTGGACGCCTGGCCTCCTCCCGGCATCCGGATGCCGCACCATTTCCTGCCGGTGCTCTCGGTGGCCCTGTTGATTGCAAGCTGCATAGGATCGTACCTGGCGAGCGAGGGCAGCAAACAAGGAAGCCCGCGGGCAATGGTCTTCGGGTTGGTCTTGAACCTGGCGCTCGGCTGCGCTGCCATGGGCGTACGCGCGATCGAATGGAACTCCTGGAATTTCACCTGGACCAGCACCGCCTACGGATCCATTGTCTGGGCCATTCTATTCCTCCACACGCTGGACTGTGTGCTGGATCTGCTGTTCACTCTGGTCCTGGCACTGATCATCTCGCGAGGGAACTACGGGCCGCGGCAGAGGCTGGGTGTCTACGTCGACAGCGTCATCTGGTACTTTCTGGTGGCGATCTGGGCACCCCTCTACATCGCCGTGTACTGGGGCCCCTATTTTGTGGGGACGCCGCGATGAAGCGCGACCTGCTCCTCTGGCAAATCCTGCTGGCCGGCCCGCTGGTTTGGTTTGTGAGCTTGTGTGCGGGTTTCGCTCTGGCGCCCTGGGCCTGCGAAGGTCACGGGCAAGCGGTTTTCCTGGCCGTGTTTGCGGGAGGATTGCTGATCACGGCCGTCTTCGGAATGAACGGATGGCGACGATGGCACCAGCTTGGCCGCGAGTTTCCCGGCGAGATGGGCGGCATGGTTGCAGCCCGGCGCGCGCTGGCGTTGGGAGCCGTGCTGCTGAACGCTCTCTTCTTCCTCGTGATTCTGGCGCAGATGATCGTCTCGACGGTCCTGGATGCGTGCGCATGAGGCGGGTGTTCGTGGTCGCAGCCGTTCTTGTGCCTGGAGTGCTGATGGCGCACGAGAGCGGGCCGCTACATCCGGACGACCTGGCGAGGGCCTGGCAGGTTGAGCCCTGTGCGGGCGCTCTTCTGGTGCTTTCCGCGGCGCTGTACGTTCGCGGCGCTCGCCGCCCCCGCGGCGTCACCACCACTCAGTCGGCCTGTTTCTGGAGTGGCCTGGCGATGCTGGCATTGGCCTTGTTCTCACCGCTACACCCGTTGGGGGAGGTGCTGTTCAGCGCACACATGGCGCAGCACGAGATTCTGATGCTGGTTGCCGCCCCCCTGCTGGTCTTGTCGCGACCGATGGTGCCGATGCTTTGGGGATTGCCGCTTGGCGCTCGCCGCGCGGCGGGGCACTATTCGCGGACCGCCATATTTCAACGCTGTTGGCGCGGATTGACCAAGCCCTTCACTGCGTGGTGGATTCATCTGGTCGCTCTCTGGGCATGGCACGCGCCGGCGTTGTTTACCGCTACGCTGCGCAGCGAATGGATCCACACGGCGCAACACCTGAGCTTCTTCTTATCCGCCCTCCTCTTTTGGTGGGCGTTGTTTCACGTCTCCGGAAAAACTGCCTATGGTTCCGGTGTGTTGTACATCTTCACCACTGCGCTACACAGCGGCGTTCTGGGCGCGCTGCTGACGTTTGCGCCCGTTGTGATCTATCCTGCTTACTCTTCGACGGCGCCTCTTTGGGGGCTGACGGCGCTGGAAGATCAGCAGATCGGCGGGTTGATCATGTGGGTACCGGCGGGAGTGGTTTATATGGCTGCGGGGCTTGCTCTGTTTGCGGCCTGGCTGCGCAATGGCGCCGTGACGGCGGATGGGAGGAGATATGCGGATTAGCGCTCGGACCGTGAAGGCCGCTCCCTTATGGTTGCGGTTCGGTGGCGGAACGGAACCGCGCGCGACAGCAAGCGGACGAACCGAATCACCCGGTCGCAGGGCTAGATTGACTGCAAGGCTGATCGGCGCCACAGCCGTGATCCTGTTGTGCGGCTGTCATGCGACTTCCAACCGGAATGGAAAGCTGGCGGCCGGGGGCGACCCGCGGCGGGGCGCAGCTGCGATTGTTCGCTACGGATGCGGCTCCTGTCACACCATTCGCGGAATTGCCAATGCCCGGGCGCTGGTGGGGCCGCCTTTGACGGGGCTTCGTGATCGGGTATACATTGCCGGCACCCTTCCCAATACACCCGCGAATCTGATTCGCTGGATTCGCGATCCTAAGAACGTGAATCCCGCGACCGCCATGCCGAGGTTGCCCCTCCATCCGGTAGACGCGGTCGATATCGCGGCGTATATTTATTCCATCCCATAAGGACAAGGAGATTTCCATGGTTACTCTCGACGATGCCAGAAGAGTGATTGCGGCTGCTGAGAAGAAAGCGGCCGAGATCGGACAGCCCATGAACATTGCGGTGGTGGACGCGGGCGGCAACCTGGTCGCTCACGTGCGCATGGACGGTGCATGGATCGGCAGCGTAGATATTGCCATCAACAAGGCCTGGACATCGCGGGCTTTCGATATCTCCACAAAAGAATTGGCCGAATTCAGCCAGTCCGGCGACCAGTTCTTTGGAATCCATGTTTCCAACCATGGGCGTGTCATGATTTTCGCCGGAGGCATCCCGCTGAAGCGCGGCAATCAGGTGGTCGGTGGCATCGGAGTGAGTGGGGGCTCGGGAAAGCAGGATCAAACCGTGGCAGAAGCCGGGGTGCAAGCTTTCTGATTCAGGCCCGGGACCGCACTCTTTCCCGCGTTTAGGCTTTGTATAGTGGATCTATGCAAGGGGGACAGCCCAGCCACACGGCATTTGCTGCAGCCGCCCACCGTGCCGCGCATCAGGTTCTGGAACAAGGCCGCATCTTCGCGGATCCACTTGCGTTGCGGATTCTGGGGGCTGATCCCGACGCGGTTATCCGGGAGGCGGAGCGGAATCCGTCCAGGCGACGGATGCGGATTTTCATTGCCGTGCGGACGCGCTTTGCGGAGGATGCTTTGGCCGCCGCGGTGGAGCGCGGGGTTCGTCAACTGGTAGTGCTCGGCGCAGGCCTGGACACGTATGCGTACCGCAGCCCGTTTCGGGATCGCCTGCGGATTTTCGAGGTGGACCATCCCGCTACGCAGGCCTGGAAACGGCAGCGTCTTGCGGACGCGGCTATCCCAGTACCGAATTCATTGGTATTTGCCCCGGTGGATTTTGAGCACGAGACTCTGGCTCCGGGCCTGGCGGCGGCTGGTTTTGATTGCAAGCAACAGACTTTCTTCACCTGGCTGGGCGTTGTTCCGTACTTGACGGAGTCATCCATCTGGTCGACTCTTCAATTCATCGCGAGCCTGCAAGACGGCGCGCATGTGATATTCGACTACAGTAATCCTCCGGATTCCTTTCCGCCGGAAGCGCGCCTCGCCCACGAGAAGCGTGCCGCACGTGTGGCCCAGATTGGAGAGGCATGGCTGAATTACTTCGAAACAGACGAGCTTCGCGCCCGAATGACCGCCCTGGGATTCACGGACGTCGAAGATCTAGGACCGCGACAGATCGCCTCCCGGTACTTTCCAAGCCGCGCAGACTCGCTACCGGAGAAAGGCGGCCATATTTTGCGCGCGACGACGCTTGGCACGCGCTAAGAGAGAGCATGGTGCGGCTGGTGCTCTGACCGTGAAGTCCGCTCCCGTATGGGCGCGGTTCAGTGGCGGAGCGGAACCGCGCGCGCCAGCAAGCAGACGAACCGAAAAACACGATGAAACTACATACGTACCTCAACTATGGCGGTAATTGCGAACAGGCGTTTCGCTTTTATGAAAAGCATCTCGGCGGAAAGATTACCATGTTCATGACTCATGGCCAGATGCCGAATGCGAAAGACCTGCCGCCCAGCCAGAAGAATACCGTCCTCTATGCCCGCATGAGCATCGGCGAGACGGAACTGATGGGGAGTGATGTACCGGCGGAGCGTTTTCAGCCCATGCGCAGCGCTTATCTTTCGCTCTCCCTAGACACCGTGGAAGAAGCGGAGCGCATTTTTGCTCTGCTTGCGGAGGGCGGCGAGATCTTTATGCCAATGCAGGAGACATTTTTCGCCTTCCGGTTCGCGATGTTGCGCGACCGGTTCGGCACATCATGGATGATCATCAACGAACGCCCGGCACATGGCGAATAAAAGGCGAAAATCAGTGGTATACTGACCACTGAGAATGTCCGCCAATCCGACCCTCGATCAGCTTCGTCACCGGATCCACTGCCTGGAGGAAACGCGACGCGGGTTATCACGTGTCATTCCGGTTGCCGATCCGGTCGATCGCCGGCTTCCGCAGGGCGGGCTGTCTACCGGTTGCATCCACGAAGTGAAAGGTGCGAGCCTGACCCCAGCCATTGCATTCGCTTCGATTCTGTCCGCGCGAATCGCCGGGGATCAGGGCAACGTCCTCTATTTTGCGCCTGATCGCTCGCTGCATCCTCCTGGTCTCCTGCCTTATGGAGTGAAGCTGAATCAGGTTCTGCATGTCTCTGCGAGGCGGCCGCAGGATCTGGCTTGGGCGGTAATGGAAGCTCTGCGATGTTCGCAGGTCAGTTCGGTGATTGCTGTCCTCGATGGTCTCGATCTGACGGAATCCCGCCGTCTGCAACTGGCGGCGGAAGCGAGCGGGGCGACCGGTTTTTTCCTGGGCAATGCCGCTTCGGCTCCTGTCGCTTCCCCGGTCACGCGGTGGAAAGTCGCGCCCATTATTGATAAATCAGGGCGAAGGTTCGACGAGCCGGTATGGGCCATCGATCTCCTCTATTGCCGTGGCGGACAGCCGGGGAAATGGATCCTGGAATGGCGCGGTCAAAGGCTGAATCCTTTGCCTTTCGCAGCCCCGGCAGAACAGGTCGTACGCAGAACCCTGGCAGGATGAGATGGCACGTTGCTTTCTCAGCATTTTCTGTCCCGGCGTGGATGGCGACCGGCTGTCGCGGCTGGTGGAATGGTGCGACCGTTACTCCCCGCTCGTTTCACAGGACGGGTGTGACGGCATCATTTTCGACATCACCGGTTGTGCGCATCTGTTCGGAGGAGAAGGCCCGCTGCTTCTCGACCTTCATCTGCATCTGAGCCGGATGAGTATCGCGGCACGGGAAGCCATCGCCGATGGATGGGGCATCGCATGGGCATTGGCCCGCTACAGCAGGAATCGGATCGTCCACGGCTCGTATGCGGTTTCCGCGCTGGACCCGTTACCCGTCGAGGCGCTCCGGCTCCCTGCCGAAGTGGTTCTGGAACTGCGAAGACTCGGAATTTCAACTATCGCTGCGGTAAGAAAGCTTCCGCGAAGCTCACTGTCTGCGCGATTCGGCCCCGCATTTCTTCACCGTCTCGATCAGGTATTTCATCAAGCCGAAGAGCCCTTCACGCCCTGGCGCCCACCCGCGCCTTATCGTGCGTCGCGAGTTCTTGCCGAGCCGATCTCCACCCTGGCCGCCGTGGAGAATGTACTGCATGATCTGGTGCAGGAGATTTGCGCACGGCTTGAAAAGAATCACCTGGGTTCGCGGCATATGGACCTCGCCTGTTACCGTGTGGATGGAACTGTAGCTCACTGCGCGGTCCGCACATCGAAGCCAACCCACTTCCTTCCTCATCTGATGCGATTATTCCGGGACCGGCTGGAGAAGCTATGGTCGGGGTTCGGCTTCGAACTGTTCGTTCTGGACGTGTTGGATATCGAGGCTCTCGATCCCGTACAGCTCAGTTTTTCCCAAGCAAAGACCGTGCCGGATGAAGAGTCCTTCGATTCGCTGGTAGATCGCTTGGGCATGAAGTTGGGCTTTCCTGCAGTGAACCGCATCCGGATCCGGGAAAGTCTCCTGCCGGAACATGCGGTGGCGTGGATCCCCGCATCCGGACCCGCGGCGGCGAGCGCTGCATGGCCTGCGTATCGCGTCCGCCCGATCCGGTTGATCGATCCGCCGATGCGTGTCGAAGTTTCCATTCTTATCCCAGGAGGGTCGCCCGTACAGTTTCTGATTGGCCAACGGCGTCACCGCGTTGTCCGTTCCGAAGGGCCGGAACGTCTGACTGCCGAATGGTGGCGTGACCACAGCTCGCGCTGGACGGAGCGCGACTATTACCGGATCGAAGATGACCAGGGATTCCGCTTCTGGATCTTTCGCGATCCGTCCGATCAGTGGTTCCTGCACGGGCACCTTCCTTAGAGAATTCCTATGCGGGAATATGCGGAGTTACAGGTATCGTCCAATTTCAGCTTTCTCCGGGGCGCCTCGCATCCTCGGGAGCTGGTGAACGCTGCCAACGAATACCGCCAGTATGCCATTGCTCTGACGGATCGGAATACACTTTCCGGGATTGTTCTGGCCTACTCCACGCTGAAGAAGATGGCACAGCGCTATACGCGCTTGATTGTGGGGTGCCGTCTCGATCTCTCAAATGGAGAGAGCCTGTTATGTTACCCGACCGATCGGAAGGCATACGGAAGGCTCACTCAGCTTTTAACGCTGGGCCGCCGCCGTGCAGCCAAAGGAGAGTGTCTTCTTGACCTCGCCGATGTCGCGAATTACTCGGAAGGCCAGCACTTTATCCTTCCTTTCCCGCAGGTGCTTACAGAGTCCGCACGAGAGCATATGCAACGGTGCGCTGATCTGTTTCGCGGAAATCTTCACCTGGCATTGACGCATTCCTATCGCGGTGACGACAAACGGTGGATTCAGTCGGTCGCTGATTTCGGCCGGTCACTTTCCGTTCCTCTCGTGGTCACCAATGATGTCCTCTATCACGAGCCCGGTCGAAAGATGCTGCAGGATGTAGTGACGTGCATTCGCGAAGGCTGCACACTGGCTGAGGCCGGATTTCGGCTGGAGGCCAATGCCGAACGCCACTTGAAACCACCTCAGGTAATGGCACAACTTTTTGCGGGATGGCCGGATGCGCTCGAAGCGACAATTGAGATCGCGGACCGGTGCCGCTTCTCGATGGACGAGCTTCGCTACGAATATCCCGAGGAGGTCATCACGCCGGGGCTGTCAGCCTTCGAAGACTTAAAGCAGCGTGCGTTTGCCGGCGCAAAAGAGAGATATCCCAAGGGTGTTTCCGAAACCGTCAGGAACCAGATCGACCGCGAGCTGAAGCTGATTCAGGAGCGAGAGTATGCGCCGTACTTCCTCACCGTGCATGAAATCGTGAAGTTCGCAAAGAGCCAAAACATTCTTTGCCAGGGCCGCGGATCGGCGGCGAATTCCATCATCTGCTACTGCTTGGGAATCACGGAGGCGGATCCGGTTGCTTGTGGATTGCTGTTTGAGCGATTCATTTCCGCTGCGCGGAATGAGCCGCCGGACATTGACGTCGACTTCGAACATGAGCGGCGGGAAGAGGTCATCCAGCACATCTACAAAAAGTATGGACGCGATCGGGCTGGGCTCACGGCCACCGTCGTCCACTACCGCCGCCGGCGTGTTTTGAGAGAAGTAGGGAAGGTGTTGAACCTTGCCGATAATCCTTCACCGGAACAGCGGAAACTGGCCGTGGATTTGATGACGCAACTGATCGGCTTCCCGCGTCATTTGTCGCAGCACGTTGGCGGATTCGTCATTGCACGGGGGCGCCTGGATGAACTGGTGCCCATCGAGAACGCGCGAATGCCGGATCGCACCGTCATCCAGTGGGAGAAAGACGATATTGACGAACTGGGAATGATGAAGGTGGATATTCTCGGACTCGGAATGTTGAGCGCTCTTCGGAGAGCCTTTGATTTGATGGAACGTCATTATGCGAAGAGGCTGACGCTTGCTACCATCGAACAGGAGGACCCTGGTGTGTACGCGATGCTGCGGAACGCGGATTCCATCGGGGTTTTTCAAGTGGAAAGCCGGGCCCAGCAGAGTATGTTGCCCAGGCTCAAGCCGAAGACTTTTTATGACCTGGTGATCGAGGTCGCCATTGTCCGCCCTGGCCCGATCCAAGGTGACATGGTGCATCCCTATCTACGTCGCAAAGAAGAGAAAGAACCCGTCGAATACCCCAGCCCGGAGTTGCGGGCGGTTCTGGAAAAAACGCTGGGCGTTCCTCTCTTCCAGGAGCAGGCGATGCAGATCGCAATCATCGGAGCGGGTTTTACTCCCGATGAAGCCGACGAGTTGCGCCGGTCGCTCGCCACCTTCCGTCACATGGGGACAATCTCCTCGTTTCGCGAGCGTTTTCTGGAAGGGATGCGCAGGAATGGCTATCCCGAAGAATTCGCCAAACGCTGTTTCAGTCAGATCGAAGGCTTCGGCACCTATGGATTTCCGGAGGCTCACGCCATCTCGTTCGCCAATCTGGTTTACGCCTCGGCGTGGATAAAATACCACCATCCGGATGTCTTCTGCGCGGCGTTGTTGAACAGCCAGCCAATGGGCTTTTATGCTCCAGCGCAGTTGGTGCGCGATGCCCGCGAGCATGGAGTAGAGATTCGCCCCATCGACGTCAATCACAGCCACTGGGATACCACGCTGGAGCCGAGTGGAAGCCCCTCGCGGCATGCGGTCCGTCTTGGGCTGCACATGGTCTCCGGGCTGCCGGAAAAGGAAGCACAAGCACTGGTCGAAGCGCGCGGCGCCGGATATCGCACTCCCGAAGAGATCGCGAGGCGGGCCGGGTGCAGTCGCCGCGCGCTGGATCGTTTGGCGCAAGCCGATGCATTCGCTTCGATGGCATTGGGACGACGGCAGGCTCTTTGGAAAGCCAGTGTGCTCGGTGGAAAAGCCCTCCCGCTGTTCGCCGGTTCAGATCTCTGTGCAGAACCCGATGCCGACTTGCCGGAGGTAACCGCCAGTCAGGAGGTTCTGGCTGATTATCTGGCGACGGGACTTACCTTGCGCGAGCATCCTCTGACCTTTCTCCGCCCTCGCTTGCAAGCAAGGCGCGTCATTACTGTAACCGAACTGAAAAAAACGCCTGCCGAAAAGACGGTTTTGGTCGCCGGGTTGGTGTTATTCAGGCAACATCCCATGACGGCAAAGGAAACGATCTTTCTGACCATCGAGGATGAGACAGGCGCCGCGAATCTGATTGTTTGGAAGCATGTGCACCAAAAGCATCATGATGCCGTTTATCACGGGAAACTGTTGGCGTGCCGGGGGATCGTTCAGCGAGAAGGCCAGGTATTGCACGTGGTGGCGCGCCAGATTTGGGATTGGTCCACACAATTGAAGCATCTCGACCCGGAACGGGGCGCCCCTGCCCTTCCTGTCCATAGCCGTGATTTCCGGTGAATTACGGCCAGCGGCGAACCTTGCTCTCCGCCGGCCGCGTCTGTGATCAAGATCGGGTGTGCCATCGAAGCCGTCCTCGGTTTCCCGCCGCTGGTCATGAGTTTCACCCTGAACATCGGCAGCGTGAGCGAGATCGTACTCCATGACGAATATAGACCATGTTTTCCTGACACGATGTCGTTCATTTTTCTCGAAGACTGCTTTGGGGAACCAGATTCGCTTCGAACGCGCCCGTAGCCGGCGAATGGGGAGTAGGCGGCGGCCTCTGCTCCTTTGGCTGCCTACGGCTTCGCTCCGCCGACCTTCGTGTGAATCCTGTAGACGCTTGTGCTGGCCACAATATAAAGCGTCTTTCCGTCCGCGTCGCCCCACGCTACGTTGCCCACCCGCTCGGGTACGGCAACGGTTCCGAGATGTTTCCCCGCGGGTGACAGAATCCATACGCCGCCAGGACCGGATCCCCAAAGATTCCCGCGGCGGTCAACTTTTATGCCATCAGGGCCGCCGTCACCCTTCTCCGCACTGGCGTCGAAAAGGACCGTGCCTTTACCAACCGTACCGTCGGGATTGACGCTGTACTTCATCCACTTCGGTGGACCGGAGTTGCTCACGTACAATGTCTTCTCATCCGGCGAGAATGCGATCCCGTTTGGTCTTCGAAGGTCGTCGATAATCAACTGCAATCGCGCCCGCTCCGGTGGTGCGCCGGCAGCGTGATCGCGAGCGCCGGGAATTCGATAGACCCCGTTCCGACTCAGTTTTTTCTGAGGATCTTGATCCGCCTGGGTCGGAAGACCATATGGCGGATCCGTGAAATAGAGCGAACCGTCCGATCTATACGCCAGATCGTTTGGGCTGTTCAGTGGTTTGCCCTCGAATGTATCCGCCAGGATCGTAATTGTGGCCTTGGGATCCAGGCTCTCCATCCGCCACACGTTGCGTTGCGCGTGCCCGGCAACGGTCAGGCGCCCTTTCGAGTCCACCGTCATCCCGTTGGACCCGGGTTCAGGTCCAGTGAATGGTTTCGAGCCTTTGTAGCCGCTTGGGTGGAGAAAGACGTTGGTGCTCCCGCCAGGCCGCCACTGGATAATGCTATTTGCCGGAATCTCGGCGAATAGCAGGGACTGGGCATGCGTCCACACCGGGCCTTCCACCCACTTGTTAAAACCGGTAGCGATGCGCTCTACGGCGGCGTTCCGATCGATTAGTTGATCCAGTTCCGGATCCAGCTCTTGAACGGCCTGTGAATATGCCGGAACGGTCGCCACTGCCGCCAAAGCCAGGAAGACAACTCGGCTCTTCATCTCGGACATATTCTATCTGGTTTGTAGCCGGCTCAGTCTATGGCGTGCCGTACCTAGCGCAGTGCGTCGCAAATGTTGCCCAATAGGAAACGAAGCCCGGAACGCGGGCATTCTGCGTGGAATCTGCGCCGCACAGGCCGCGACCCGGAAGCTGGACGAAAAAATGAGTCGGCCACGACTCAGGTCGGAATGGACGCGGGTTGAGGTCCTCGAGTGCGCATCATCGGTGCCGAACTGCAGGAGCCTGTCGGATCCCAAACCGATTTGGAAAGACCTACGGGAGACGGCCTATCAAGTGGTGCAACGCCGGCGAAGCGAAACGCACCATCAAGTGGCCGGGGCTGCTCTCCGGTCACATCGTAGCGAAGGAACTTTTATGCCCGGTAAGAAAAAATGGGATTGGTCATTTCGAAACGGCACCACTTTCGGCTTTCACCTGACTTTGAACCCCCAGCCGCCGCTGCCGCCCAGTGTCAGGATCTACCGCCAGTTTCTGGACCATGGCATCGTGATCCGTGACCAGGAACTGCAATCGATCCTGAAAGGGCGGGAAGAAGGAGTCCGGACGATTCACAGCATCCTGAATAACACCGTTCCCGGCCTTGGGCCTGATTTGCGGCTAAAGCTGTCCGGTACTTTGGCCGATGCGCTGCTGGATAAGAGCCTGCGCGGTCAACTCTCGCGGGAAATGCCTACAAGCCTCGAACGGATCGACCAGCGGGATGCGGTAATGCAGCACATTTACAACCAGGTCTCACCGCCGCGTGATACCGACGCATTCCTCCCGCATCTGTTGAAGTCGCTGCCTCCTGTCGGCGTAGGATTTTCTCTCACGATCCACTTCTGATCGCGTTTGGCACAAGAGTTCAGAATACATATTTGAGAGCAAACTGAATCTCCCGCATCTTCGTGGCAGTGCCCGTGATCGTGCCGAGCGATGCGCTCGGAAAGCTGGTGCTGGGCAGCGAGAGGTTGGGATGGTTGGCAAAATTAAAGCTCTCGAAACGGACCTCGAGGTGCTGGCCTTCGTGAGTCGCGAACTCCTTCATCATGGAAAAATCCCAACTCACCAGGCCGGGGCCCTCAAGCGCATTCCGGCCGAGATTGCCGAACGTGTAGGGAGTCGGAAGAACGATGACGCTGGTGTCGAACCAGTGCGCCGCACTCCGCTGAGAGGCCGGAAGATTGGGGTTCCCGATCACACTCGGGCGCTGGTAATTGGCCTCGCCGACGTTGGCCGTGTCCTGGCTGTTGGTGACGCTGAAAGGGAAACCGGTCTGCATGGTGAGGATGGTGCCAGCCTGCCACCCGCCCAACAGCGCGTTGGGCACTCCGCCGAAATTCAGCCAGTGGCGGCCTTTGCCGAACGGCAACGACCAGAGCAGCGATGTCACCGAGCGATGCGCAACGTGGAAATTCGAAAGGCCGCGATCGGCGCGCAGATCGTAATTGTTTTGCGGAAGCAGAATATCTCCGCCGTGGGAGCGGATCGCGCTCCCGTTGTCGATGGCTCGGGACCAGGTGTAGGCCTGCATGAACGTCAAGCCGTGCGCGAAGCGATGCCTCAAGTTGACATAGAACGAGTTGTAGTTGGAGTTGACCGATCCGTCCACCTCCTGGATGGCGCCGAATTCCGGCCACGGCCTGCGGGACTGGACGGGCCCCGGCGCAGGTGTCGGATCGTTGAAAGTGCGCAGACGCTGGAGCTTATGTCCTTCGCTCCCTAAGTACCCCGTTTCGAGGACCAGATTGTCTGTAAGCTGCCGTTGGATGTTCAGCGTGTACTCGAAAACATAGGGTGTACGGCGATCATAGATGTGGGCCAGCACATAAGGCGTATTGAGAGTGGTCGAGGAGACCCCCAGATCGCGAAATGGCATGTCCAGAGTGAGATCGGGGAAATTGGTGTTCGTGGGCTGCTGGAGCCGGCCGGCCACATTGCGGCCCAGATCGAACACCGCGTTCCCGGCATCCTGGACGTAGAACATCCCAAAGCCGGCGCGCAAGGTCCATTTCGAGGTCGGACTATAGGCTAGACCCAGGCGTGGCGCAAAATCATTGTTGTCTCTGGCGATGAGAGCGCGCCCCATGGAGTTATCCCGCGCCACGCGGATGCCGCCGCCAAATACGAAAGGAACACCGTCATAGAAATCGCCGCTACCGGCTCGCACCAGGACAGGATGCTGGGTGGGATCGTCCGGTGAGAAGATGCGCGCGTTCACAATGCTGTCGTATTTGTCGGCATAGGGCGGCGTGTTTTCGTATCGCAGTCCCAGGCTCAGAGTCAGGCGAGGCGTAATCTTCCAGTTGTCGTCAAAAAAGAATGCTATGGCGGTAGCGCGTAGAAGTGTGTCCGCCAGCCGCAGAGAAGAGCTCGAAAGATTTGGCATTCCAAGCAGGTAATCCGCAAAGGACGAACCAGTGCCGCTGGGCGCGGCCGGATTCTGCGTCACCTGGCCATTGAAGGCAAACTCTCCCCGGACGAACGAATTCCCCAGCTCGTTGAAGCGGTCCCGGCGAACCTCGGCACCGAAGCGCAAGGAGTGCCTGCCGCGTGTGATGGAGAGCGTGTCGATCCACTGGAAATAGTGATTCTGGTCGATAAACGGTGGAAAATCGGGATCTCCAAAACCTGTGAAGCCGCTGATACCGATCGTAGGAATCCCATAGATATCGGGATAAGGCGTCGCCACACCCGGAATTCCCCCCAACATGCCCACAACATTGAGCCGGTTCGCGTTGAAATTGAGATTCTTATTGATGAATCGGCTATAACCGAAGCGAAATTCGTTCACTACCGAAGGGCTGATGGTGCGGATGTTGGAGAGTAGAATCTGTTTGGGATCGGTGAGTAGTTTGTAGCCCTGATCCGGAATCGTCTGCGGCGTCAACTGCAAGTCCGTACTGTAGCTGTAGCGCCCGAACCAGGTGGAGGCGGCACTTTCGACGAAATCGGCGCGCACAGTGAACTGATCGACATCAGTCCTCTGGTTTTGGGTGTTCTGGTAGTTGTTGGAAAGGCCTACTCCGGCCACATTCGGGGTAGGATAGTAGGCCAACAGTTGCAAAGCCCGTGCGCTCATGCGGTTGCTCGGAATTGCGTTGCCGCCAAATGGCTGGGCCCTGATGGTGCCGTCCGGCTGTAGTTGGCGGGTGGCCGGATCGTAAATCACGCCAAGTCCCGAAAAGTCCCCGGAACGCATCCCCGTGTTGGGCAGGCTGCCCACTTGGCGAAGTCCCAGACGGTCGCGCGAGGCCTCGTAGTTGGCCATGAAGAACAGCCTGTTCTTGCCATTGAAGAGCTTCGGAATGAGAATCGGCCCGCCGAGCGTAAAGCCGTACTGGTTGCGCTTGAAAGGATTCTTCGGCGGATGGACCGCCGTAAATGAATAGCTGCTGGCATCCAGTGCGGAGTTCCTCAGAAATTCGAACAGGGTGCCGTGAAAGCCGTTCGTTCCCGGCTTCGAGGAGACGTTGACCTGGCCGGTGGCGCGGCCGAATTCCGCCGGAAAAATTCCGGTTTGCACCTTGAATTCCTGAATGGCGTCAATCGAAGGCAGGAATACATACAGATTGAAGCTGATATCCGTGTTATTGATCCCATCGAGCGTGAAATAGTTGAATTCGCTGCGCTGTCCGGAAACCGCAATGTTTTCCGTGGAGCGCTGGCCGCCTTGCCGCCCGGTGGCGGTACTGTTGGAACCGAAGTTGAAACTCACGTTCGGACTGAGCGAGACCATTTGCAGGAAGTTTCTGCCGTTGAGCGGCAATTCGACGATGCGTTTGTTCTCGATCACCGTGCCCACGGTTGCGCTCTCGGTATTCAACAGCGGTGCGCCGCCCGTCACTTCGATCACTTCAGTGACTTGCCCCACCGGCAACTGAAAGTCTATGCGCGCGGTCTGCTCCACCTGGAGTTCGATCCCGTTGCGCACGGCGGACTGGAATCCTGGCGCTTCCACTCTGACGGAATAGGATCCGGGCGTGAGAGAAGGCACGTTATACACGCCGGAGTTCGTGGTCACCACGGCGCGAACCGCGCTGGTGCCCTGGTTGGTGACGGTGACCCGGGCGCCTGCAATCAGACTGCCCGTCGTGTCGGTAACCTGACCGGTGATTTCCCCCTGCGTCTGCGCGAATGAGCAGGAAAGCAAGATTAGGGACAGCGCGAATACCCGGACTAATCTGGCGTTCATGATCCCCCCTCTCAGGCAGATTTAGAACTTCAATAAGATTTTGACGGGTATACCAGAGCTTCTCCGATCCTGTCAAGAAAAACGCGCAGGAGTCCCCCAACCTGCCACAACGCGTTCCGAAATCATTTGGAGGCGCCTTTCCGTGTGCAAGTTTTCGCCTCCGGCGTCACTTGAACGCAGTTCGAAATTTGCGTTATTTTCGAACTGCTGAATTTTGAGTTAGGTGTTTTCTTTTGAAGTGGTGGCCAGGGACGGAATCGAACCGCCGACGCCAGCCTTTTCAGGGCTGCGCTCTACCGACTGAGCTACCGGGCCGGGGAATGTACTGTGTTAAAAAAGCGACCGCCGCCGCGCGACAATCGTCTCTCCTCATCGCTATGCGGGACTGATGACGCCATCTCGCGTCGCACGCCCCCGCCGCTTCCATCCATAATAACAAGATATGCGTTGCTGTCTTCTTCTTTTGCTTACCGCGCTGCCCTTGC
>CAZMRK010000431.1:0-3826 GCA_964568355.1 uncultured Solibacteraceae bacterium | reverse complement strand
AGCCGATCGTGGTACCGAACGATGCGGACGCGATCACGAAGCTGCTGGAGCTGGACCGCGAGACAATTGGCAATAGATAATATGAGTGTATAGAACTAATATTTCATGCCTGTTATGTTGACAAGGTGACCCAGGCTTGCTATGCTTGGAATTGGCGGGCCGCATTGCTAAGGCCCGCAAACTCTTAGCAGGAAAGGAGAACACCTTATGGGTGCATTAACTCGTTGGGATCCCTTCCGGTGGGATCCTTTTAAGGAGCTGGAAGAGATCAGCGATCGATTCAACCGGATTTTCGGTCGGCTACCCGGTCACCGCGAAACGGGACGGGAGTTGATGACCGTCGCCGATTGGGTTCCTACCGTCGACATCGCGGAGGATGACAAGGAGTACCTGATCAAAGCCGAGGTGCCTGAAGTAGACAAGAAGGACGTCAAGGTCACCGTACAGGACGGCGTCCTGACGATCCAGGGCGATCGGAAGCAGGAGAAGGAAGAAAAGGGCAAGCGGTTCCACAGGGTGGAGCGCTCTTACGGCACATTTGTCCGGTCCTTCTCGCTGCCTGAAGATGCCGCCGACGACAACGTCAAGGCCGAGTTCAAGGAGGGGATGTTGTTCGTGCACCTTCCCAAGTCGGAGAAGGCCCGGCCCAAAGCTGTTGAAGTGAAGGTTGAATAATCAACCGCGCCGGTGTGCACCGAATAGGCGCGCACCGGCGCCACTACTATTCTGACCGTGCGCGGCAGAACGCAGTACTATGTCCCCAAAGCCGCCTCGATGCGAGCGGCCAGTTCGTCATAAGATGCCGCGCCGGGGTGATAGTAGCGCACGATACCCTGCCGATCCACCAGCACCAGAGTTGGCGTCGTGCTGGCCCCGTAATTCTTAAAGCTCTCCTCACTCAGCGGCACCGGTATATTTCCGAGCGAAGCGTAGTACTGCCGCCGCACCTCGTCGATATAGGCCGTCTCCTGTTCCGGTGTGGCCTCAAGGCCGCCGCGGACGTAGCCATAGTGCTGGGTGGGCCCCATCAGCAGCAGCCCCCGCGAACCATAAGCCTGCATCAACTTTGCCAGAACGGAAGCCTCGTTTCTGCAATCGCCGCACCAGTGCGCCCAGAAAAACAGCAGGACGGGGCGGCCCTTGAGCCGGGAAAGAGGCGCCGGTTTGGCTCCCAGCCAGCGGCTCCCATCGATCTCCGGTGCCGGCTTGCCCTCCAGGCTAAGCAAATGGATATTTTTCTGAATTCGCGTGCGGATCGAGGTCTGGCGATATTGTTGCAGTTCCTTCTGGAGCAGCACGACCGCCTGATCGCGCGCTCCCCGTGCCGCCTGCGCTTGCGCCTGGACTTCGATGGCGGCGCCGAGCGCGAGGGGTAGTTGGGGTTCGGCATCGAGCGCGCGTGTCTTGAGCTGCTCCTGGACCAGGCGGCGAGTTTCCATAGCGTACTGGTCGGCCTTATCGTAAGAGCGCGCGGCGAGGGCACCGCGCGCCATCCAGGAAACGGCCACTGCCAGCTCCGGTGTTACGCCCGAGCGGGAGCGGTAGGAGGCGATTTCCCGATCGGCATGGTCGAAATTGCGCTGCGCGATGGCCGCGCGCACGTCGGCGATGAGATTGCCCGTCGCGGCTGCTGCTACCCAGCCGAAGACGATGCCCAGGAAAAGCGATCGCATAGCGATCAGGATACCGCAGGCCAATCGCGGGGCCGAAACTTGCAGCTCAAGATACGAATCCTCAGCCGATCAGGTGTCCGGCGAGCCAGAGGATGTAGTTGGTATTGCGCCGCCGCACTTCGGCCAGGAGATCCGGCGGGAGTTCGTCAAGCTTCTCCTTGAAGAACCGGTGGTCGCCGTCGGGAGAATCGATGTCGCGGCTGCCGACCATGTTGCCGAGCCAGAAGACCAGAAAGAGATTGCCGTCCACGCGGCCGCGCGCGGCATCGCCCAGGTAAGGTTGGGGGTATTGGGCGGCCAGCTCGCTTTCAGCGCCGAAAGCGCCGGCGGCGGCGAAACGGTTCGCGCGGGCCGCCATGCGCTCATAGAGCGCACGCCAGGCAGTGCCGGCGGGCTGTTCGGAGAGCACATCGAACAGTTGCAGTTGCAATTCCCCGGAGATCTTGTAGTTCAGCCTCCCGGAAGTAGCTTTGCCGATCTCTTCCAGCACTTCGGCCTGTTTGCCGCTGCCGGAGTGGATGCTCAGCGTGCCTTCAAAATGCCGCGCAACGCCTGCCAGCTCCCGCACGCGCTGTCCCAATTCCTCAAGCGGCCGGCCTCCGAATGTGGAAGCCACGCGCGGCTCCAGCTCGGGCCACATCTTGTGGTGGGCGTAGGCGTGGAGCGCCTCCATGGTTTCCGGATAGGCCTGGCGCTTTTTGAAGCCGAGGTTGGGAGGCACCAGTTGGGCCGCCCGGCCCCGCGCTTTGAGCCAGTGCATGTAGAAGATCAACTCCTTGGCCGTGGTCAAGGTGTCGGCTTCGTCGATCGAGGGCTCGAAATCGAAGGCGCGGGAAGCTTTCTGCGAGGCCTTGACGCCGCGGATGTAGTCGAACAGCGCCTCATTCAGCTTCAGGCTTTCGCCGAACTTCACCGCCAGGCGCAGCACGTCTTCGCGGGAGAAGGTGTAGGCCGCCTCGCCGATCGCAAACTTTCGCGCGAACTCGGCCAGGATCCACTTCTTTTCTTCCGGCGAGAAGAGAGCTTCGAATTTCTCGGCGACGACCGAATCGCTCCAGGCGGCCGGATGGCGCGTATCCGCTTCGAGGACGAAGAGGCGGGAGGTATCGGTGGTGAACTTGGTATATCCGGCGGCGTGGCGAATGGCCTCTTTGGTGGCCTCGACGGAGCGCGCGATCTCGTCGGGCGTATTCCCGGAAACGATAAAGTGATCCGCCTCTGCGTTATATCCTTCCCGCCAGCCTGCGCGGATCGCGGCCCAGAGCCCGGTGTGGTAGAGATGGCGGATCGAGACACGGGTATGACCGGCGGCGGTGGGGTTCTCGCCATCGCGCGCGGCGATGGCGTCGTCGGTGGTCATCTCGCGGGTGGCCGAAAGCTGCACGGTGGAGGCAAGGTTCACGCCGGATTTTTCCTGATACCGGCGAAAGGCCTCAAACACCGCTGGAAGGCTGATTTCAGGATGCCGGTTGCCCACGGCAATGGCGGCCTGGGCACCCTGCGGGCGCGGCAAGAAGGCCTGGTTCACCAGTTCGGCGTAGTTCCGGATGTTCTCGTGGTCCGTGGAGGCGAAGGGAGTGGCGTGGAGCACCAGTTCTCCGCCGAGCCGGGAAGGCACCCGCCCAATGAGCACCGGGACGGGATAGATCGCACTGGCAGGCGCCGCAAGTGGGGCGACGCGCAATAGCTGCGCACCGGCTTCTTTGGTATCCACCGCGACAAAATAAGCCGAGTTGTGTACCGGATCCCGTTCGAGCGATCCGAAGCAGGGCACCAGAGTTTCAAATGAGAGCGCTGCCGCAAGGCCGGCCAGGCGGCTGCGGAGATCGCCGGTGAGGGGCTTGCCTTCGGCATGCTCCAGGATCAGGTCCGCTAACGCAGCGGCTTCCGACGATCTCAGCGGCAGTTCAGATGGCACAGGAGTCACGGTCAGATTGTAACAGGCAGCCCGGGGGGCGGAGCGAAATCCGAGATGTCGCGAACGGGGTCTAGAGATCCAGGCTCTTCAGGTACTCGCGGAACGGTCCGCCAAGATCGTCCCGGAGCAGGGCGAATTCCACAGTGGCCTTGAGGAAGCCGAGTTTATCGCCGGCATCGTGGCGCGTGCCCTCGAAACGATAGGCATAGATCGGGTGCTTGCGCAGCAGGATCTT
>CAZMRK010000430.1:0-3350 GCA_964568355.1 uncultured Solibacteraceae bacterium | reverse complement strand
CGTATCAGCGACAAGACGTTTCTCTACGGCCGGTATGCCTTCAACGACGGGCTTCTGCGAAATCCCAACCTCAACCCGAACTGGAATCTCGATCAGGGCAATCGGGGGCAGTCGCTGGCGGGGCACTTCTCCCGGACGCTGGGTCCGAGCGCGCTGCTCGACGTTACGGTGGGCTATTCGCGTTTCCGGCAGAATGAGGCGGTTACTACCGCTTTCAAGAACGATATTACGAATCAGATCCTCAAGATCAAGGGAATGGCCACGGTGCCCGATTCGTGGGGCGCCCCGGTGTGGAGTGTTACGGGATTTTCCAACCTGGGTGAAGTGCACTATGGCCCGCGCCGCTGGCAGTTGGAGATTTACGAGTGGCATCCGGCGCTCACTGTCACCAAGGGCCGCCATGCTCTGCACATGGGCATGGAGGTGAAGCGGCACCTGGACAATTTCGACGAGATCTTCCGCACGAACGGTATCTGGAATTTCGACGGCCGCTTCACGGGCCAGCCTCTGGGCGATTTCCTGCTCGGGCTTCCCGCCAGCGT
The DNA here is from genome assembly GCA_964568355.1 of uncultured Solibacteraceae bacterium. Classification (GTDB taxonomy): domain Bacteria; phylum Acidobacteriota; class Terriglobia; order Bryobacterales; family Bryobacteraceae; genus JAJPJX01. The sequence goes on along the minus strand of CAZMRK010000430.1, from coordinate 2,808 downwards.
GAACTCTTCTCCCGATCCGTTCTATCCCCTGATGCGCTATTCCGCGCTTTCGCCGTATTTCCAGGACGACTGGAAGGTGACTTCGAACCTCACGATCAACCTGGGCCTGCGCTATGAGTGGACAGGCATTCCGCTGTCTTCGAACCGCAGTATCTCCAACCTGTATTTCGGTCCGAACAACGCCTCGCCGGTGCTGGTGGTTTCGAAGGGCGCCGACGCGATCACTTATCAGGGCGTCAAACAGTCGTTGTTCCGCGGCATTCCGTTTGTGGAATCCGATACGGTGGGCCTGCCTCCCGCGCTGGTGCGCAACGACAACAACAATATTGCGCCCCGATTCGGTTTCGCTTATCGCATCCCCGGCTTATCCAATACGGTGCTGCGCGGCGGTTATGGCATCTTCTTCCAGCGCGACATCGTGGACAAATGGGTGGAGGCGTCGGTGAATCCGCCGTTTGTCCGCAGCGCCAATACGGTGCTGGACCAGACGAACTTCAGTACCTTCGACTGGTTCGACCCGACCCGCAACGCCTCGGCCGCTTCGGCGCAGATCTTTGCCAACAGCTCTTCTTATAAGGCGGGCCTGATGCAGGCGTGGAACGTCAGCCTGGAGACCAGCGTGGCAGGGACGCTATTCTCCGCGGCCTATGTGGCGAACAAGGCGCAGCACCTCTCCAATATCTATCAGCCCAACCAGCCGCGTCCGGGGCCAGGCTCGCTCCAGAGCCGCCGGCGGTGGCAGGATTGGGGGACACTCTATCTCGCCGACTATGACGGCAACGCGAACTACCAATCGGGGCAGCTCAAGGTCCAGCGGCCTTTCTCCAAAGGCTTCACGATGCTGTTGGGGTACACGTGGAGCAAGGCGCTCGATGATTCGGGCGGTACATTTGTGGGAGAAGCAGATCGCGGCAACGGCTTTCAGGATTCCTACAATCGCCAGGCCGAAAAGGGCCTGGCCGGACAAGACATCCGCCACCGGTTCGTCATCAGTTATGTTTATGAGCTGCCTTTCGGCAAGGGCAAGCCGTTCCTGAACCGGGGCGGCGTTGCGAATGTGGTTCTCGGGGGCTGGCAGATCAACGGCATCACTTCATTCCAGAGCGGGAGCCCATTCACGGTGACGCAGAGCTACAACGGCGCCAATACCGATGGCGGGCAGCGCCGTCCTGACCTGATCGGCGATCCCAACGGCCTCTCGCATAGCCGCCCCCGGGGAGAACAGGTGGCTGAGTTTTTCGATACCAGTGCATTTCGGGAGAATCGGCCGGCCGATCCCGTTAATGGTCCGTTCCGATTTGGAAATGCCGGCCGGCATATTGTGATCGGACCCGGCATCAACAACTGGGACTTTGCCGCTTACAAGGATTTCCGGTTTGGTGAACACTGGCGCGCGCAGTTCCGCACGGAGTTCTTCAACATCTTCAATCATCCGATCTTCGCCAATCCAGGAGCGACGCTAGGGACACCGCAGTTCGGCATCATCTCGGCCACATCGGTAGATCCGCGCGATATCCAACTTGCCATGAAACTGTCATTCTGATCTGGCAGCTAAGATGCGCCGGCGCCGGTTAAAACCGGCGCGCAGGCTTAAAGCCTGCCCCACTTTGTAACACAGCCGCTCGCGGTCGCGGCTCGGTAGGACATAGCACTAAAATAGGCGAAATGCTTCTGCGTGTTTCCCTTTTGTTGTTCCCGGCCGTTCTGCTTTGCGCACCGTCCCGCGACGCAGAGATCGCGCAGCATGTTCAGAGGGGCATGCAAGCCCAACAGCGGCACGACGCGAAGCTGGCGATCGAGGAATTCCGGCAGGCCGTTGCCCTGGATCCGGCCCGTGCCGAATCTCATGCCCGCCTCGGCATGGCTTACCAGGAGTTTGGCAAACTGCCGGAGGCCGCAGCTTCCCTGGCGGAGGCTCTGCGCCTCGACCCCGGGCTGCCTGGAGTCGGGTTGCTGCTGGGCTTCACCTATCAGGCGATGGGCCGGAATCGCGAGGCCATACCGCATCTCGGCAAGGCACTTGAAACCGAATCCGAGCTTCCGGTGCGGGTTCTTGCCGGACAGCGTCTCATCGATGCCTGCTTCGCCAGCGGGGAGACCGGCCGCGGGTTGCAGGCGCTCGACACGCTGCGCAAGATCGCTCCGGATGACCCGGATGTCCTCTATACCGCATCCAAAGTCTACGCCAACCTGTGGAATAGCTCGGTCGAGCACCTGGTCCAGACTGCTCCCGGCTCCTACCGCGTACACCAGGTTTTCGCTGAGGTCTTCGAGGCGCAAGATCGGTTCGCCGATGCAGCCAAGGAATATCGCACGATTCTGCAGATGGAGCCCAACCTGCCCGGCGCGCACTATCGCCTGGGCCGGATGATTTTGCGCAGCGGCGACAGCCCGGAAAACGACCGGGATGCCATGGCCGAATTTCAAAAAGAGCTCACCATCAGCCCTTTGGATGTCCCCACACTCACCGAGATGGGCGAGATCCACCTGCGCGCCCAGCGCTTCGACGAGGCTGCCCGGCACTTCTCGCGCGCGCTGGAGCTGCAGCCGGCTTTCGTGCGCGCCAAAATCGGATTGGCCAAGGTCCTGCTTGCCCAAAAGCAGAATCAGCGGGCCCTTACCGAGTTGGAAGCGGCCGCGCGACTGGCTCCCGAGGATGAGAGCATTCCTTATAACCTGATGCTGGCGTATCGCGGTCTTGGCCGCAGCGATGACGCCCGGAGGGCTTATGCCGAGTTTCAGAGGCTCAAGACGCGCCAGCAGCAAAGCCAGTCCGCCATCTTGAAACAGCTCAAAGGAATGCCCGCC
>CAZMRK010000429.1:0-32460 GCA_964568355.1 uncultured Solibacteraceae bacterium | reverse complement strand
ATGCCGCTCGCGGGGATGCGCATCGACGACACCATCGAGATCGGACCGCCGGGTGCAACACAGACCATGCAGGTCAATCGCAACAGGATCTCGCCGGGGTGGTTTCGGACGCTTGGCCTCCCGCTGGGGCGCGGCCGCGATTTCACTCCCGCCGACGGCCCCGGCTCGCCGCGCGTGGCCATCATCAACGAAGCCATGGCTCGCCGCTTCTGGCCCGGCCAGGATCCCCTCGGCCGCCAGTTCGGGGTGGGGACTCCTCCCGCGCCGGTGACCGTTGTGGGCATCGTGCGCGACGGCAAGATGAGCAGCTTTCGCGAAGAGATCCGGCCCTGCTTCTATCTGCCCGTGGCGCAGTCCTACATCCCGGAGATGACGCTGGCCATCCGCACGGCGAGTGCCCCGCTGGCGATCCTGCCGGGGTTGGAACGCGAGATCAATGCGATCGATCCCGAAGTGCCTCTTTCCGGGATCGCCACGCTCGAAAGCTACCTCAATACCACACTCTCCCAGGAGCGCATGACCGCGGTACTGGCCAGTTGCCTGGGCTTGGTTGCGCTGGTGCTCGCAGCCATCGGAATCTATGGCGTCGTGGCGTTTTCTGTAGCCCAGCGGACACGCGAAATCGGCATTCGCATGGCGCTGGGGGCGCAGCGGGAAGAGGTGCTCGGCCTCGTGCTGCGCCGCGGCCTGCTGCCGGTGCTGCTCGGAGTGGCGGCCGGATGCGGGGCTGCGGTAGTCCTGACCCGCTTCGCCGGCGCCTTGCTTTACGGCGTCAGCCCGACCGATTGGGAGACGTACGGCCTGGTCTCGCTGGGCCTGCTCGCGGTAGCACTCGCCGCCGCCTGGATTCCCGCCCGGCGTGCATCCCGGGTAGATCCGCTGGTAGCGCTGCGATACGAGTAAGGCGTAGTATTCCCGTCCGGTCCGGCGCCACCGGAGCGGCAAGTGCAATATGCTATCGTTGGCTTGATGTTACGCAATCCCATCACCCGCCGCGAGCTTTTGGCATGGGCCGCGGCTGCCCCTTTTGCGTCCGCCGCGTCGCGGGGAAAGCGCATTCCGGTAGGTCTGGAGCTCTATTCGGTGCGGAATGAGATGCAACAGGATCTCATGGGTACGGTCCGCAAGGTGGCGAAGATGGGCTACCAGGGCGTGGAATTCTACGCGCCGTATTTCGACTGGTCCGTGGGATCGGCCAAAGAGATGCGCAAGCTGCTGGACGATCTCGGGATCCGCTGCTACTCCACCCACAACGGTCCGAAGTCCTTCTCCGCGGAAGGGCTCCCGAAAGCGACGGAACTCAACCAGATCCTGGGCAGCAAGTTCATCGTGCTCGCCAGCGCGGGCCGCGTCAACGGGCTCGACGGCTGGAAAAAAGTCGCCGACCAGCTCAATGAAGCGGCGGAGAAGATTCGCCCGCAAGGGCTGCGGACCGGGTATCACAACCACCAGACGGAGTTTAAGCCGGTGGATGGCAAGCGGTCGATCGAAGTGCTGGCGGCCAACACCGGTAAGGATGTGATGCTGCAACTGGATGTCGGTACCTGTCTCGAAGTCGGTTCCGATCCGGTCGCCTGGATCAACGCCAATCCCGGACGGATTATGTCCATGCACTGCAAGGAGTGGTCGCCCGAGAAGGGGTACAAGGCCATCTTCGGCGAAGGCGCGGCTCCCTGGAAGAAGATCTTTCAGGCGGCCGAGAAGACCGGCGGCATCGAGTACTACCTGATCGAACAGGAGGGCAGCGACTATCCTCCGCTGGAGACTGCCGAGCGCTGCCTGGCAGGCTTCCGAAAGATCCACGGCGCATAACTTCTTGCCGCGGTACGATACTAACCTGGACAGGAGAACGATTCTTATGCGCAAGATACTGTTCTGGTCTCTCGTTGCGGTATCGGCCGCGGCCACGCTTTCCGGCGCCGTGACCGGACGCAAAGTTACTGATAATAAACTGAGCCCGTCCGCCAGCACCAGCATGGAGCTGGGAGGGCATCAGATCCTGATCGAATACAACGCGCCATCCGCGCGCAACCGTAAAGTGGAAGGCGGTTTGATCCCATTCGGAAAGGTCTGGAGAACGGGGGCCGATTCGGCTACTACCCTCGCGACTGACGCCGACCTCATGATCGGCAATCTTAAAGTACCCAAAGGCGTTTACACGTTGTACACGCTGGCTTCGGAAAGCGGCTGGAGCCTGATCGTCAACAAGCAGACCGGCCAGTGGGGCACCGAGTATACGCAATCCCAGGACTTGGGGCGCGTGCCTTTGAAACTGACCCCGTTGAGCAGCCCGGTTGAGAAGTTCGTCATTGAGTTGAAATCTTCCGGCGCCAAAGCTGGAACACTACAGTTGAGCTGGGGCAAGACCAGCGCCTCGGTGCCGGTGAAGCTGGCGCAATAAGGGCCGTGGGGAATCTTGATGCGGTGCGGCAGTACTGCCTCTCGCTGCCGCACACCACTGAACAGGTGCAGTGGGAAGACGCTCTGGTATTCAAGATCGGCGGCAAGATGTATGCCGTGGCCGCGCTCGAACCGGGCTCCCACTGGCTGTCCTTCAAATGTAGTCCGGAAACCTTTGCCGATCTGCTGGAGCGCCCCGGCGTGATTCCCGCTCCCTACCTGGCACGCGCCCACTGGGTGGCCCTGGAAACCGCCAACGCTCTGACCCGGGCCGAGCTTCACGACTACCTGCGCCAGGCGTACGACCTGGTCCTGGCCAAACTACCGCGCAAAACCCGGGCGTTGCTGACTCGCTAGCTGGTGCTCTGGACGTGAAGTCCGCTCCCTTGCGGTCGCGGTTCAGTGGCGGAACGGAACCGCGCGCGACAGCAAGCGGACGAACCGAATCACACGGTCAGAGTACGGGCCTGCCAGGCGGTTATCCGATGCGCCGCAGAAGTTCCTGCGTATAACGCATGCTGCCTTCGAAATCCTCGCGTTCCCGCGCGGCGGCCTGATCTTTCGTAACCGGGGCCGGGTTTGGATGAGGCTGGCCATCTTCCACCAGTTTCACGAAGCGGGCGAATTCCCACGCGGGAGTTTTGCGATAGGCCTCCCAGAAAGCCGGATTGCGGTAGGCGAAGATGCGCGGCTGGCCCACTACGATCACTTCCAACGAAAGGGCGCGGCCGGCACACAGTTCCGTGTACTTACGCACATAGGCATCGATGCCGATATTGCCCTCTCCCATGCGCACCCAGGCGACAGCCGCGCCTTCCGGAACGCGCCAGACCGCGGTATCGCGGATGTGGCTGGTGAGCACATAAGGCGCCAGCGTTTCGAGCGTCAGGTGCGGATCTTCGATGGTCCAGAGCGGGTTGCCCGAATCGAGACAGGCGCCCACGAAATCCTTCCCGGCCTCTTCGATCAGCATCTTGAGCTCGCGCGCCTGCATGTCGCCGGCGTGATTTTCGATGGCGATTTTCAGGCCGTTGTCCACAACCTGGGAGCGCACGGCACGCAGCGCCTTGGCCGTGTTTTCGATGTTCTGTTCGAGCGGGACGGCGCCTTTACGGTCATCCGAGCTGCCCAGCACGGCGCGTACGATGGGCGAGCCGATGATCTTGGCGGAGCGGATCATGCGCGCGAGCTGTTCTTCCGCGGTGCCCTGAGAGGGATCGAACATTTTGGAGGTCGGGCAGATGGAGCGCATGCCGATTTCGACCTCGATGCCCAGCTTCGCTGCGTGGGCGCGCACGCTCTTCAGGTGTTCCGGCTCCAGGCTGCGGAGAAAGCGAATCTCGCTGAAGTGAACTACCTTGGCGCCCCACTTGTGGCAGTAGTCCAGGTATTCGAACGGGGTCCAGCCCTGGGATCGCAGGCTGAACAGATCTACGCCCAGCCGTACCGGAGCCCTGGTCTGTCCCTGGAGCGCGAGCGCCGCCGTGCCGGCGCCCGCCAGAAAGCTTCTGCGGTGCATGTACGTATTGTAGACGCGCCAGCCTAATGATGATCCACCCGAGGCTGGATCTTGCGGGCGCGGAACTCCTGGATCAGTGCAATCAGGCGCTCGACGACGGCCTCTACGAAGCGCCGGCCCTTTTCGGCGGTAGCCTTGGTGGGGTCGCCCACGGTGCCGGTCCGCGAATAGCGGCTGAACCACTCCTGGAAGAAGACCGGCGAGGCGGACTGCAGGTCCCAGTAGAAGAATTCCGTCGGCTGGAAGCTGATGTCTTTTTCAGCAACGTTCATCTGCACCAGATCGCCGCGCAGGTGGAGCAGGACCGAGGTCTCCAGTTCGCAGCCATGGGCCATGCCGCCCGGAAACTCGGATTCGCGCAGGCTTTTGAGCAGGTCTTTGGGAATCAGGCTCCACCAGGGCACCATGGCGCAGATGGCTTCGCTGTGGTTGGTGATGTTGCGCGCGGCAATGTCCAGGAACGGCACATTGCTGCCATGGCCGTTGACCAGCAGGACTTTGCGGAATCCATGGTGGGCCAGGCTTTTGCCGATGTCGGTGACATAGCGGACGATGGTCTCGCCTTCGACGGCAATGGTGCCCGGAAAGTCCATGTGGTGCTCGTTGAACGAGTAGTAGACCGAGGGCAGCAGCACCGCTTCCTGCGGGATGCGCTCCACGGCCAGGCGCGACATCTCGGTGGCGGTGAGAACGTCGGTGACCAGCGGCAGATGAGGTCCGTGCTGCTCCACGGTTCCGACCGGCAGCACGGCCACGCGGTTCTGCGCCACGGCCTCGCGGATCTCCGGCCAGGTGAATTCTTCGTATCGGTATTTGGAAATCATGGGCGGTAGACTTGGGATGGAGAGATTATGTCACAACAGGAAGCCCCTCCTCACGGTCACGTGCGGCCGCGCACAGCGGTGCTGACGCGCGGCTTTGATCCGAACCTGTCGTTCGGGTCGGCACGCCCGGCGGTGTTTCGCAGTTCTACGTATGTCTTCTCCAGCCCCGAAGCCGCGGAACGCGCCTTTGCAATCCAGCATGGAACCGTAAAGCCGGCGCCGGGTGAACGCGGCGACCTGATCTATTCGCGCATCTCCCATCCCAATGCCGAAATCCTGGAGGACCAGGTGGTGCCGCTCGAACGGGGCGCGAAGGCCGCGGCCGTTTTCAATTCCGGCATGGCGGCCATTATGACGGCTGTGTTCACCTATGGCAGAACCGGCGGCACAATCGTCTACACGGCTCCGCTCTACGGCGGGACGATCGGGCTGATCCACAGTTTTCTGGAGCCGTTCGGCATGACCGGCATTCGCGTCCTGGCAGGTGATACGGCTGGGATGCGGGCGGCGATCGAAGGCGCTCGAAATCTGTGCATGGTGTATATCGAGACGCCCGCCAACCCCACTCTGGTGATGACCGATATTCAGCAGGCGGCGGAGGCTGCGGCCCGCCATCCGGATCGTCCCATGGTCATGGTGGATAACACCTTCCTGGGACCGACGTTCCAGCATCCCTTACAGCGAGGCGCCGACTTGGTGCTGTACTCGGCTACCAAGTATCTCTCCGGTTTCAGCGATATGGTGGCCGGTATTGCACTTGCGCGCGATCCGGAGGTGATCCGGCAGATCCATAGCCGCCGCATCATGTTCGGCAATATCCTGCAGCCGGACGAGTGCTGGCTGCTGGACGGACGGCTGCCCACGGTGCAATTGCGTATGAACCGGCAGAGCAAGAATGCGCAGCGCATCGCCGAAGCCCTGGCAGGGAGTGCCAAACTGCGGGTGATCTACCCTACGCTGTTCCAGGACCCGGAGCAGGCTCGTATCTTCCGGGCGCAGTGCGACTATCCGGGGGCGCTCTTCTCTCTGGATTTCCACGGCGGACGGGAAGCAGCCTTTTCCTTTCTGCGGCGCCTGCGTATCGTGCGCAACGCGGTATCTCTGGGCGGTGTGGAGTCGCTGGCCTGCCATCCCAAGACCACCACGCATTCCGGTCTGTCGGCTGCCGAGCTGGCCGAGGCCGGCGTCGGCGACGGGCTGGTGCGCGTTTCCGTGGGAATTGAAGACTGGCGCGATCTGTTGGCGGACTTCGAGCAGGCGCTCACCGGAATAGCGTAGCCGGCAAAAAACTCGCACCCAAGATGCCAGGCCTTGTGGGGCGCCGGTTCAAACCGGCGCGCAGGCTGAAACCTGCCCCACTTTGTCACGCAGGAGTATGACGGCCGCGGTTTGGTAACGACCTGTAGTTCGTTACAATTAAGAATTAGATCACTTCCAAGAAGGATTTCTCCGTGACAGGCCACGATATTCGCCAGCGCTTTCTCGATTTTTTCTCTGCCCGCGGGCACCGGCAAGTGCGCAGCTCTTCGCTGGTTCCGGCAAACGACCCTACGCTGCTGTTTACCAATGCGGGTATGAACCAGTTCAAAGACGTCTTTCTGGGACTGGAAAAGCGCGACTACTCGCGAGCCACCACCTCGCAGAAATGCGTACGCGCCGGCGGCAAGCACAATGACCTGGAAAATGTCGGCTATACCCGGCGCCACCACACATTTTTCGAGATGCTGGGTAACTTCTCCTTCGGCGATTATTTCAAGGCCGAAGCGATCGAGTTTGCCTGGGACCTGATCACCAAGGACTACGGCCTTTCCAAAGACCGGCTCTATATCACAGTGTTCCGCGAAGACGATGATGCCGAACTGCTGTGGCAGAAAGTGGCCGGTGTTCCTAAGAGCCGGATCTTCCGGCTGGACGAGAAAGATAATTTCTGGCAGATGGGCGATACCGGCCCCTGCGGTCCGTGTTCGGAGATCCATTACGACCTGGGGCCGGAAGCTGCCGAGCCGGGCCGCGAGCACGAGCAGTTTCCCAGCGACGGCGGAGGGCGCTTCGTCGAGATCTGGAACCTGGTCTTCATGCAGTTTGATCGCGATTCCAGCGGAGTGATGACGCCGCTACCCCGTCCCTCGATCGATACCGGGCTCGGGCTGGAGCGTCTGGCCGCTGTCCTGCAAGGCAAGCTATCGAACTACGACACGGACCTGATCCAACCCATCATTCTGCGGGCTGCGGATCTGTTCGGTGTGACGTATGGTGCTGATCCGCGCGTGGATACGGCCTTGCGTATCGCCGCCGATCACAGCCGCGCCACCGCCTTCCTGATTCACGACGGCGTGCTGCCTTCCAATGACGGCCGCGGCTATGTGCTGCGCAAGATCATGCGGCGGGCCATGCGCCACGTGCGCATGATCGGGGTGGAGGATCCCTTCCTCTATCAGCTCACCGGTTTTGTGGCCGATCTGATGCGGCCCGCCTATCCGGAGCTGCTGGAGAGCGTGCAGCGCGTGGCGCGCGTCGTCAAGGACGAGGAACATCGCTATGCCACTACCTTCCTGGTCGCGGAGAAAGTGTTTCAGGACGAGGTCAAAGGTCTTGCCGGAAACGTGCTTCCGGGAGCGGTAGCCTTCAAGCTTTATGACACCTACGGGCTGGCGCTCGACGAGCAGGAGGAGATGGCGCGCGAGCGCCAGTTGACCATCGATCACGAAGGGTTCGACCGCGAGATGGCCGCGCAGCGCGAGCGCGCCCGCGCGAGCTGGAAGGGCGCGGAGCGCGGCGCGGTGGCTCCGGCCTACCAGCAACTGGTAGCCGCGGGCCGTACCCGGTTTCTGGGCTACGACGAATTGCAGGCCACCTCGAAGATTGTGGGCCTGCTGATTGATCGCGAGATGGTCAGCGAGATCGCCGCCGGCCAGCAGGCCGAGCTGGTGCTCGATCAGACTCCGTTTTACGCCGAAACGGGCGGACAGGTTGGCGATCGCGGCAGCCTTTATGCGCTTTCGGGGGAAAAGGTGGCCGAGGTGGAGACGGCCTATCCGGCCGTGCCCGGCCTGACCGTACACCGTATTGTGGCGGAAAGGGTTCTCCGGGTGGGCGACGAGGTGCGCGCGGACGTGGCCGCCCCCCTGCGCCAGTCCACCATGCGCAATCACACGGCGACGCATCTGCTGCACGCCGCCTTGCGCCAGGTGCTTGGCCCGCATGTGAAGCAGGCCGGCAGCGTGGTGGAGCCTCCCCGGCTGCGCTTCGATTTTACGCACTACGCGGCCATGGACAAGGCTGAGATCGAAGAAGTGGAGCGGCTGGTCAACGATCAGATTCTGCGCAACCAGCCCGTCACCACCGATATCCTGCCGCTCGACCAGGCGATTGCCACCGGCGCCATGGCGCTGTTCGGCGAGAAGTACGGCGACCAGGTGCGCGTCGTCTCGATCCCCGAATTCAGCAAGGAGCTGTGCGGAGGCACGCATGTGCGGCGCACCGGCGATATCGGCGTCTTTAAGATCGTCTATGAGGGCAGTATCTCCGCCGGCGTGCGGCGCATCGAGGCGATTACGGGTGAGGCGGCGATCCACCAGTATCAAGAGACCGTCGACGCGCTTCACCGGATGGCTCAGATGTTACGCGTCGCCGAGCCGGAGTTAGTGGACCACCTGGAGAAGCAGATCCTGCACCAGCGCGCCCTGGAAAAGCAGGTGGACCAGCTGAAGAGCAAACTGGCGCAGTCGGCCGTGGGCGATCTGGAAAAGCAGGTCCGCACACTAAAAAGCGTAAAGGTGCTGGCCGCGCGCCTGGACGGGATGGATCGCCAGCAGATGCGCGCGCTGGCCGATTCGCTGCGCAACAAGTGGAAGACCGGTGTGGTGGTGCTTGCCTCGGCGGAAGACTCGGGTGTGACGATCGTCTCCGCGGTGACCAAGGATCTAACCGCAAAAGTGCACGCGGGCAAGTTAGTCGGTGCCGTGGCTCAGGCCGTTGGCGGCAAAGGCGGAGGCAGGCCGGATATGGCCGAAGGAGGCGGCAAGGATCCTTCGGCGCTGGCCGATGCCCTGGAGAGCGTCTACGCCTCGGTTGAGAGCAAACTGTGACCGAATTCGACGTGATTGTGATCGGCGCCGGGCCGACCGGGCTGGCCTGCGGCATCGAGTTGCAGCAGCGCGGCCTGAGGACGTTACTGATCGAGAAAGGCTGTGTGTGCAACTCCCTGTATCACTACCCCACGCACATGGTCTTTTTTACGACTCCGGAGTTGCTGGAGATCGGTAACATTCCGATGACGAGCCTCAATGAAAAGCCGAACCGTACGGAGGCGTTGAAATACTACCGGCGCGTCGCGGAGCACTATCGTCTCAATATCCACCAATACGAACGCGTGAGCCGGGTGGCAGGCCAGGATCTCGCGTTCCAGGTCGTTACCACCGACCGGTTGGGCTGCGAGCACTTATATACCACCCGTAAACTGGTACTGGCTACAGGCTACTATGATGTACCAAACCTGCTGCGGGTGCCGGGCGAGGACCTCGACAAGGTTTTCCACTATTACAAGGAGCCACATCCCTTTTACGACCATGATGTTGCCGTCATCGGTGGGAAGAACTCGGCGGCCATCGCGGCTCTGGAACTGTACTGGACCGGGGCACGTGTCACGCTGATCCATCGCGGCGCGGCGATGTCCCATCATGTGAAATATTGGATTAAACCTAACATAGAGAATCGCATCAAGAATCAGGAGATTCGGGCGTATTTTCATTCCCGCGTAACAGAAATCCGCCCGGCATCGATCCTGGTGGATACACCCGACGGGCAGGTGGAACTGCCCAACGACTTCGTATTTGCGCTCATTGGCTACAGCCCCGATCTGACCTTCCTGAACGCTTTAGGCATTACAATTGAAGAAGATACGCAGCGGCCCCGCACGGATCCCCAGACCCTCGAAAGCGAGCGAGCCGGTATCCACCTGGCGGGGGTGATTGTTGCCGGAATGCATACCAACGAGATTTTTATTGAAAATGGAAGATTTCACGGCAAACAAATCGCGGAAGCAATTTCGGCGAAGCTCGCCTGAAACGCGAACCACTTCACATTCAGTATTTCAATAGATTGCGGCAAACTACCGTCCTGGTACCCCACAGTACAGCTTTACGCCGGTAGACATTGCAACCAAACTTCGATATCCCGTATCTAAGTAGATGGAAAGGGGCCGTCATGTTGAGCTCACTCTTGGATGTGATGTTCGGTTGTTCCCATCGGAGGACTACCTTCCCCCTAACTCCTGCGCGCCGTAGCGCAGTTCAACCGTCAGCTTCGGGAGCCACGCGGCACGGCACTTACGTGGTTTGTCTCGACTGCGGCAAAGAGTTTGACTATAACTGGAATTCCATGCGTGTTGGCGAAGCCGTAGATTCACCGGTAGCTGCCGGCACAGCAGAATCGTTTTCGACTGTGAATCGATAAGAGTTGCGCTTGCGCAGGCTCGCAAGGCCGGCGTAAGTGCAGGGTCAGAGGGGTAGGGAACGCGCGAGGCGTAAGCCGTTCCACTGGAGACGACGATCCGGACGCTCGCTGTGACGGAGGGCAGGGTCCAGGTAGTCGGCTGAATCTGCAAAGCTCCCACCGCGCAGGATCCGTTTCCCCGGCGTGGTTACAGAATCGCGGCCATCCGGATGAAACGGATAAGGTCGAGCCAGGCTGGAGCACCACTCCCACACATTGCCGAACAGGTCATAAATCCCCCATCGGGTCGGTTGCCGTGTTGCCACCGCATGCGGAGCGTAGTCCTCGGTCTGCTGGAATGGGGCAGACCGTAGCGCGGTATTGTCTCGGAACCAGGCAATGGAACGCAGATCACCGGAGCCTGCTCGCGCCGCATATTCCCATTCGCCTTCGTTGGGAAGGCGCAGCTTGGCCGCCGGAAATCGCGCGTTCAGCTTTTTCAGGAACTCCTGGCAGTCGTTCCACGAAACCTGCTCCACGGGTAAGTCTGCGCCGCGATGGGCACTCGGGTTAGTGCCCATAATCGCCTCCCACTGTTTTTGGGTAACTTCCGTCTTAGCCAGATAGAACGCATCTATGTGGACCGTATGTACCGGAGTCGAGGCGGGCCAACGCTCCGAGCCCATGTCGAAGTCTCCCGCGGGTAGCAGTGCCATCTGAAGGCCCAGTTCGGCGATGGCAAATTCGGCTGGCGGCGCGGGCCGCTGACCCTGGCTAGCTGCCGGCCGTGGCTGCGCGGGAGGCTCCGTGGGCTGGTCGGTCGAAGGATTGATCAGCGCATGGACGTGATGGCATTGCTGACAGTCGCCGGAGGCTGCCGTCTTGGGACATTTCGGGCCGTGGCACTCGCCGCACAAGGTCGCGATCTGCGCGCCGCGGGGAAGCCGGTCCGGCTTTACTCCGTTGCGCTCGTCGGCGACGTGTCCGCGGCTGAGACCGTGGCAGGTCTGGCAGGCCGGGCTGCCTTTTTTTCCGTGCCCGGAGATTCCCCACTCGAGCACCGAGACCACGTGGCAGCGGGCGCACACACCCGCCTGGCGGAACTGTTCCTGGCTGCGATTCTGCGGCCGGGCCTGTGAAAGGAACGCTGCGGAAGCCAGCAGCAGGAGGACGGCCGGCCTCAGCCGCGCCATCGCTCCTCCAGCCAGCGATAGTGCCGCGGCAGCCAGAGCGCCCTCCGGGACCCGGCCCAGCGGCCGGCGGCATCCAGCGCGGCGTGCTCTTCGCGCGTGAGCGAGACGTGCCGCTCCAACGCCGTGTAATTTTCCTGGAGCAGGCTCTCGTCGAACATGCCGGTGACTGCGGCGGAGAGGAACGGCCGCGAATACACGTAACGCAGCGCCGCCTGGCATAGCGATTCGTCCGGCAGCCGATTGAGGCTGCGCGTCAGTTCGGCTACCACGGCAGGCAGGATGGTGCGGTTGTGCGACTGGTAGAGCTGGATGCGCTCATTCTCGGGCTTGGCGCCCGGGCGGGCCCGCGGATCCAGCCGCACGATCGATCCGGCGGCCAGCGTCTTCATGGCAATCAGCCCTACGCCCTTGGCGATCGCCGCGGGCAGAAATTCGCTATAGTCGGCGCGCGCGTGAATGAAATTGTAGGGGAAGATGATGTAGTCCAGGCCGTCCAGCTCTTCGAGCGCGCTCACCATCATGCGCTCGCTGTGCGTGCTGATGCCGATGGCGCGCACCTTCCCCGCCTCTTTGGCCTTGCGCAGCGCGTCCCAATCTTCCAGAATCTTGCCGTCGACTTTGGCGCCATCGCCCAGATAGATGCGGTACAAATCGACATGGCCGTAGAGCTTAGCGGCGCGGTCGATATTCTCACCGACGAACATGGGGAACTGGCGGCAAATCGAGACCAGCACCTTGTCGCGCCGGGGTCGAACCACGCGCTCCACGTGCTCCCACTGGCCTTCGTTTTCGTAGGTGTCCACCAGGTTGACACCCAGGTCGAGCGCGTGTGCCACCAGGCGATTGCGCCGCGCCTGTCCTTCTTCGGTGAGTACGTTGCCGAACTGCACTTTACGCTTGTAGGTGGGATCGGTGTGCGAGCCGCAGGCCAGCACCGAAACATCCAGCCCTGTCTGGCCCAGCCGGCGATAGAGCATCCCGCCGCGCCGGAACTCGCGTGGCGGCTCGGGCGTGGTAGCGCCGGGCAGCGAGCCCGCGGCCCCCAATCCCGCTGCCAGCAGATTGCGCCGTGTAAGACCTGCGTTCACCAAACACCTCCATGCCGTGGAAAGGACGGCTGTTTCCTAGGCAAATCCTATCACGTCCGGGTGAAAAAGCTGAGGGCATTGTCGCCCTGCTTCACTACCCTGGTGCGCTCCAGGGGGCCAAATGACGCTGCCAGCGGGAAATGCACGGAGTGCTGCACGATGGTCAATGACGGCGGGGATTGCGCCAGAACCTCCAGCGCCGCCCGGTACTCGCGCTCGAGCCCGTACGGCGGATCCAGAAAAACAATTTCGGCCGGGTGGCGGGTCAGGCTGGTGATCACCGGTCCGGGCACGACAATCGCCTTCCACGTCAATTCGAGCGATGCCAGGTTCTCCCGGATCACCTCCAGCGCCTGGCGATTCTTCTCCAGGAAAATGGCGTGTCCCGCCCCGCGGCTCAGCGCCTCGATGCCCACAGCGCCGGTCCCGGCATAGGCGTCTACGAAGGTAGTCCCCTGCAGACGCGGCGCCAGGATATCGAACAGCGTCTCCCGCAGCCGGTCCGGGGTAGGACGCGTGGCCATTCCCGGGAGCGATTTCAAACGCCGCGAACGGTACTCTCCTGCAATCACCCGCATCAGCCCACCGTCACCAGTCCATAGCGCCGCTGCCAGTGATCCCGGATGAACGCCACCATCCGGCGCAGTTCCTGCTCCGAAGGCGGATGCGCCACCAGGCTGGTGGCCTCCCGCCGTGCCACTTCCAGGATTTCCTGATCGCGCAGGATGTTGGCGACCCGCAGCGAAGGCAGCCCGGATTGGCGCGTGCCGAAGAACTCGCCCGGCCCGCGCAGCTTCAAATCCATTTCCGCGATATAGAAGCCGTCATTGGACTCGGTCAGAGCCCGGATGCGCTCCCGCGCGGCATCGCCCAGTTTCTCAGTGACCAGGATGCAATAGCTCTGCGCGGCGCCGCGGCCTACCCGCCCGCGCAACTGGTGCAACTGGGCCAGCCCGAAGCGCTCGGCCTGCTCGATCAGCATTACCGTGGCGTTCGGCACGTCCACGCCTACTTCGATCACCGTAGTCGAAACCAGGATCTTCACCTCGCCGCGCTTGAAGCGTTCCATCACAGCCTCTTTTTCATCGGCCGGCAGGCGGCCATGCAGCAAGCCGACCGGGATATCCGGGAAAACCTCGGTGGAAAGGTGCTCGTGCATTTTCTGCGCCGCCTTCATGGCCTGCGTCTCCGACTCTTCGATCACCGGATAGACCACGTAGGCCTGGCGCCCTTCGACGATCTGCTGCTTCAGGAAGCTGTACACGCGCTCCACGTGATCGTCGGTCACATGTTTCGTGATGATGGGCTTGCGGCCCGGCGGCAGTTCGTCGATCACGGAGACCTCCAGGTCGCCGTAGAGCGTGAGCGCAAGCGTGCGCGGGATCGGCGTCGCGGTCATCACCAGCACGTCCGGCGTGACGCCCTTCTGCACCAGTTCCAGCCGCTGCATCACGCCGAAACGATGCTGTTCGTCCACGATGGCCAGGCCCAGGCGCTGGAATTCCACGTCCTTTTCGAGCAGCGCGTGAGTGCCGATCGCCACGTGCGCCAGCCCTTCTGCCAGCAGCTTTTTCAACTGCACCTTTTCGCGGCTGGTGAACGATCCGGTGAGGAGCACCACGACGTATCCCAGCTTGCCCAGCACCTGCTTGAAATAGAAATAATGCTGCGCCGCCAGGATCTCCGTGGGAGCCAGCACCGCCACCTGGTAGCCGTTCTCGATGGCGATCACGGCCGCTTCGGCCGCCACGATGGTCTTGCCGCTGCCCACATCGCCCTGGAGCAGGCGATTCATCGGATGCGGCGCCGCCATATCGTCGGCGATTTCTTTGAGAACTTTCTTCTGCGCTCCGGTGGGCTTGAAGGGCAGCATGGCCTTGATCTGTTGGCGCACGCGATCGTTCAATGCAAACGCGATGCCCGGCTGCGCCCGCGCTTTGCCGCGCTTGAGCGCCAGGCCGCACTCCAGCCAGAAGAACTCCTCGAAGATCAGCCGGAACTGCGCCGGTGAGCGAAAGTTGTTGAGCAGCCGCAGGTCGGCGTCAATCGGAGGGAAATGCGTCTCGCGGATGGCGGTCCAGCGATCCACCAGAGCCAGGCGCCGCCGCAGGTCGGGCGAGAGATCGTCCGCCAGCGGCTCCATCTCTTCCAGCACGCGATGGATCAGCGTGCGCAAGGCCCGCGTGGTGATCTTCGAGACCGCCTCGTAGATCGGCACCACCCGGCCGACATGCAGCGCCGCCTCGCCGTCCTCATCCTCTCCCGTCAGCAGTTCGAACTCGGGATGCAGCATGGTCAGCGCGCCGGCGTAGCTGTCGAACTCCACTTTCCCGAAAAGCGCCACTTTCATGCCTGGCGCCAGCACGTTTTCCAGGTACCCGCCGTGGAACCATTTGCCCACCAGGATGGCCCGTGAAGCGTCGGAGAACGACGCTTCGAACAGCCCCAGGCTGCGGCGCCGGAAGCCGGCCGTCTTGGCCGTGCGCACCTCCGCGATCACCGTCGCCATCTCGCCGGGCGCCAGTTGGGCGATGCTCTTCATGTTGCTGCGGTCTTCGTAGCGGAACGGAACGTAGGCCAGCAGGTCTTCCACCGTGAGCAGCCCCTTGGCCTCCAGCATGGCGCCACGAGCGGGACCGACTCCTTTTACGTAGGTAAGTGGGGTGGTGAGATCCATGCGGCACAGCGGGAAACAGGCATCCCCAAACTCAGTGTACAATGCCCAAAGTGAAACTAACTGCCTTCTTCCTTGTGCTGGCGGCATGGCCCGCTTGCGCCGAACTCCGTCTCGGAATCATCGGCACCGATACCTCGCACGTTGTTGCCTTCACGAAAATTCTGAATGACGATATGTCTCCGGATCACGTGCCCGGAGGCAAAGTAATCGCCGCTTATAAAGGTGGAAGCAAGGATATCGAATCCAGCTTTTCGCGCGTGGACAAGTACGCCCAGGAACTGCGCACCAAATGGCACGTCGAGATCGTGCCGGATATCCCGACCCTCTGCAAGAAAGTCGATGTCGTGCTGCTGGAAAGCGTCGACGGACGCGTGCACCTGGAGCAGGCCAAACCGGTGATCGCCGCGGGCAAGCCGCTGTTTATCGACAAGCCGCTGGCCGCCACGCTGGAAGATGCGCGCGAGATCGCGCGGCTGGCCAAAGAGGCCGGTGTGCCGTGGTTCAGTTCCTCCAGCCTGCGTTTCGGCGAAATCGGCACCACCATGAAGTTCCGGGATGCGCTCGGTGTCAGCACCTGGGGTCCTGGACCGCTTGAAGAGCACCACCAGCTCGATCTCTCCTGGTACGCCATCCATCCTATCGAAATGCTCTACACCCTCATGGGACCCGGCTGCGAAGAAGTGACGCGCATCTACACCCCCAATGCCGATCTCATCGTCGGCCGCTGGAAGGACGGCCGCATCGGCACGGTGCGCGCGCTGCGTCCCTATGGCGGCTATGGCGCCGTGGTCTATCGCCCCAAGGAGATCGTGCAGAGCAATCCGAAATCCGCCGAAGGCTATCGCCCGCTGCTGGTCGAAATCATGAAGTTCTTCGATAGCCGCCAGCCCCCGGTGCCGAATGAAGAGACGCTCGAGATGTTCGCCTTCATGGACGCCGCCCAACGTAGCAAAGCTGACGGCGGCAAGCCTACGCGCCTGCGATAATAGGATTTCATGTCCAATCTGATGGAGGGCAAAACCGCCCTCATTTTGGGTATTGCCAACAAGTGGAGTCTGGCCTATGCCATTGCGCAGGCCTTCTCGCGGGAAGGCGCCTCGCTGGTGCTCACCTACCTGGGCGATCGCCAGAAAGACGCCTTGAATGAGCTCGCCGAAGGTCTCAATGTGGTCCAGACACTGCCCTGCGACGTCACCAGGGACGAAGATCTCGATCGCCTGGCCAAGTCCCTGGCGGATCTGGGCCGGCCTCTTGATGCAGTAGTGCACAGCCTGGCTTTCGCCAATCCCGTGGACCTGAGGCGGCCGTTTGTGGAGACGGAACGGGCCGGATTCCACCTGGCGCATGACGTGAGCGCGTATTCTCTGGTAGCGGTCGCGCGCGCGGTTGCTCCGCTGATGTCCTCGGGCGGGGCCATCCTCACGCTGACCTACCTCGGATCTACGCGCGTGGTGCCGAACTATAACATCATGGGTGTCGCCAAGGCGTCGCTGGAAGCCTCGGTGCGCTACCTGGCCAACGATCTGGGTCCTCGCAATATTCGCGTGAACGCCATCTCCGCAGGCCCGGTGAAGACCGTCTCCGCGCGCGGTATCAAGGATTTTTCCACGATCCTCGACATCGTGGCCCAGCATGCGCCCCTGCGGCGCAACACCGATCCCGCCGAAGTAGCCGACACTGCTGTATTCCTCGCCAGCCACCTCGGCCGGGGAGTCACAGGCAACGTCGTATTTGTGGACGCGGGAATGCAAATCATGGGACTGTAAGAGCACATGCCGATGCCTGACCGGGAGTCACACATGGCGGTGCCGATATGAAAATCGAAGTCGTTCTGACCGAAAGCGAGATTGCGCAGGAGTTCACCGAGAGCCTGGAAGCCCGCGACCTTCCCGAAAAGTGCTTCTACTGGTTTCCGCATTCGGTGGACGGCTGGCTGGCGCTGGCCCGCGACCCCATGTATGAGGGGCTGCGCCAGTTGTGGAACGCCGTGCCGGAGATCGCCAAGTCCAGCCTGGAGCACCTGGGCCCCATCGCCCCCGTCATCAGCTTCGGAGCCGGCGATGGCTCAAAGGACCGTCCGCTGCTCGATGCGCTGCGTGCCTCCGGGCGGGACCGGGAATACTTCCCCATCGATGCCAGCCAGTCTCTGCTCGAACTCGCCTGTGCCGCCGCTGAAGATGCCGATATCGAAACCACCGGCATCAAGGCCGATATCTCCAGCCCCGTCCATTTGGTTTTCGCCTCCGACGCAGCCGAATCCCCCAAAGTGTTTTTGATGTCCGGCAACAGCCTGGGCTCGTTCGATCCCCTGGAACAGATCCGCCACCTGGCGCAATGTCTGCAGGAGGGCGACCGCCTTATCGTGGACGCCGAAATCAATGACGAAGGCACCATCGCCCGCCACCAGCAGCCTGCCGTCGAGCGCTTCGCCTTTGCGCCTCTGGCAAGCATCGGCATCAGCCCGGAAGACGGAGAAGTAAAGTTCGATCAGAAGCGGGATGAGCGCCGCCAGGGCCTGTTCCAGACTCGTCGGCACTTTCGTGCCCTGCGCGACCTGCCCGCCGTCGCTTCCGGCGTGGCCATCGCGCGCGGGGAGCGCATCGCCATGAACTTCCAGTACACCTACACGGCCGATGCCTTTCGCTGGCTGCTTGCCGAGCACGCCCGCCTGAAAATCCTGCAGGAAAGCGCCAGCGCGGATGGACGCTTCCGCGTCGCCGTCTGCGCCCGCTGAGCCGCGCCGCTGGTCTCCTGCTTGGCCGCCATCGGTGATAACCTGAGAGCCGATGCGGCTGCCGCGTGCCATCCTCGCGGGCGTGGCGAGCGTCGCCCTGGCGGCGCAGGCCGACCTGCCCCCGGAGTTGCTCCTGCTTTCCCGCATCAAGCGGCACGTCCGCGAAAGCCTCTCTCGCCTCCCCAACTATACCTGCCTGGAGACTACCGACCGTTCGATCCGCGAAATCCAGTCCCTCGTGTTTCGCCCCCTGGATAGCGTGCGGTTGGACGTCAGCGTCATCCAGGGCAAGGAGTTCCACGCGCCGCCGGGCGGCGGACGGGTTCAGGAAGGGCATATCTCCGATTACGTGACCGCCGGAGCGATCGGCGACGGAGCGTTCTCCACCCACGCCCGCAGCATCTTCATCAACGACCTGGCCACGTTTCAATATGCCGGCGAGGAAGACCTGGCGGGACGCCGTACCGTGCGCTACAACTACCGCATCAGTGCGTTCCGCAGCGGCTATATCGTCAGCACCAACGGCCACCAGGCCGTGGTCGCCTGCCGGGGATCCTTCTGGGTCGATCGCAATTCGCTCGACCTGCTGCGCCTGGAGGTCGATGGCGACGAAATCCCGCCCGAACTCGAGACCACGGACCTGCTGAATCGTATCGATTACGCCCGTGTACGCATCGGCGCTGCCGATGTCATGCTTCCGCAGTCCGCTGAGATGACCATCGTGCACACCAACGGATCGGCCAGCCGCAACCTGCTGTCCTACACGCATTGCCGGGAATACAGCAGCGAGTCCTCCATCTCCTTCGGCGCGCCTCCGCCGGAGACAGCCGAACATGCCGCCGCTGCTCCGCGGCAGACCGTCGATCTTCCCCCCGGCCTGGCCGTGCCCCTGACGCTCGATACACCCATCGATTCGGCCCGCTCCGCGGTAGGTGACCTGCTGCATGCCACCTCCACCGCCGATGCCAAAATCAAGAACAAAGTCATCGTGCCCGCCGGCGCGCGCCTTACGGGCCGCATCCGTGGACTGGACCGCTACACCGATCCTGAATCTTTTTTTGAGGTCGGCCTGGAGTTCACCCAGATTGAGTTCGGAAATTCCCGCGCGGATTTCTACGCAGATCTGCAAAGCATCGCGCCGGTCCCCGGCCTGGAATGGCTGATCAGTCGCTCCCACTCCGAAGCGCACGAGTTACCCGGTATGGGCAGGCTTCATATCGGCGCTACCGATCAGGTGCGCGCGCGGTCTCTCCCCGGGGTGGGAAATTTCCTGATGCGCGGCGCCCATTTTCAGCTCCCCTCCGGCCTACGCATGGTCTGGAAGACCCGCCAGCCGTAGAACAATTCAAATCTGATCCGCATCAATTTCCGTCAAAATCCCTTGAATTTGAAGCCTGGGACCAAGTAGAATTAGACGGCTTGTACACCATCTGTATACTTTCTGTGTAATTGAGGAAAGGAGTTCCCTTAATTCTTATGAGGAAAGAGTTGGAGAAATGCCTCGCTCGAATCGTCGGGCTGTGCCTGATGGCGGGCTGCCTCGCGGCGCAAACCAGTTCTACCGAAGTCAGCGGGTTGGTGACGGACGCATCGGGAGCGCCGGTCGCCGGTGCTGGGGTTACGCTCACACGCCTGGCCACCGGAGAAACCCGCCGGGCCGCCAGTAACAACGAAGGCATCTACGCCTTTCCCCTGATCGAACCGGGCGAATACAAAGTCGATGTAGCGCTCGCCGGCTTCAAATCCACCACCATCTCCCACATCAACGTGCTGTACCAGCAGCGCGCCCGCGTCGATGTGAAGCTGGAATTGGGCGAGTTGGCCCAGCGCGTGGAAGTCTCGGCCGAAGCGCGCCTGCTCAACACCGAAGATGCGGCGGTCGGCCAGAATATCGAAAGCAAGCGCGTGGTGGAACTGCCGGTGGCCTATCGCAGCGTGGGACAACTCGCGCTGCTGGTTCCCGGTGTGAGCTTCGGCACGCGGATGGGCCGTGCTACCGGAGGCACCGGCCGCACCTCTCCCGCCGGCACCGCGGTTGCTTTGGTGGCCCACGGTCAAACCGATCAGACCCAGGGCGTCACGCTCGATGGCGTGGACGTTAAGGAGCCGCGTTACAACACCATGACCCTGGTGCCCTCGCTCGATGCCATTGCCGAGTTCAAAGTACAAACCGCCGCTTACTCCGCCGAATATGGCTTCAGCAGCGGAGCTCAGGTGCAGGTGGTCATGAAATCCGGCACCAATGCCTTCCACGGAGCCGCCTTCGAATACCTTCGCAACCAGGTTCTCGACGCAGAAAACTACTTCCTGAACTTCCAGCTTGCGCCTGGTGAGCAGCGTAAGGCCAAGGATGCTTTCCGCCGCAACCAGTTTGGTGCCTTCCTCAGCGGGCCGGTCATGCTCCCCCACTACGATGGCCGCAACCGCACCTTCTGGTCCTTCAACTATGAAGGGCGCCGCGAGCTGAGCCAGAGTGTCCAAACCGGATGGTTTCCTTCCACCGCCATGCGCGATGGAGACTTTTCGCAATTGCTCAACCCCGTCGGCGCCAATGGCCGGCTCCTGCGCGCTCCCATCCTGATCTACGATCAACTGACCGGAATGCCCTTCGCCGGCAACGTCATTCCCCAGAGCCGCATCAATGCGGGCTCGAAAAACCTGCTCCAATATCTGCCGGCGCAGCAGTTCCAGCAGGCTGATCCGCTCGATTTCACCAATCGCGTCGCCATCAATCAACCGGTCACCCAGAACACGTTCTTCACGCGCATCGATCACAACATCAGCGAGAAGGACCGCATGTTCATGCATTTCGATTTCGACCGCCAGTCCTGGGACTCCCCCACCATCAACCCCAACTTCGGCATCGGCTTCACCAACTACCCCACCAGCTTTGCCACGCAGTGGGTGCATATCTTCACACCTGGATTGCTGAATGAAGCCCGCTTCGGCCTGCTCGATACGCAGTTCGAAGCAGCGGAGCGGCGCGCGCACACGCTCTTCGATGAGGACGGTCTGGGCATCGGCATCTTCCGCGTCAACTCCCCCACCGGACCGCGAGAGCTAAAAATCCGCGAGGCAGGAATTCCGCTGATCGAAGGATTGGGCACCCCCTACGGCGACGCCTACGGCGGCGGTGTGGATGACATCCGGGTCTATAACTTCGCCGACCACGTCTCGATTCTGCGCGGCAACCATTCCTTCAAGACCGGCTTCGAATACCGGCGCTCGGCGATGAATCGCCTGGCTGCCAACTATCCTCACGGCCGCATCGGCTTCAGTTCACTCGAATCGGGCCATGCCTTTGCCTCGCTCCTGCTCGGATATCCCGATTACGCGGCCACACCCGAAGGCTATCCGCTGACGCAGCCGCGCTCTACCATGGCCGGCGTCTACTTCCTCGACGACTGGAAGATCACCCCCACGCTGACCGCCAACATCGGCATCCGTTATGACTACTTCGGTGTGCCCTATGACGCCGGAGGGTTTTGGCGTACCGTCGATTTCCAGCGGACCTACACCACTTCGGAGGGAGCCCAGATCCCGACTCTCTATCCGGCCGTATTGGGCGGCGACGCGGCCGTTCCGCTCTGGGATCAGGACAACCGCTACATCATGCCGCGCGTCGGGTTGGCCTGGCGGCCCTCCAACCGTTGGGTGGTCCGCGCTGGCTCCGGCTGGTACGCAGCCACGCCCCATTTCAACAATTTCACCATTCTCAACCTGGTGCCGCCGTTCTCCGGCAGCAATCAATACAACCAGGTCACCGATCCCTATCAGAACTATCCGGTAGTAGCTGGCGGCACCACCACCACGCTCACCACGCGCATGATGCGGCCCGGTACGCGCCTTCTGGAACTGGGGCCGAATCTTTTCTCCGGCACTGCCCGCGTGGCCCCCGAAGACCTCTGGTATGTGCAGAAGGACCGCAAACTCGCCAGCCAGTGGACCTGGACCTTCGATCTGCAGCGCGAGCTACCGCTCGGCACCGCGCTCACCGTGGGCTACGTCGGCAGCAAGTCGTCCAATCTCTCGGGCATCGTGCAACAGTGGAACGCCGCCCCACCCTCCTCGGACACCAACTACCAGGCCCACCGGCCCTATCAGTATTTCCACGATCCGCTGCGGCCGGATATTGCGGTGCGCCAGTTCAACTCCTTGCAGGCCATCCTCTCCGGCGCCAATGCGTTCTATCACGGATTCACCGCTTCACTCGATAAGCAATTCGCCAGCGGCCTCGCCTTCGGAGTCTCTTACGTGTTCAGCAAAGCCACCGGCGAGAGTGGCGGCAGTCAGGACGGCCTGCCCATTCAGAATCCGCGCAACTTCAAAGAAGGCCGCGGCCCTCTCCCCTTCGACCGCCGCCACAACCTGGTGGTCAATTTCGTCTATGAACTGCCCTGGTTGCGCGGCGCTAAGGGCGTTACAGGCGCCGTTCTCGGTGGTTGGCAGGTAAACGGTATCGTGGCGTATCGCTCCGGCTTCCCCTTCACGGTGAGCCAGGGCGACGACCTCAACACCGGCGGCTTCACGCCCGTGCGCCCCGACCGCATCGCCGACGGCCACATCGACGATCCCAGCCGGCAACTCTGGTTTGATCCCCTGGACTTCCGCCGCGTGACCTGCAACATCCCCGGACGTCCCGACCTCTGCCACTACGGAAGTTCCGGCGTTAATATCCTCAATGGCCCCTCGCAGAGGAACGCCGACCTTTCCGTGTTCAAGAACTTCCGGTTGCCTGGTGCGCCGGAATCGATGCGTCTGCAATTCCGGCTGGAAGCCGTGAATGCGCTCAACACCCCGTACTTCGGAACTCCGAACGGCATCGGCTTCGCCACCAGCAATTCGGTCACGCCCGACGCGCCTCGCATGGGCGAGATCCGCTCGCTGGAAGCGCCGATGCGCACTGTACAGGTAGGATTGAAGCTAACCTGGTAGGCCAGTGCCGCCGCGGAACCGCGCGCGTAAGCAAGCGGACACAGCACCGGTAAACCATAGGATAAGGAGACCTTTTGATGAGTGAGCAAATGGCGATCAGCCGCAGGGGCTTCCTCGGCGCCGCCTTGGGTGCCGCCGCCGCGCCCCTGGCTTCCGCGGAACCCGCCAAGCCGCTGGTGCCGTGGATGTACATGATCTATCCGATCGAGCAATGGCTCTCGGACTATCCCCGCACGCTCGATGCCTGGGAGCAGGGCGGCGTGCGCGGCATTGTCATCGGGCCGCTGGTCTTCTACAAAGAAGTTCCGCGCTTCGATTTCACCTATGCGCGCCCCGGTGTCCGCCTGCCCACCTTCGCGCCCGACCCCAAAATCTACCAGCGCTACGGTGTCGATCCTCCCCCGGAAGCCCCGCGCGATCCGCAGAAGGAAAAGCAGCTCCAAGGCCTGGTCGACAATGCCGCCAAACGCGGTTGGGACATCCTCTTCTTCGGGCCGGGACACTACGGTCGGCGGCGCTCCTTCGCGCAGGATCCCTTCGGCGCGCTTTCGCTCGCGGCCGGCATCGAAGATACCATGCGCGCCTTCCCGCAGGCCAAGGGCGTGGTGGTGGATGGAGGCGGCGAGCACCACTACGAGCTCGCCTTTCATCACGGCGGCGAACTGTTGGAGGTTCGCGACAGCGAGAAGCCGCTGCTGGAGCACCTGGGCATGGACCTGGGCCGTATTGATCGCGGCATCGCCCACCTGCGCGACCGGATGCACCATCTGACCCCGGCCATGGTGCGCTACTACTCCGCCGGCGGCATGATGGGAGGCCTGGACCTGTTCGACCTCAACGAGGACGCGCTCTACTGGCTGCGCACGCGCCAGGAAGTGACTATGAAAACCGTCGCCGCCTACCGCCAGCAGATCGACAAGATGGAGCGCAAGGCCAAACTCGGCACCATCCCGCGCAGCACCAGCTTCTCCCTGCTGACCACGCAGGACTACCTGCGCATCCACCCCTATTTCGACTACCTGTTTCCCAAGCACTACTTCTGGAACCGAGGGTTCGACGGCATGTACGGCACCATCGGCCGCTGGGTGCAGACCCTGGGCCAGTGGAATCCCGGGCTAAGCGAAGCCGACTGCTTCGACGCGGTCAAATGCTGGTTCGGCCTCAAACTGCCCGGTGTGCGTTCTCTCGCCGACCTGGACCGGGGCTTTCCTGACCAATTCTTCGACGAAGTGGTCTACACCGAAACCCGGAGGGCGCTGGACGCCGTGGGAGACGACAGCAAGGTCATCGCCTGGGTCTCCACCGGCCGCAACCCCCACGCCGGCGACCCCATGCCCGCCCACGATCTGGAGCGCATCCTCATCGCCTCCCATCGTGCCGGCCTGAAGCGCTTCATCTACCACCCCGACCTGAACCTGGGCGCCGCCGAATGGAGCGTCATCTCCGGCCTTTGCGGCAAGCCCTGGAAAGACGACCCCAGCGGCTACTGGCCCCCCGACACCCCCAGGCCCGAAACCTGGAACGGAGGCCGCAAACCCCGCTAACCCCGTAGCGCACGCTTCAGCCTGCCGCGTCGAGACTCTTCTCGACGCAAGTCCGTTAACAAGCGGATGAACCAGATTGTCTGTTCGAGACACTAGCGCTCGGCGTAACGTATCCCGTCGATTCGAGTTCCCGAAGTGCGTTGGTAATCGTCTGAAGTGTGAAATGGGGCTTCACATCATGGACCTGCTGGATGAGTTCCTCTCGGGAGAGCCCCGGCTTTGCAAGATAGATGATTGTAGATCGGAGTTCCAATTCTTTCGCATTGAACCCGCCGAAGCCTGACACCAGTGCATCAAGTTGCGGCGCGATTGTATCGAGGAAATCGTTGAATCGCTCTCGCATCTCCTGGTTCGCTGGGCCAGGTTGGATTTCATATCCGCCGACTCCGGAGTCGTAAAGAACCTGGGCGCCGCCGAAGCGTTCGATAAGATCCAAATCACGGGCAACATCCGAGCAATAGGGGCCGTAGGTGTACAGCGTGTACTTGTAAGGGACGTCGACCTTAAAGGTGCGCTGGAGCAGGAAGATCATTTTTTGCAACGCTGTCTTCCCGAGGCGGTGATTGGTTTGGTGAAATCGTTGAACGATTTCTGCGATTAGCGCATAACGCTTCCAGGGGATCTCGAAGTTCACTGCCATATTGCTCACCGTGCCTATTGTAATATTTTATTCGCCTTCTCTTTGCTCACAAGCGGTACGTAGATCCGAGCCTGAAAAACTGGCTCCAGACCTTTTACGACCGCGGAACGGGCAGGTAACTCAATGGTTCTTTTCCTATCCGTCACATAGATTCCCGACTTGTCAAATTTGTACCAGGCGCTATCCGCCGGATCGAGCCAGCCTCCCAATTCCTGTACTTTCGGCAGTGTCTTTCTTTGCAAATCCAGCAGTTCTTTCGGCGTTGGGATAGCTGCTGTTCGAGCCACGACCCGGTCATGTTTTCGCTGCCGGATAAGCTCGCCATGGGGCCCTGCTTTTCTATTGTCGATCAACGTCCAAACGGCGGAGTCTGTCCAGGCAACATAGCGCGAGAGATTTTCACCACCCTCCGGCGGGTCGAATACCGAACTGGGCTCCTCACCACGGCCTCTGCTTTCCTCCTCGATCACATGTTTCAGCACTTCCGTAATATGGTGGTCGTACGCGCGGCGAGTGTGGTGGAAGTATACCTGCGTGAACATCATGTACCGGGCGATGATCAGACCTTCGACGGCCTGGATGCCTCCCTCCTCTACTGCAACCGTGAGTTCTTCGGTATCGGGATGTGGCGCCACCGTCAGAGTAGAAATGAGCCGGTTGAGGTCATAACGGCCGTAAGCCACACCCACATGGTGGGAATCGCGCAAAAGGTAATCTGCCCGGTCCGCGTCAATCTGCCCCTTGATGAGGTCGCGCCAAAAGAGCATATTCTTCGGCGGATTTCCGTGCCCGAGGAAAGCGCAAATTTCTTTGGCAGTAATTCCATGCACGTTGTCCGGATGCTTGTCGATCACATCGGCAAAAAAGTGCTGGATGATCGCAGCCGAGTAGTCCTCGTGGTCGTAGCGCTTGCCGGAAATGCTCGGCATGACATCTTCACCGGCGTGCGAGAAGGGAGCGTGCCCCACGTCGTGGAGCAGGGCCGCCAATCGCACCATCGCCCTCGCTTTGTCCAGGTCGTCCGCTGTGAAGGAAGAGTCGCTTGGCTGGAGATGCTCGATTGCTTCCCGAACCCGGTGAAACATCAATGTGGCGACATGCATCACCCCAAGCGAATGCTCGAACCGCGTATGGTTCGCCGCTGGGTAAACCATGTCGGTTAATGCAAGTTGACGAATTCGACGCAACCGTTGATACGCAGGTACATCGATGACGTCTTGCTCAAGCGGCGTGAGCTTCACGAAACCGTGGATCGGGTCTCGGATTTCCTTATCCGGCCTCGCCATGCAACAGAACGCTCTTGCAGAGAGCGTCTTTGAGCAGAGTACCATGCTTCAAACAATTCTGCCCTTTTGTGTTTCCTGAGCCTTCGTTGGAGCGACGCAACTCAGCGCACCGCCACCGTAGCCAGCATCTGCGAAGTCATCGTGCCAGTCCTCACATAAATCGGCAAGAGATTCAGCGTGGTTTCCGGAATCCGCACATTCAACTGGGCCCCTCCGGTCACCAGCCCCGGAGCCGCTCCGGCATAGAGCACCTCCGCTTGCATGAATCCGAACTGCACCGCAACCGGCGTAACGAAGTGCGGAGTTCCATCCACCAGCACGCCATTCGTACCCAGCGGGATGGTCTGTCCGAACCCGGTGCCGAAGATCTGGATCACCGACCCCACGCGAGCCGGGTTGGATGTCGAATTCACCGTACCGTCCTCGTTCAAAATGGCGCCCTGTCCCGCTGACTTGCCGTCCAGGATAAAGATCCCCGGATCGGCCGCCACTACCGGCATCTCCGTGGTCAGCGACCAGCCTGCACTTGCCCGCAATACGATCGCCGTAGTCGCGCCCGGCTGCAGATCCACCGGCGCGATTACGTTCACCTGGTGATCCTGCACGTAGAGCAGCGGACACGGCACTCCGCCGAAATATACCGTCGTCTCGCCCAGCGTGGTCGGCAGGTGTCCGCTTGCATCGAACTCGCCGCCTATGCCCTCCTGCGGCCCCAGCCCCGATCCATACAGCGTCAGGATCTCGCCGGCGGCGACCCCCTGGCTAGGATAGAACGAGGCTGCGTTCACGATCGCAGCGATCACCGGCGCAGCCGCCGCAGTCAGGTTGATCTCGGCAACATTATTGCCCCCTGCGGTGTAAAACCGCGCTGGGACAGTCGCCGCAGCCAGAGCGGTCGGCGTCGATGTCAGGTAGGAAGCAAATAACGTGGTGCCTTGCGCGTTCAGTTGAGCGGCGAAAGGCGCGGGGCTGGACGAAGGTGGCATCGTCAGAATAGCGTCCGGAGTTGGCGTGAACGCATCTGTCGAGACGCTGCCGCTCAAGTAGACATTGTCAGCCGAGTCCACTGCCACCGTGCTGGCATAACTGAGAGAGTGGCCGAAGGACTGGCTCGCCAGCAGCGCGGTCCCATCATGGCTTATCTTTACGGCGAATGCGCCGCCACCGGCCTGCGGGGGGAAGTCCGTGGAGTCCGTGGTGCCGGTGACCCAGGCGTTGCCTTGCGAATCGAGCGCGATCGCGCTGGTCGTGTCATTACCGTTTCCGCCCAGGTAGCTCGTAGACAACGCCGTCTTACCGTCCGCCGCCAGTTTGGTCACGTACGCGTCGGTGCGTCCTCCTGCCGCGGTCTGAAACGCGCTGGTCGTCGGCTGCACGCTGGCAACCGCCGTGCCGGTGAGCCAGACCGCACCATTCGGATCTACCGCCATCGCGGAGATCGCATTGGGAAGCAGACTGGCGGTAACCACCTCCGTGCCGGCCGTGTTGATCTTGCACAAGAAGGCGCTTCCTACCGGTGTGGCCCCGCCGGCAGGAGGGAAGTCAAAGGAACGGGTCGATCCGGCGACATAAGCATTTCCCAAGGCATCCACCTGAATTGCCTGGGCCGTATCCGTCGCACTCCCGCCCAGGAATGTGGAATAAGCCAGGCTGGTCCCCGCCGGATCCAGCTTCACGACAAAAGCATCGCCGCTGGTGGCCGTGAGCGGCGGCCAGCCGGCCACCGGTTCGGGCCCCCCGTAAGTCTTCTGGATCGCGCCGGCTGTCACTGGGAAATCCTTCGAATAGGTCGCCCCGGTGAGATAAGCGCTGCCGGCGGAATCCACCGCGAGGCCAAGCGCGCGGTCCTCACTGCCGCCGCCCAGGTAGGTGGCGTACAGCAGAGTGCCGCCCGAATCCAACTTGGCCACGAAGGCGTCGTTGCAGGTCGTATACGAGTGCGTGCCCGGCAATACCCGCAAATCGCCGCAGATGCCGCCCCGGGCATCGGACTGCACCGCCCCCGCAGTCACCTTCAGCGAGCCGGTAGAGGACCCCGCCACATAGACCGCCCCGTCCGTTCCCACCGCCATGGCGGCAATATTCATCCCCGGGAAGTTGTTCGAAAACACAATAGTCGGATCGATGATCAGCGGCAACTTTGCGTCATATCGGCCCAGTTCCAAGGCCACCGTCTCCAGCGCGACCAGCCGGTACCTGGCGTCCACTGGAACGCGGCTGCCGCCCCGCTCCTGGTAGGCCACCGCCTTGCGCTGCCGGATCGATCCGATCCGTAGATCGCCGGAGTCGTCGATCGAAACGTCTCCGGCCCCGGGGAACGCGATCCGGATCCGGCGCGGGTCGGCCCCAGGCCGGACCTCGAAATCGTATTCCAACCCTGCCGGATTGCCGTGAAATAGCATGGAGATCCCCGGGTATACCTCGCGGTAGCGAACCTGCGCGAAATGCGGAATCCCCCGCCGCCAGTGTCGCGCGTCCTTCCCGGTGAGGTAATTGGACACACCCGGCAGCCTGTCCCGGGCCTCCAGAACCGGGGAAGGATTGGCGCCTTGGAGCTGCATGTGTACCGCCCGGCCGCCAGAAACCAGCACGGCTTCACGAGGCTCCAGGAACAGAGTCCCGTGTGCGGAACGCGCTAAGAATCTTACGGAACGAGGGGCCTGCCCCTGGTTGGCTTCGAAGCCGAACGGAAGAAGGCCGCCCCCTCCGGATGCAGCCCATAGCGGGTAGATGAGGAGAAGGTACACACTACCAGCTCGGAGTTTCATCAGGACAGTTTGTGCAAGCGGGCTGCCACAAATTGACAACCGGAAATTTCTTTTGACAGCGTGCGGCCCACGATGATAATAGACACCTGTTACCAAGGGATCACACCTGCCAAAGGGGGTGCCATGGGGATGCGACGCTATTGCAGATGGTGCGCCGGGATATTGCTCTCGGGCGCAAGCGTGGGTGCAGTCCTGGCGCAGGGAACCGGTGCCAGTATCACCGGAGCCTTGCGCGACGCCAGCGGGGCTGCGGTCACAAACTCAACGATTCGGGCTGTGAGCGTGGGATCGGGTCAAACCTGGTCCACGGTCTCCAACGAAGTCGGAATTTACAACCTGCCGGCGCTTCCGCCGGGCCAATACACCTTGACCGTGGAAGCAACCGGCTTCAAACGCCTGGTTACCAACGCCATCACGCTTGAAGTCAACCAGGTGGCGCGTGTGGACCTTACCCTGGAAGTAGGCGCGGTGGCCGAAACCCTTGCCGTTACGGGCGTCGCTCCGCTGCTGCAAACCGAGAACTCGCACCTGGGTAGCGTGGTCACCGGGAACACCACGGTCAATCTGCCGCTCAACGGCCGGAACTTCTCGCAGTTGACTCTGCTGGCCCCCGGTGTCGTCACCTTTGACTCCACCTCGTACACCGATGGCAGCCGCAACTATGGCGGCGGGCGTCCCCTGGTGAATGGCAACCGGGCCCAGGCCAATAACTTCCGCCTCGACGGACTGGATAACAACGAATCCCAGGACAATCTGATCGCCTACTACCCCAGCGTCGATGCCATCCAGGAGTTCAAGCTCATCACAACCAATCCGCCCGCGGAGTTCGGCAGCTCCATGGGCGCCGTGGTCAACACTACGCTGAAGTCCGGCACCAATAGCTATCACGGCACGGCCTTCGACTTCCTGCGCAACGATCATCTGGACTCCAATACGTGGTTCGGCAACGCGACCCGGCAGCCTCGCCCGCACTTCAGCCAGAATATCTTCGGCGGTACCTTTGGCGGGCCGGTGCGTAAGAACCGGCTATTCTTCTTCGCCGATTACCAGGGTTGGCGGCGGGGCAAAGGCTTGACTTCGACGGTACGCACCCTGATTCCCGCAGCCTGGCGTACGGGTGATTTCAGCAGTCTCGCGAAACAGCTCTACAACCCGTTCACTCAGTCCGCCGTCACCGCCCCCGACGGCACCGTGAGTTATGTTCGCCAGCCTTTTGCGAACAACCAGATTCCGGCCTCGCTGATCAGCCCGGTGGCACGCAATCTGTTTGCTCATCCGGACATCTACCCTCTGCCGCTGCTGCCGCAAAACGCCAACAACTGGAACGGAGCCGGCCACCAGGTAGTCACCGATAACCAGGGAGACATCAAACTGGATTACCGCATCTCCGATCGCGACTCGCTGTCCGGGCGTTTCTCGATGGGGCAGCGCGATGCCACCACCATCGACGCCATGCGCATCAATCCCCAGGCTCCGGACCTTGCTTCCACCCGCGGTACCGGCATCACCTGGACCCGAATCTTTTCCCCGCACGTCCTCAACGAAGCCCGTTTCGGGTTCAATCGTTTTCACGAAACGGTTCTGGTGGCCGATACCGGCAACATCGGCAATTTCGCGGATACCATCGGCATCCCGGGCATCAACGTAGTCGGCCCCGGCTTTCCGCAGATCAGCTTCGCCGACGCTACGACCATCGGCAACGGCGGCGGACAAAGCCGTGTCTCCGACAATACATTCGAGTACGGGGATGCGTTGACGGTGACGCAGGGCCGGCACATCCTCAAGGCCGGTGTGGAGTTAATGCGATTCCAGCAGAACCGCTACGTCGGTTCCCGCGGCGTCTATGGGGCCTTCGATTTCAATGGGTCCTACACCCAGCAGATCGGCCTGACAAACACCGGATCCGGCGTGGCCGATTTCCTTCTGGGCTATCCGGACAATCTGGGACGCGCCGGCGGATCGCCTTGGGGCCACCGCCAGATTCGCTGGGGCGCCTTCCTGCAGGACGATTTCAAGCTACGCAACAACATCACCCTGAACCTGGGCATCCGCTATGAGTACACCAGCCCGCTGGTCGAAGTGAAAGATCGCCAGTCCAACTTTGATCTCACTACCGGCCAGCAGCTCTTTGCCGGCGTCGATGGCAATAGCCGCGGGCTCTATGACGCGTATAAGAAGGGCTTCCAGCCCCGCGTCGGGATGGCCTGGACTCCCACCCGGCTCCACAATGCCGTCGTCGTTCGGATGGCGTATGGCATCCTGAATTACCTGGAAAGCACCGGCACCAACCGCCGCCTCCCGGTCAATCCACCCTATTTCGTGGATTACTTCGTGCAATATGACCAGCGCTTTCTGGGCTCGCCCATCAGCGACGGATTTCCGTACGTGGCTGCCTCAGGACCGCCCGGCGGAAGCCTGCGGGTCTTCCCCGAGCTCATCAAGCCG
The DNA here is from genome assembly GCA_964568355.1 of uncultured Solibacteraceae bacterium. GTDB lineage: Bacteria > Acidobacteriota > Terriglobia > Bryobacterales > Bryobacteraceae > JAJPJX01. The sequence continues at coordinate 974 of CAZMRK010000429.1, read as the reverse complement.
GCCATTATCCAACAGTGGAACGTCACCCTGGAGTATCGTCTCCCTGGCGATATCGCCCTTTCCACCGCCTATGTGGGTCAGGATGCCAGCCACCTCATGATGGCCAATCGCTACTATTCCCAGGCCGTAATCGGAACTGGGGCGGTGCAGCAGCGCCGCCGGTCCTATGGCATCCTGCCGCTGGCCACCGAGATTGTCGTTACCGACCCCCGCACCCGCCAGAATTATCAGGGCTTCCAGATGAGCCTGCAGAAACGTCTTTCGTCCGGACTGGAATTTACCACCTCCTACACCTGGAGCCATGCCATGTCCGACAACGCCGGTTACTATGGCACCGCTGTTGGCAGTTCGGCCAGCCCCCAGGATTACGGGAATCTGAACGCCGAGTGGGGGCCGGCTGCCATGGATGTACGGCACAATCTGACTTCGTCCGCCAACTACTCTTTGCCGTTCGGTACCGGCAAGACTTTCTTTTCGGGCGCCAACCGCGCCGTCAATGCCGTGGTGGGCGGTTGGATGGTCTCCGGTGTCCTGACACTCCGCACCGGGCTGCCGCTGACGATCATCGAGACTCCCGATACATCCAACACCGGCTCTATAGGACCGCGCCCCGATCGCATTGCCGATGGGAGTCTTCCCGGCGGCGAGCGGACTCCCAGCCGCTGGTTCGATACCAGCGCTTACGTGCGGCAGGCCCCTAATACCTTCGGCAACGCGGGCCAGGGAACCGTGCGTATGCCCGGCATCCGCAATCTGGATTTCGCGCTTCAGAAACGCTTCGTATTCACCGAAACCCGGTTGATCGAGTTCCGCGTGGAAACGTTTAACCTTACCAACACGCCCCTGTTTACCGGCGTTGGCAATACACTGGGACAATCGACCTTTGGTACTCTGACCGCCGCACAGGCCGAGCGCGAGGTACAGCTTGGGTTGAAATTCTATTTTTAGCTGAGGAGGGACCTTTGCGGTTTCAG
>CAZMRK010000428.1:0-20090 GCA_964568355.1 uncultured Solibacteraceae bacterium | reverse complement strand
CCGCAAATGTTGCCCAATAGGAAACGACGCTGCAAACCGGGGACTGGCATGAATTTCGCCGCATTTGCGAAATTCGTTGCCTGTACCCGGTTTGCCCTGAACGCAGGTATTCTGCGTGGAATCTGCGACGCACTACACTAGTGAGACTTCGCGCCAGCCTGGACCACAATCAGCGGCACCGTTACATTTTGTAGCACTGTCCCCTGGCTCGCGCCATTCAGGCGCAGGGTGCGGGCTCTGAGGTCCTTCAGTTCCGCGCCCGGCACGCCATCGGACGCGCGACTTTCGCCGGTTGCGCTCTCGAGCCCGAGGAGGATGTCGCCGAATTCCCCGCCGGTCAACACCAGGCCTCGAACCGGTCCCCAAAAGGCGGCTGGTGACTCCGCCGTGACATTCACCAGGCGCACGTTGCGGTAGGAGTTCTGAGACCGGGCCTCAGTAGCCGCGCGGACGAAGATAGAGTAGGGTCCCGCGGTCCTCCGGATTGTGACGTTGCGCAGTTCGATATCGCTCGAATGATCCTCGAGCGCGGGATGCACATGGTTGCGCAGCCCGACCCCGTTGCCGCCGACGTGATCGATAACGGCATCCTGAATCAGCACGCCGTTGGCGCCGTCTTCGATTTCGAACGCGTTGCCTCCGGGTGCGCACCGCATGGCGTCACGTGCCGTCACGTCGACAAAGGTAACACCACGGACCGTTCCGCCGGAGACTTCATCGGCATCACCACCGGCATCGAAACCATCTTCCTGATAGTCCGTGACGGTGACGCGCCGTGCTACGGCGCCGGTCGAGCCGCGGCGAAAGGAGAGTCCCACGTATGGGTGAGCGATCGCGACATCCTCCACAAGGGCCTGCTCTACGTAGCGAAACACCACCGCCTTCGAATTGCGGGAGCCGACCTGATGGAAGTAATTCGCGTCTATGGTCAGCCCGCGCAGGACTACGCGGCGGAGCGGCGCGTTTTCCGTTCCCTCGGCAAAGAGGATGTATTTGGTCCGGCCGTTGAACGCACCGTCGGCGAGGCGCAACGTGGCGCCGGGACCGCGGATTTCGATATGGCTCCCGCGGATGAAGAGCGTGTCGCGCAGGAGGTACGGGGCGGAAGCCGGAGGGATTACCACCGTTCCGCCTCCGGCCCTCGCCGCCGCGTCGAGCGCCGCCTGCAAAGCTGCGGTGCTGTCTGTTACGCCGTCCGCCACGGCGCCAAACCGTGCTGCATCGAATTCGGCTGCGCAGACGGCCAGACACCAGAAGAGCATCGTGCAGCGCGCCGCATTCCGACAGCTCATCAAAAGCTGATCCGCGCAGAGAGCTGAATCACGCGTGCCCCGCGGGCGCTTGTGATGAGGCCGAATGTCGAACTCGTCACGTCCGTGCCGGGGTCGCCGTAGTTGGTATGGTTGAACGAATTCAAGGCATCGGCGTTGACACGTACACGGGCACGTTCGCCAAACGAGAACGACTTACCCAGACTGAGGTCCATGGTCCACAGCCCCGGGCCATGCACCGCATTACGGCCGACGTTGCCCGGCCTGGCGGGCAGTCCGGAAGCGCTGTTCACCGGGACCAGGGTAAATGCCGCGGGATTGAGGTACCGCAAGGTGTCGCGATAGTTACTGAGTACGGGGGCCACCCCCGTCGCATCCGGGCGGCTGCTGTCCAGCCCCGAACTCTGAATGATGTTCACTGGCTGACCGGTCTGCGCGGTAAGAATTCCGGATATGCTCCATCCCCCGAGCAGGTGTGGCATTGCGCGGCCGCTAAGCCAGCTTTTGGGGACCGGCAGGTCGTAGACGAACGTGGCGGTCACGCGGTGGTGAATGTCGGCGAGCGACGGACCATAGTCGGCGCGCGCGTGAAAAGGATCCTGAGGAGTGGGTGGGGAGATCAGGTCTGCTTCGCTGGTCAATGAAAACGAGCGTGCCCAGACGTAGTTCAAGCTGGCTACGAGGCCGGCAGCGAAACGTCTTTCGAGGGTCGTCTCCCAGGACTGGTAGCGCGAACTTTCCGAGCTGTCGTAGTAGTTAAAGGTTCCAAGGCTTGCTACCGGGCGCAGTCCGGTCACACGATCCGGCTGGTTCATGGCGCGCAACATGGTGAGGTGGACCGCGTGGTTGCCGACGTAGGCCGTGTCCAGTTTCCACACGCGGCCAATCTGCTGTTGCAAGCCGATGGTCCATTGCAGGCTGTAGGGGTCCGGATAGTTGGTATTGATGGCGAGCCCCGAATCGGCGACGCGGGCCAGCGGCAGGGTCGCACTGTTGGTCACGGGGAACTGGAGAACCGAGCCGTAGGTGAGCACATCCTGGCGGCTGAAAATAGCGCGGTTGGGCGTGGTCTGCGAATCGCGCACAATGCCGATCGGTCCGCCCAGCAGGACGTGCGGGCTATGAAACATTCCGAAGCCGGCCCGCAACACGCGGGTCCCATCGTTGTTGAGCCGGTACGCAAGGCTGAGACGGGGCGAGAAGTCCGCCAGATTCGCGTTCCAACTCTTTGCATTGGGGAGATAGGCTCCCAATCCGAAAGCTCCGCCGCGATTATAGATACGCCCATCGTCTTCCGTGGCCGGCCCGAAGTAGTCCCAGCGCATCCCGAGGTTCAGCACAAGCCGGCTGTTCACGCGCCAGCCTTCCTGCAAGTACAAGCCATATTCGGCGGTGCGGAGATGGTAGGTGCTCACCCCGTAAGTTACCTGGATCTGATTTGGAATGTTGGCGAAGAAATCGGTCAGGTTGGCGTAACGCAGTTCCGGCACCTGCACGTCGCCGCGCTGCGCCAGACGGCGAATCAGGTTGGCGCCGAATTTCAGGGTGTGTTTACCCTGCGTCCAGGTCACGTTCTGTCCGAAACTGATGGTGCGGCCGCCCTGGAAGAGGTTCTCGCCGCCGCCGGCATCGATACCCCCCAACCTGCGAATGGAGTTGATCCCCAGAAGATAGTACCCGTCGACGCGCTGCTCGTCGTTGTAGTTGATGCCGAAGCGCGACTCCAGCAGCCAGCGGCCCTGGCTATGGAACAAGCTGGCGGCGCCACCCTCCGAGTAGCCGTTGCGGATCCGCGGATTCGAAGGAGACACGTTGGGCGCCGTCTGGTCGGGACGCGCGCGGGAATAACGGAAGAAAGCCATCGTGGTGGGAGAAAAATAGTAGTCCGCGCGAGCCGTCCCATGATTATCCTCATCGCTTTGTGAGCCGGAACCGAGGAACAAACCCGCGGTCGAGCCCGGCGCATAAGGCTGGTTCGGGAGCGGGAAGGTGTCCGTCCAGGATTTGTAGGCCGGAAGGGCGGCGGTGGCCTGAGCGCGAAACTCCGCTGTCGGCACATTGCCGCTCACACTAATCTGCGAGCGCTGCTGGTACCCTTCGTAGGCTACGAAGTAGAACAACTTGTCGCGCACGACCGGCCCGCCCAGAGATCCGCCGTACTGGTTGTATACCACCGGCTGGCGGCTCACGGCGAAAGGATCCCGTCCGTTGAGATCCTCGACGTTATTGGTCCAGAAGAGCGAGCCGTGCAGGGTGTTGGTGCCGCTGCGTGTAATGACGTTTACGTTGCCCGCCATGGTCGGCCCCACGTCGGCGGACGTAATTCCGCGGGTAATCGCCACTTCCGCGATTGCTTCGCGACTGACGCCCTTGATCAGGTTGTAGTTCTGATACTGCGAAAAGGCTGGAAGGTAAGACTGGCCTCCGGCATCCACGCCGTCGGCGGTGAAGCGGAATCCGGATGACGGCAGGCCATTGACAATGAGCGTTCCACGCTCGGGGTTGTTCAGCAGCCCGGCCCCGACCGACGAGAGTGCCGTCCAGTCTCGCTTGGCTAAGGGTAATCTCTCCACCTCCCGATCCGTGGCGGCGCTTCTCTGTTCGGCGTTGTCCAGGTTGACCAGAGCGGCATCCGCGGCGACATCCACCGATTGCGCGACAGTGGCCACCTGCAGCACATACCGGCCGCGCACGCGGTCGCCTGCCGCCAGGCGGATACCGTTCTCACTGCGCGATTGAAATCCCGCTGCCTCAATCTGCAGCGAGTATTCACCAGGCACAAGGGGATTCAGCGAAAAGAGCCCCTCTTCGTTGGTCTGGGCCTTGGTGGTGTGGTTCGTGGCAATGTTTCTGATCGAGACATTGGCGGACGGAATCGCGCGGGAAGTAGAATCGACGACGGTTCCGAAGACCGCCGCGGTATTAATCTGCGCCAACGTGATTCTGGCGCATCCGAAAATCACTAGTAGTGCCGCGAGCATGAGATGGTGAAATGGCGCGCTCCGGGCGACACCGGCACTCCTCTCCTGCTTGCATTTCGAACGGTTGTTCATGAATCGCTATGCCTCTCAAGCAAGGACGAGGGCGCGCGGGGCCGTTCGTGAATTTTCGGATAAACTTCATTGACAACACGATGAAATGAGGGGAGCCTTACTGGCTGGACACGGTGATACCAAGGAGTTGGCGAATGCGGCCCAGTTCTTCCTCGAGCGGCCGCTCTGCCGCGCCGGAGAAAACGTGCAGCAAGGCGGTATCCAGCTCCCGTACCTCATGGCTGCCGAGATCTGGAGGATGGTCGGCCGGTCGGCCAAGCAGGGGAGAGAGCATCCCGGTCAGCTCGGCGAGGGTGGACCGTTCCGCTTCCCTGGCGCCCGCGATCCAGGAGCCCAGGCTGTTGGCGCAGCCGCAGTCCGCTAGCGCCCGCTTCCTGCCGTTCAACAGCTCACGCATACTCGAGTATCCGAGCACTCGCCGCGATAATGACAAGACACGGTTTGTAAGCTGATCCGCGTCGCCGCTGTAGCTCTGCTTAAGCCATTCCTCGCCCAGGGGCGGTTTGCCGGTGGAGGCATCCCGCTGCGCCGGAAGCAGGCGCAACCCGGCCGCTGCGTCGGCATCCACGATATCCGGCCTGGGACCGCGCACAGCTCCTAGTGCTTCTTCCAGATGATGGCGTGCTTCGGGCGTTCCTCCCAGCAGTGCAATCTGAACACCCCCGGTATTCCGTGTCACCACCGCCGACCATCCATCAAGGAGCCTGGCGCCTCCGAGCGCGTTCCATCCTTCCACTTCCGCCATCGCTGCCGGAGATGGCGTTCCTGTCTCAGGGCTGGGCGGTTGTGTGGATGGCATGTTCGGAGCAGGCGGCGTTATTTCGGAAAGCGCCGGCGCCTCTTTCTGTTCCATGATCTCGATCGCCTTCTCGGACCTTGGCTCCAGGCGCAGCTTCACCACTCGATACGAACTTGCGTCCAGCGTCACGGCGGCCAGGCGAATGGGATCCGCTTGCGCCTCGGTCGAAAGCCGAATCTCGTCGCCGTTCCGCTCCAGGCGGTCCAGCTTGTTCCGCAGGCGCCCGTGCCACTGCCGAAATGCGCTTGCCGAGAGCGGATTCTCCGCATCCCAGTGGACGGCGCGCAGGCGCGCGTGCGAACCCGTACAGCCCGCAGCGGTCTCTAAATCTCCGCGCCATTGGCAACTGGTGCCGCCGCTGTCCATGCGCATCAGGCGTTGGGCAGGCGGCGCGGAAAGTTCGGCCCGAACGGCCCGGGTCAGCACAGCATCAGCGTTGAGTTTGGCCGGCGCCGTGAACCACAGGATGGCGATGGTCAGCGCCGCCGCCAAAGTGCCTGTCAGGGCGATACGGTGCCTTCGCCACGGCTGCTGCCGATAGCCGGCGATTGTCCCTGGCGCGATCGCCTGGCCCAGGCCGGCGCGGAATGCAAAGCCATCCTGCAGCCGCCGTTGACATAGGCTGCAGCCTTCCAGGTGGCGGAAGATCTCCCGGTCGCCGGAAGGACGGACCTCTCCGGTGCTCAGCAAGAGGATTGCCTCTTCCGACAGATGGAGTTGCGGATTCGTGGTCATGGCGTGCGGCGTCCTGCGAGAACACGCTTGACGCGGTCGATACCGTACTTGGTTTGCACTACCGCCTGGTGATACGGAATGCCTTGCCGGCTCGCGATCTGCTTGAAAGTCAATCCCTGGCCATAAAGCCGGACACAATTGCGTTGCATTGGCGGCAGGGTGTCGATCACCGCTCGGACACGCTCATACGATTCCCGATCGAGGATCACCCGCTCGCAGCAATCCGTCGTGCCGGGAACGGTTTCCAGCAGGGTGATCCATTGTTCGGGCGCCGCGACATCCTCGTGACTGTGCCTCCGCATCAGATCGCGTGCGAGATTGCGTGCCACAGCAAGGGTCCACGCCACCACGTTTTCGACCGTCCGGCCTATGCGGTAGTGCTGGTAAAGGCGCAGAAATGCTTCTTGCGCCAGATCTTCCGCGGTCGCTGCGTCGCGAGTGTAGGGACGCACCGCACGCACGACCTCGCGGTGTTGCAGGCGAAAGCACGCGTCCAGCCGCGCCCGTGCTTCTTCGCTGTCAGGGGAAAAGGATGCCGGTGTGCTTTCGATCGCGGTATCCTCGGGCATCGCCCAATTATCACACGTGCCTCCGAGTGGACAGAAGAATCCGCGCTGCGTATCGATGTTATGCGATAGCGGTTGACCTGGTTTGTCCGCTTGCCGGCGCGCGGCTTGGGTCCGGTGCCGCTGAAAAAATGGGCAGGCCGCTTACGGAAGCCGGCCTGCCCCAAGCGAGGGCTTCACTGTCCCGGCGCGAAATGTGCCCGGCGGTTTTTCTGCCAGCACTCTTCGGTTTGCTCCGAACACACGGGGCGTTCTTTGCCGTAGCTGACGGTCTTGATCCGGTCGGCCGAAACTCCTAACTGAACGATAAATTCCTTGGCTGCCGTGGCTCGCCGGTCGCCTAACGCGAGGTTGTATTCGGCTGAGCCGCGGTCGTCGCAGTAGCCTTCCAGGGCTACGACTGCATTCGGAAAATCACTGAGAATCGATTTGAGGGCCTCGGCGTCGTGCGTCAGCGCGTCCCGGGCATCGGCACGGATGGTTGACTTGTCGAAATCGAAGTAGGCGTCTTGAAGCTGCGCGAGGCGGTCGGCAAGCGACGGCCCGGCAGGTTTGGGAGGAGGCGGCGGGGGCGGCGCGACAACGTTGACCGTGGCGGTGGCCTGCTCGGTACCGCCGGCACCTCTGGCGGTCAGGCGATACGTGGTGGTGTCGTTGGGCGAAACTCGCTGCTCCCCGCTCGCCTGCACCGTGCCGATCCCTTGATTGATGCTGATTTCGCTGGCATTGGTGACATTCCACCGCAGCATCGCGGACTGGCCCCGATCGATGCTCGAAGGCTCCGCGCGGAACGTGATTGAGGGTTTCGCAGCAGGGGCCGGCGCCGCGGGAGGCGGCGGAGCCGGCGGAGGGGGAGGTGGTACCTTTTTCTTGCAAGCCCCTGCCAACAGCAAAACAGACATACCCAGCAGCAGGATGCTGGTGTGGCGCGCGTTCATCAGTCAGGCTCCTGAACAGAAATAATCCACCGGCGCGAGCCAGTTCCGCCCCGCGCGATCTCACGGATCCCGAATGCAGATGGAAACTTTTCCAAGGAAAGCGGGGCGCCCACCAAGGTCGACAGGCAGCCCCGCGCCAGGCTATTAATCTATTAATACGGCTTCTGCGACGTTTCTCCCATCCCGCCGGGATGGTATTTTGCGCGCTCCTGCGAGGCGATACCGGCCGCCGCCGGTGGCTTGCCTCCACCCAAAAAATACTGAGCGGGAGGGATATCATCAAAGGGGAGAGCGCCCTTATCTTAGCAATGAGTGGACCGGAGCCACGGGAATTGGCTGTGACCGCCAGCCGGAGCGTCCAGCCGGTCAAGTCGGGAACACAATTGGCCTTGCTGGCCGGGTTCGGAGGCTTGCTGGCTCTGATGGCCTTTGTAGGCGTTGACTCGATTCACGTCCTACATCAGATCCACTTGCGTAACGTACAGATTCGACAGAAGTTCCTCCTGCGAAACCGAGCCTTGGAGCAGATTCGCTCCGCGCTCTATCTTTCCGGCACCTTCACCCGCGACTTCCTGCTCGAACGGGATTCGGTCCGCGCCGAAGGGCATCGCGCCAACCTCCAGCGGGTGAGCGCCGAGATGAACGAGGCCCTACGAACCTACTCCCAATCCTTGACCGGGGATGAGGCCAGTTCGTTCCAGAAGCTTGAAGCGGAGATCCGTTCGTACTGGGCCGTGCTGGAGCCGACCTTCCACTGGAATGCCCGGGAGAGGCAGGTGCGCAGCGGCAGCTTCCTGGAACAGGAGCTGTTTCCGCGCCGGGCCAACACGCTGCGGATTGCGGACAAGATCGGCGGGGTCAATGAACAGGAGTTGAGCAGCGGAGACGAGGAACTGGAAGAGATCTTTGACGGCTTCCGTCACCGGCTGACCTGGATGTTGGCGGTGGCGCTGGGTTTGGGGCTCGCCCTGGCCGCCGTCACCATGCACCATACCCTGCGGCTGGCGCGGGATGCCGACCTGCGTTATCGCGAGATCGTGCTCGCCCAGGGTGAGCTGAAGGATCTGTCGGCCCGGCTGGTCGATGCCCAGGAGCAGGAGCGCCGCGCCATTTCCCGGGAATTGCACGACGAAGTGGGTCAATCCCTGAGCGCGCTGCTGATGGAACTGGGCAATGTGAGCGCCGTGGCGCCGGCCGGCAACAGCGAACTGCGCGGACATCTCGAATCCATCCGCAAGCTGGCGGAAAGCAGTGTCAGCGTGGTCCGCAACATGGCGTTGCTGCTGCGTCCCTCCATGTTGGACGATCTGGGCCTGATCCCTGCCTTACAGTGGCAGGCCCGGGAGATCTCCAAGCGCACCGGTATGGGTGTGGAGGTGATTGCGGAAAACGTGGCCGACGACCTGCCGGAAGAGCACAAGACCTGCGTCTACCGCGTGGTGCAGGAAGCGCTGAACAACTGTGCCCGCCATGCCGGAGCGCGGCACGTACGCATCCGGGTGATCCAGCGGCCGGAGATGATCGCGCTAAGCGTGGAGGACGATGGCAAGGGGTTCGACAGCACTCACGTCAGGGGATTGGGATTACTGGGAATGGAAGAACGCGTGACGCATCTGGGAGGCGCCTTCGTAGTGCGGTCGGAGCCCGGCCACGGAACCTTTGTAAGCGTTGACCTGCCGCTGGTAGGTACGGCACTGGAGGCGGCCGGATGAGCAAGATCCGCATCCTGTTGGCCGACGACCATACTGTGATGCGCAAGGGCTTGCGGCTGCTGCTGGAGCGCCAGCCGAACCTGAGCGTGGTGGGGGAGGCCTCGGACGGGCGTCAGGCCGTGGAGCTGGCGGAAGCCGAGGATCCGGACGTCGTGGTGATGGACATCGCCATGCCCAACCTGAACGGGATTGAAGCAGCGCGTCAGATTGTCGGACGCAACCCCCGGGCGGCGATCGTGATCCTGAGCATGCACTCGGACGAGAGCTACGTGATCCGCGCACTCAAGGCCGGCGCCCGCGCCTACCTGCTGAAGGATTCGGCCGAAGCGGACCTGATCTCGGCCATTCGGGCGCTGTCGGAAGGCAAGTCCTTCTTCAGTCCGGCGATCAGCCGGATTCTCGTGGAAGACTACATGCGGCAGCTCGAACGGCAGGGGGCGGAGGACTCCTACGAACTGCTGACCAACCGCGAGCGGGAGATCTTGCAACTGCTGGCCGAAGGCAAGAGCAACAAGGAGGTGGCGGCGATGCTCAACCTCAGTCTGTACACCGTGGAGACGCACCGCACCCACATTCTGCAAAAGCTCAACCTGCACACGGTGCCGGAGTTGATTCTCTACGCCGTGCGCAAGGGCATCATCTCGTAAGGACCTCTCCGAGCAGCAACTGCTTGAGCGACGGTCCCAGGCCCTCCACGAAGCTCCGGTCATGCGAAACCATAACCAGCGTGCCGGGAAACTGCGCCAGCGCCTGCTCCAGTGCCTCCTGCGCCTCGATTTCCAGGTGATTGGTCGGTTCATCGAGCAGCAGCAGGTTGGATCCGCTGAGCAGCAGCCGTACCAGCACCACCTTCACTCGCTCCCCGGCGCTCAGCTCCGCCATCGGGCGATTCACGCGGTCGGGACGCAGCTTGAGGCAGCCCAGCAGCGTGCGAGCCTCGCTACCGGTGCCGCAGATGGTAAGCGCCGTTTGATCGGCAGGAAGGCTGCCGGCGTCCTGGGCATAATATCCCACGGTGACATGCGCGCCGAACTGCACGCGGCCTGCATCGGCTGCCTCCTCACCCACCAGAATGCGCAGGAGTGTACTCTTCCCGGCTCCATTCGGACCGGTTACGGCCAGGCGTCCTCCCCGCGCCAGATGGAAGCTCAGATCGGAAAACAGCCGCTTTCCGCCGTACCCTTTGGACAACTCGCTGACCGATAGCGCGATATCCCCGCTGCGCCTTACCTGGGGGAACCGGAGCGCTGGGATCGGCTGCTCCTCCCACGGCTTGCGGATCTCCGGTTCGCGTTCCACCCGCTCGCGCAACAGCCTGCCCGTACGCGCCACTTTGGCCGCCTTCGCGGCATAGAAATCCTTCGACGCGCGCATGCCTGGGGGCGCCTTGGCCACCTTCACGGCCAGTTGGGTGCGCTTCTGAGCGGCCTGCTCCGCGGCAGCCTGGCGCCGCAGGCGACCCTCATACTCGTCCCAGGCCTGGCGGTCGAGCAGCGCCCGGTGCGCGCGGTATTCGTCGAATCCGCCATCAAATACCGAGATCCTTCCCCGCGCGATCTCGATGACTCGCGTCGCGACACGCCGCAGCAGCGTGCGGTCATGCGACACCACGATGCAGGCGCCGGCTCGTCCGGCCAGTTGCCGCTCCAGCCACTCGCGCGCCGCGATATCCAGGTGATTGGTGGGCTCGTCGAGCAGCAGGAGATCCGCCGGGGCGTGCAGCCCTCGCGCCAGCGCTGCGCGCGTGCGCTGCCCGCCCGACATACAATCCAGCGGCAAGTCCCGCTCCTCCACGGTAAAGCCCAGGCCGTCCAGGATCCGCTCCGTGGCGGTCTCGGCGTCATAGCCGCCGGCCGTATTGTAGCCGTCGAGAAGCTCGGCGTATTCTTCGGGCGAAGCCGGTTCGTCGAGCCTGCGCCTCAGCGCGGCCAGATCCGGCCGTGCCTCGAAGACAAATTCGAAGAGGCTGCGGGCCGCGCCGGCCGACGGCTCTTGCGAGACGCTCGCTACACGCAGATCCCGCCGGCGGGCGATGCTTCCACCCGAGGCGGTCAGGTCGCCCGCCAGAATCCGCAGCAGCGTGGATTTCCCCGCGCCGTTGGGACCTACCAGAGCCAGGCGGTCGCTCGGATCGACAGCAAATGTGGCGTCGCAAAAAAGTTCGATTGTGGAGGGATAGGCAAACGCCAACCCGGATACGTTCAGTAAAGACATCACTCCTCGCAAGCCGCCTGGGGCGGCAAAAGGAACAAATGGAGTAAGTCTTTACTGTTTCATCGGCGTTTTACTGAAACTACGTTGCTATTGTATCGCAGCCGCGCTAACCCTTGCGAGGATAGAGCAGCAGGCCCTGGCGCTCGGTCTGCGCGCGGAACAGGAAGCCTTCAATGGTCGTGACGTAGAGGGTGCTCAAGTCCGGGCCCCCGAAGGTGCAGTTGGTCGGACGGCGGCAGGGCACCGGATGCATCTCTTTCACCTCGCCCGAGGGAGAGAAGACGTAAATCATGGGGCCGGGACCGCCCAGTTCCCATCCCGCCGTGGCGATGATGTTGCCTTCTGTATCGATGCACATGCCGTCGATGCCGCGATGCGCGCCGAAATCATGCAGCACTTCGGCAGAGCCCAGGCTTTTGTCCGGCTGCACGGGATAGGCGCGAAGCTGGCGCTTTTCATCCGGATTGCGCCCGCTCTGCGCGACATAGAGCGTGCGATAGTCGGGGGAGAAAAACAATCCGTTGGGGCGCGTCGTATCGAAGGTGACGCGGTGGATGCGGTAGCCGCCGTCGGCCTGCGGGTCCAGGCGGTAGACCGAGTCGTGTTCCAGTTCCTTATTTCCGCGGTCTTCGCTCCAGGGGCCGGCGGCGCCTTCATAAAAGGGATCGGTAAACCACACGCAGCCTTCCCGGTCCACCACAACGTCATTCGGAATATTCAGGCGCTTGTCTTCGTAGCGATCGGCCAGCACCGTTTCGCTGCCGTCGGCCTCATAGCGCACCACGCGGCGATCGTCCGCGGTGGCCCCCCCCACGCAGGCGTAGAGGCGCCCCTGGGCGTCGAATGCCAGCCCGTTCGCATAGCTGGTATGCTCGCGCCAAACGGTAATCGCACGGCTGGCGGGATCGAACCGCATGATGCGGCTTTGCTGGATCCGGGTGAACAGCAGCGCCGAGCCATCCCAGAGCGGCCCTTCGGTTACCTGGCCATAGGCCGGATCCAGTTCTTCAAAAGTCCACGGCATGAATTTTCCTCACGAGTCTTCCACCTTATCGCAACTCGTGGGCCGGCGGTCTACTCGCAGATCAGATGGATGCCGCCGATTCCGCCGCGCACGTTGACCAGTATCCGCTTGTGGTCGGCCGCTGGAACGTCGTTGACATACCGGTCGCCGCGCTTCTCCAAGCCGCTCGCCTGGATCTCGCCGATCCCGCCGTGGGCGTCCACCTCGATCGCCGCCGAGCGGGGCAGGCGGATGGTCGCTTCGCCGACCCCGCCGCGGACACGCACCTCCATATCGCGCTTGGGCTGGCCGGTTAAATCCAGCTTGAGTTCTCCCGCTCCCATCTCCACATCCACGTTGCGCACCTGCACGGATCCCAGATCGAGACGGCTGGCGCCCGCGCCATGCTGCACCGAAACGTCCATGGGAATATCCTGATTCAGCCGCAGGTCCCAATCGTTGCCATGGTGGCCCGATATGTGACTGCTGTCTTGGCGGATGATCAGCCGGCCGTGCCGGCCCACGACGTTGTACTTGACCTCCGGCGCACCGCTCGACGAGGAGTAACGAAAGGTTGCATCCATCAGGCTTTGCGCGCCGCCGTGGATATCGAGTTCCCCGGCCCCGAGGTGAATTTCCACGCTGACCGATTCCGCGCCGCCGCGATCGATCGACTTCGACTCGCGCCGGGTGGTCTCCTCGGGTGCGTGAATCTCCCTGCAGCCAGCCGAGAGCAGCGTCGCCACTACGGCCAGGCTCGCGCATAAACCTACTGTTGCCTGCGTCATGCAGTTTGCCTCTGCTGAGGAAAATACGGAAGCCGCCGGTGTGGAGTTCCCTGAAAAAGGATCTTCAATCGGCCGAAGCTTCCTCTACCGTAGTACAAAAGCGGAATACCGTGTCGAGACGGGTCACCTTGAAGCATTCCCGGACGTAACCCGCAGCCCCCGCCATGCGCAATTGCGCGCCAGCCTGTTCGGCGCTGTTCAGGCTGAAGATGAAGCGGCCGATCCCGGTGCTGTCGATACGCTTCACCTCTTCCAGGTCGAAGATGATCTTGCGATAGCCCTCTTTCAGCAACTGGGGCACCAACGTCTCCAGTTGCTCGCTTGCCGGGCCGCGCATCACGTTGCCGCTAAGTTTGATGACGATGACCCCGGGCTTCACTTCCTGCTGGTGAATATCGAGCGACATGCGGTCACTGTTAGTTCTACCCCGCTCGCCATGCCGGGGTCAAACCGGGAATGGCTCGGGGTGTATGACCACACTTACGATGTGCGGGGCTCGCGAACGCCTGCGAGAGCCAGGAGCGCAGGCGGCGCGGTTTTGGCTGCCTGGCTAGTCTGCGCCGGCGGCGGCCGCTCGGCTGGACCCGGCTCCGCGGTCGTTCCAGGCCAGCCATGCCAGGCTGACCACACGGAACAACTCGGTGCTGTCGAACGGCTTCTCCAGTACGTTAAATCCGCCGCCGTCGAGCACCTCGACCCACATCTGCTCATCTGCCAGGCGCGAAGTTACGATGAGATAGGGAACATCGGGAATAGCCCGCAATTGGCGCAAGAGGTCGCGCCAGTCTCCGTCCGGCAGCTCTTCCTCGCAGATCACCACTCCGACCCGCTGCCGCCGCAGGATCGCCACCGCTTCCCGGCAAGTTCGCGCTTCGAACAGCGCCCATTTTGTGTGATCAAACAGACGCCGCAAATGGAGCTGGTCGTCCGGAAGGGCGCTGACCGAAAGTACCGTGACTCCCCGGTGGGATGCGGAGGGCTGCGGGGAAGGCTCACCCGAGATGCCGGGTGGCCGCTTCAAGGGAATACATCGTCGCCATGGGAGTTCATGCTGCTTGCCTCCTCCTTCTTGGGGACGTTTCGGAACTCGCCTTCAGTCTATAGCGAACCGGACGGGGGTGCAATCCCCGTTTCCGTCCTCCGCAAGCAGACGAACCAGCCGGGAATTCCCCTGTCGGTGCGACCTGCTACACTCCGGGCATGGCCCAATACCGTGCTCCACGCTCTTCGTCTTCCCGCGCTGGCAGAATCACCGTGGCCATTGTGGCGCTTGCGCTGCTTATCGGAGCTCGTTCCATCGCCGACTACGTGATCGAGTACGAGTGGTGGAAGGAAATGGGGCAAGTCGCGACATGGTTCAGCATGTTGACCTATTCGCTGCTCCCGCTGGCCATAGCCACGCTGGCGGCGTTCGCCGTCTTGTGGGTAACCCACGCCCGAGCTCTTAAGTTCGCCGGTACGGGGCTCGGCGAACATCCTCTCTATGCGCGTGTTTCCACCCTGGTGCTCCTGTTGCTGGGCTGGTTCCTTGCCGCCGGCTCGCTCGAAACCTGGACCGTCGTACGCTACGCCGGCTCGCGCGGTCTCTCCGCCGATGGCCAGGCATGGCGCGACGCGGTATTCCAAAAGCCTCTCTCGTTCTACCTGTTCGACCTGCCGTTCTATTCCGAATTGCGCGGCTACGTGCTGGCTTTGACCATCGTCTCGATCCTGGTGTACTGGATTGTGGCGCGCTTCTGGCAATTGCGCTATCGCCTGCCCGAGTTGCGCGACATGACCGAGCTCGATCCCCGTATCTTTCGCCTGGAAGGCGGCATGGAGTCGCGTTTTCTGCGTGGTGCCGCCGTGGTGACGCTGCTCGCGCTGGCCGCAAAATTCTTTCTCGCGCGTTATGAGATGGTCTATCACGACCACGGCTTCATGGTCGGCATTGATTACGTGGACCTCCACATCGGCCTGCCCTTGCAATGGCTGGTGATCGCCGCCTGTCTGGCTGCCGCCCTGCTGGTGGCGATGGGCCGCTGGGCGCTGGCCGGGCTGATGGCGCTCGCGCTGCTGGTGCAGTTCGCCGCTCCGCGTATCGTCGGCGCGCTCTATGTCCGCCCCAACGAGATTTCTCTCCAGAGGCCCTTCATCCAGTCCCATATCCATGCCACCCGCAGCGCCTTCGGCCTGGAACGGCAGATGCGCGAAGCGGAGTTCATGGCGCACCAGGATGCGCCCATTGACGTCAACCGGCACAAAAACCTGTTGGACAACGTAAGGCTCTGGGACTGGCGGGCGTTTCACGACACCATCACCCAGATCCAGTCCCTGCGCCAGTATTACGTATTTCCCGACAGCGACGTGGACCGCTATACCATCGACGGCCAGTATCGCCAGGTGATGCTCTCCCCGCGCGAGCTCGATATCCGCCAGCTACCCGACGCCCTGTCCCGCTGGATCAATCCGCATTTCATTTACACCCACGGCTACGGTCTGATCCTTTCCGAGGTCAGCAAGATCACCCAGGACGGACTGCCTGTGCTGATCGTGGAGAATGCTCCCCCCGATGTGAAGACGCCCAGCCTCAAGCTCTCCCGCCCCGAGATCTACTATGGCGAGATGGTGCAGGAGCCCGTCTTCGTGCACACGGCCCAGCAGGAGTTCAACTACCCCGCCGGCGCCGACAATGTGTTCTCCAAGTACCAGGGCAAGGGAGGATTCCCGATCTCATCGCTGCCGCTGCGTGTGGCCGCCGCCATCCGCGAGGGCGACGGCAACATCCTGCTCACCGAGTACCTCACGCCGGATAGCCGTATGATGATCCGCCGCAAGGTGCGCGACCGGTTGCAGGCGTTGGCGGGCTTTATCGAATGGGAGACCGATCCGTACCTGGTAATCACCGATGCCGGGAGCCTGGTCTGGATGGTGGATGGCTACACTACCTCCGGTGCGCACCCTTATTCGCGCACCCTCAACCTCGAAGGCATTGGCGGTGTCAACTATATCCGCAATTCGGTAAAAGCTACCGTGGACGCCTACGACGGCGATTGCAAGCTCTATATCTTCGCGCCCTCCGATCCCATTATCCTGGCCTACCAGCGCCTGTTCCCCCAACTGTTTCACCCCATCTCCGCGATGCCGGCCGATTTGCGCCGTCATGCGCGTTATCCGGAAGCGCTGTTTCGCATTCAGGCGGAGATCTACCGCACCTATCATATGCTCGATCCGCAAGCCTTCTATAACAAAGAGGACGTGTGGGATCTGGCGCGTTATGTCTCGACCCAAAGCGGCCGCCCGGAGCCGATGAAGCCGACCTATGTGGTGGCGACCCTGCCCGAAGAGGACAAGCCGGAATTTCTGCTTCTGCTGCCGTTTACTCCGCGTTCCAAAGACAATCTGATCGGCCTCATGCTGGCCCGCTGCGATGGCGACCATCTCGGGGAAATCGTCGTTCTGCAACTATCCAAGCAGGAGTTGATTTTCGGCCCGATGCAGATCGCCGCGCGCATCAATCAGGACCAGACGGTCTCCAAGGATCTTTCCTTGTGGAATCGCGAGGGATCCCAGGTGCTGCGCGGCCAGACCCTCGTGCTGCCGATCGACAAGACCTTCCTCTACGTGGACCCCATCTACATCCAGGCCACCGAGGCGCGCATGCCGCAGCTAAAGAAGGTGGTGCTGGCGGTCGGAAACCGGCTCATTTATACCGATACTTACGAGGAGGCCCTGGGCCAGCTATCCACTGGAGCCCGCCAGTTGATCCAGCAGGCGGAAAATCCCAGCCAGCCCACGCCTCCCGCCCCCGGCGCCGCTTCCCCGGTGGACCAGCGTCTGGAGAGCATCCGCACTCACCTGCGCCGCTACCGCGAATTGGCCGGCCAGGGCAAATGGGCCGAGGCCGGCAAAGAGCTGGAAGCCATCGAAAGCGAAGCCTCCCGCAAGTAGAAGCGGCGGCAATCTACGTTGTGGGGCGGACTTCAGTCTGCGCGGTGCTTCAGCCCCGCCCCCTAAAAGATGATCTTGACGGCGATCTGCAACTGCCTGGGCGCATTCTCCTGGGCGGTCACCTGGCCGAACGTGGTGCTGCCGAATTGGGTGTTGGGGGCGCCGAACAGCGGATGATTCATCACGTTGAACGCTTCACCGCGTAGCTCCGCCCGTGCCCGCTCTTTGAACACGAATTCTTTGAAGATCGAAAAGTCCAGGTTGCGGGCATGGTCATAACGGACCTGCGAGATGCTCCGTCCCGTAGTGCCGAATGTGTACGGGGCCGGCTGCGTGAACTGGCCGGTATCAAACCAGCGATCGATCGTGCGGGCGCTGCCCAGGTCGGCGCTCTTGCCGGTGGTATCGGGAGTCTGGCCGCCGCCCAGCGAAAAGCTGGTGTTGGTCGCCGTGGTGAACCGCAGGGGCTGCCCGGAGGAAAGAGTCAGGATGCCGTTCGCCTGCCAGTTGCCCAGGATGTTGTGCAGCACCGGACCCCAGCCGGAACCGAACATCTTCCCCTTGCCGAAAGGCAGCTCGTAAGTCGTGTTGATGATCAGGCGGTGCGGCTGGTCATAAGAGGATACCGATCGGTTGCAGGCGCGGCAATACCAATCGCGAATCAACTGCGCGCCGTTGTCGTCCCACAGTCCGTCCAAGCCGTCGGTAATCGTCTTGGAGAAGGTGTAGGATGCCAGCAGACTGAGGCCGCGCGAAAAGCGCTTCTCCAGCCGCGCCTGAAACGCGTGATAGTTGGAGTTACCCCAGGCGGCGTTGGTAGCGGTGACGCCGTTGAACTGCGGATAGGGCCGCAGGAGATAGCCTCTCTGCACCGTAGGCTGCGAGAGCACGCCCGTGGAGATGAGCCCATAGAAGGGATTCGGCACCATCTCGAGCAGGCGGTCGCCAAGCGAGAGATAGGCCGGATTCAACTGGTCCAACTGCGTGGAGAACGCTACATGCGTGCCTTTGTTGCCGGCATAGGCCAGTTCGAGTACGACGTCCTTGCCCAGACTGCGCTGGATATTGAAATTCCACTGCTGGTTGTAAATCGGCTGTAGCGACTGTGGCCAGCCTCCGCTCACACCCAAACCGATCTGGCTGAGCAGCCCGTCCGCGCTCCCGCGGATCGTGTTGTATCCGTTGGGAAACGGATTGTCGAGAGTGGCGTTGGTGGTCAGCCCGTCGATGGTGCCCAGATACGGCGTGCCGCTCGAAAACGGCGTGTCGGTATAGGCGGAGTTGGCTGCGTAGGAAGGCAGCCCGTAGAACATCCCGTAGCCGGACCGGATCACGGTGTTGGCGTCAATCTGGAAGACCAGCCCCACGCGCGGATTGAGCGCCCGCGGATACGTGTTACGGATCGAACGCCGTCCCAGGCTGCCTCCGGCGAACAGGAACCCGCCTCGCAGATCCAGGCCGGTCTGATCAGACAGCGGATTGCGGATCGTCGGATCGAACGCGGTGAGAAAGTTGTGCCGCTCCGTTACGCCGCTGTCGAAATCCCAGCGGAGGCCCGCGTTGAGGGTCAGCCGCTTGTTCACCTTGAAATCGTCCTGGACATACCAGGCAAAGTAGTGGTTGAAGTTCGCCGGGCGGATCTGGTGGGTGATATTGCCGCCGGGATCAGTAGTGCCATTGCCGCCGGCGCCCAATAGGAAAGCGGCGTAAGCGTCGCCGCCGTTGTTGGTCGGCACGCGCGGATCCGGTCCCTGCGTCATGGCGCGATAGAAGTTGAATCCGCCCGATGGCGTGCCAAGCTGGCCGTAATTGACCCAGTTGAGTCGCAGGTCGACTCCGTATTTCATGCTATGGCGGCCGTGAATTTTAGAGAGGTTCGCCATGAGGAAATGGCTCGTATCCCCCATCAGGTAAACATCGCCGCCGTTCGGCCCGAATTGCTGATAGTTCTGAATCGTCACCGTGGGAAATACGGGCTGGTTCGAAATCGCGTCAATTGAAGCCGGCAATCCCAGCGTGGCCACTTGGAACCCTTTGCTCCAGGGATACCGATTTCCGCTCACGCGCCCCAGTCCGTAGCGGACGTTCAATACGGTGCTGTTGTTCACCGTGTGCGTGAAATCGAGCGCGGCATTTTGCAGACGCTGGTTCATGGGATCGCAGCAGCCCGGATCGGCGAGATTGCCCCAGAAGTTCGGCTTGCTGTACACACTGTCCATGAACGTGTACCGGCCGAAGATGCGCGTAGCATCGCTGATGGTATGGTCGATCTTGAACTCCACGCGGTCCTGCGGCTGCGGATAGGCGCCCTGTGTCACGAAGTTATTGGCATGAGTAAATGCCGCTCCCGGCGCATTCGGCTCCGGGTAATATTTCTGGATCGCCAGCGCGGCGGGACTCATCCGGGCCGTCGGAATGAGATTGCCTGGGAACGGGTCGCGGATAAACTTTTCCGGATTTGCCGGGTCCGGCCGGGTCGTCGCGGGATCATAGATTGTCACCGGCTGGCCGGTTGCGCTCCGTACCTGGGAGAAGTCGCCTTGCCGCTGCGCGTCTGTGGGCAGTGTCATCGAAGCCAGCGACGCCGAGCGGAGCCGCTGGCCCTCGTAGTCGAAGAAGAAAAAGGTGCGATCGCGGCCGCTATAGATCTTCGGCAGGGTGATCGGACCCCCCACGCTAACCCCGAACTGGTTGCGCTTGAAACTGGCCAGCGGCCGCCCGGCGCGATTGGCGAAGAAGTTGTTGGCGTCGAAGTAACTGTTGCGCAGCATCTCAAACAGGCTTCCGTGCAGGCGGTTCGTGCCGGACTTGGTCACCAGCGTGACCAGCCCGCCGCCGCTGCGGCCATACTCCGCCGAATAGGCATTGGTCTGAATTTTGAACTCTTGCACGCCTTCTACCGAGGGGATGGCGCTTACTGCCGGAATCGTGGAGATGTTATGCGCTACCGTGGCCGGTACCCCGTCCAGCAGGATATCGCTGGTGGATTCCTGCCCCCCGTTTACAATAAATCGATTGGCCGTGAACGTGTCGGCTACCTGCGTGGGCAATTGGCGCGTATAGAACACGCCCGGCACCAGC
>CAZMRK010000427.1:0-12425 GCA_964568355.1 uncultured Solibacteraceae bacterium | reverse complement strand
GGCAGCGAACCGGTCTTTTCCACCAATTCCTTGCCGAGCAGCAGGGCACGATCGGACGCATAGTTCTTCATGCCCGGATCGAGCGTGAACGTCACAATGTGGTCGCGATCAAATCCTGCGTCGAGTGTACGCATGTTGGCGAGGGTCTTGGTCAGAAGCGCCGCTCCGATCAGCAGCACGGTGCAGGCGGCTACCTGCGCCATCACCATCAGGTCGCGGGCAGCAAGCCGCCGGGTGACAGTGCGTCCGCCCCGAAGGACTGCGGCGAGATTCGCGGAGGCTGCCTCGAACGCCGGAAATACGCCAAACACAAGGGCGGTGAGCAGCGTGATGGCGCCAGCGAAACCCAACACCCGAAGGTCCACATCGATGTGTACGGCTAACGGCTGCAAAACGGCTGCACGGTCGCGCACTGGAGGAAGAGCACGCAGCAGGACCGGCAACCCGGCATATGCCAGCAGGACTCCCACCAGCCCTCCGGGCAGGGCCAGCGCCAAGCTCTCGGAAAGCAACTGGCGCACAATACGCGCGGGACTCGCGCCTAGCGCCAACCGGACTCCAAACTCCTGCTGCCGCGCGGTCGAACGCGCCAAAAGGAGTCCGGCCACATTGGCACAGGCCATCAGCAGAAGCAATCCGACGCCGGCCATCAGCACGAGCAATCCGCGCGAAAACTGCGTCCGCAAGGTGGAGACTCCGCGCGAAACCGGCTCCAGGCGAAAACGCGCCTCGGACATATTCCGGTACGAGTCCGCATCCAGCTTGGGAAATACGCGCCTCATCAAGTCGGCATAAGCCCGCGGAAGACGCGCCTGAACCTCGGCTTGCGCCTGCGACAAAGGCACTCCCGGGCGCAGGCGGCCAAAGATGTGCGCGAAGAACCGGCCCTCCCGAGGCAGGCTGGCATTTTCCGGAGAGTCGATCAGCCAGCGGTCAGCCGACATGGGGACGCGGACCGCCGGGCTGGTGTCGACGGTGAATCCGTTAAACCCACGAGGGAGCACACCCACAATGACAAACGGATGGCCCCGCAGCGCGATGGTTCGACCGATCATCCCAGCCTCCCCGTGAAACCGGCTGCGCCAGAAATCATCGCTGAGGACCGCAGGCATCGTGCCGGCAGAAGCATCCGAGGGAATGAGTACCCTTCCGAGTTGAGCACCCACCCCCAGTGAGGAGAAATAATTCTCCGAAACCAGATTCACCCGTACCCGTTCCGAGAGCCCTCGCACCGCTAATGCAACATCGGCGTCCGCCTGACAGACAGTCTCGGCGAGACTCGAACTCGCTTGTCCAACCGCCTGGCAGAGCCCGTAAGGCAGTTCCCAGAAGATGAAGTCGTTTGGGCGGACCTGTACCACCCGGACCAGTTCCTCGGGCCTCGAAACCGGCAACTCACGCAGCAGTAAGGCATCCAGGACGCTGAAGATGAGTGTGTTGGCACTGATGCCGATCGCCAGCAGCAGAATGCAGGTGATTGTGAATACGCGGCTGCGATCCAAAAGGCGCAGTCCGAAGCGAACGTCGTGCAGAAATTCGCCCATCTCCGCTAGCTTACCCGAAGAGCGTAGATCAGCGGCCGATGTTGTCCTGCGCATCCACCACGGCGATGGCGGCCATGTTTACGATGTCATTGACCGCGGCGCCGTGCTGCAGAACATGCACGGGCTTGGCCATGCCTACCAGGATCGGGCCGATGGGCTCGGCGCCGCCGATGCGCGCCAACAGCTTGTAGGCGACATTGCCGGCTTCCAGGTTTGGGAAGATCAGGACGTTAGCCCCTCCCTTGAGCGTGCTGAAGGGGAACGTTTCTTCGATGATTTCGGGAACGACCGCGGTATCCGCCTGCATTTCGCCGTCGATCATCAGCCCCGGCTCGCGCCGGTGGACCAGTTCCACGGCTCGGCGCACCTTCTCCGCCAGCGGATGGCGCGTCCCGCCGAAATTGGAGAAGGAAAGCATCGCTACGCGCGGTTCCACGTCGAAACGCCGCGCCAGTTCGGCCGTATTGATCGCGATCTCGGCCAGGTCCTCCGCGCTGGGTTCGATGTTTACCGTGGCATCGGCCAGAAAGTAACTTTGCCCCTTGGGGGTGATCAGCAGATAGACCCCGGAAACGAGTTGCTTGCCCTGGCGCACTTCGATCACCTGGAGCGCGGGCCGGATCGTCTCGGGGTAGTGCTGGGTCAGGCCGCTGATGAGGGCGTCGGCATCGCCGGTGCGCACCATCATAGAGCCGAATACGTTGCGGTTGCGGATCAACTCTTCGGCCTCGCGCAGGGTGAGGCCCTTGCGCTGGCGGAGCCGAAACAGCTCGGCGGCATACTGCTCCAGGCGGGGAAACCGGGGGATCTCCACGATGTTCAGCTCGCCGTTGAAGCGCAGATGCAGTTCCTCGATGCGCGCCAGAATCACGTCCGCGCGGCCCAGCAGGATCGGCACCGCAATCTTTTCATCCTCCAGGATCTGGCAGGCCCGCAGGATCTTGTCTTCCTCACCTTCCGGAAACACCACCCGCTTGGGGATCCGCTGGGCCTTATGAATCACGGTACGCATGATCTCGTGGGCGCGCCCCAGGCGGCGCTCCAACTGTTCGCGATATTCGTCCAGGTCCACCGGCATCTGCGCCACGCCCGATTCCATGGCTGCCTGCGCCACCGCGGCCGCTTCCCAGATCAGCACGCGCGGATCGAACGGCTTGGGGATGATGTATTCGCGGCCGAAGGCCAGCCGGTCGACGCCATAGGCGCGGCAGACCGCATCCGGCACATCCTGCTTGGCCAGTGCCGCCAGCGCGCGCGTCGCCGCCAGTTCCATCTGATCGTTGACGGTGGTGGCGCGGACATCCAGCGCGCCGCGAAAGATGAAGGGGAAGCCCAGGACGTTGTTGACCTGGTTGGGGTAGTCGGAACGGCCGGTGGCGACGATCGCGTCGGGGCGGGTGGAGACGGCCAGTTCGTAGGAAATCTCGGGATCCGGATTGGCCAGGGCGAAGACAATCGGATCGCGCGCCATGCCGCGCAGCATATCCGGAGTTACGCAGTTGGCCGAGGAGAGGCCGAAGAATACGTCGGCGCCCTGGAGCGCGTCGGCCAGCGTGCGGGCCGAGGTCTCCTGCGCGTAGCGCTCCTTGTAGGGATTCATGCCCTGTTGGCGACCTTTGTACAGCACACCTTTGGTGTCGCACATCAGGATGTTTTCGCGCCGCACGCCCAGCTTGACGTAATGGGTGGCGCAGGAGATGGCGCTGGCTCCGGCTCCATTGAAGACCACCTTCACGTTCTCAATGCGCTTGCCGGCGATTTCGAGCGCATTCAGCAGGGCCGCGCCGGAGATGATGGCGGTGCCGTGCTGGTCGTCGTGGAAGACGGGGATCCGCATGGTGCGCCGCAGCTCTTCCTCGATATAGAAGCATTCCGGCGCCTTGATATCTTCCAGGTTAATGCCGCCGAAAGTCGGTTCCAGCAGTTGGCAGGTGCGGATGATCTCCTGCGGGTCGGCGGTGTTGAGCTCGATATCGAAAACATCGATATCGGCGAAGCGCTTGAACAAGACCGCTTTGCCTTCCATGACCGGTTTGCCGGCGGCCGGACCGATATTGCCCAATCCGAGGACCGCGGTCCCGTTGCTCACCACCGCCACTAAGTTTCCCTTCGCGGTGTACTTATAAACCAAGCTGGGATCGCGTTGAATCTCCAGGCAAGGCACGGCTACGCCCGGAGTGTAGGCGAGGCTCAGATCACGCTGGGTCCGGCAGGGCTTCGTGGGTGAGATAGACAGCTTGCCCGCCGGATAGCTGGAATGGAAGTCAAGGGCTTCTTCAGGCCCGATCTTCATGGCAGGTTCCTCTAAACGATAAGTATACGCCTTTGTCTGAAACGCCTACACTTACACGTGGGGCGGCCGAGCCGCCCCGGGATAGAACTACGCAAGAGAGAGTTTCCGAAGCTGAATCCTGGACAGATCGAATTCGCCTAAGCCCATGGCGCCGGCGATCTCGATATGTTCGGGCTGCCGGTGAACGAAGTGGCTGAACTGGTCCGGCTTGTCGTCGACCAGGAGTTTCATGCCAGCGGCCACCCGTTTCCGGTCGATCACCTGCCAGCCGACATGATCGAGCGCCACCGGGTCGGTGGCGAAATACATGGTGCGATGCTCCCAGACGAATTCCGGCTTGGCCCCAGGGCCGCCGTGATAAAGGCCCTTGATGCCGTCCAGGATGTGGAGCACCACTTTGTCGCGAATCACCGGCATGGAAACCACGGCGGGGATGAACTGCCCGCACGCATTCAGACTATACGTACTGTGACTGCGGCAGACGTTGTTGACCAGTCCGTGCGAGAGATTCTTCAGGGCCAGGGTCACGCCGGCCGACTGATGGTCCTTCAAGACCGGCAGGTTGATGAGCTTATTGACCTCCCGGGTGATGAATTTGGCGGCATAGGATCGCCGGGCCGTGAGGTTGGCGATATCGTATCCGGGCAGCGTCAGCGGCAGATCCAGGTAATGGTCCGGGTCGTAGCCGGCGATATCGTGCTGGACCGTATCATAGTCCTCAGTGGCATTAGAATAGCGCACGCCTTCGGGCAGCCACTTGTCGAATCCGGCCTTCAGGAACTGCCTTCGATATCGGTCGTAAACTACTATATCTTTGGGCTTTACGCCGGCGGAGGTCAGCCCGTTGATGACCGTGCGCAGGACCGTGGCGTCAGAGATGACATGCGGCTGGCCCACCGGGTTGACCTTCAGACCGACCACATCGCCCGGCTGCACGAATTGGCGCGAGGCCTCCGCCCAGGGAGCGCCGGTCAATTCGGTCATACCCTTTTCGATCATCTGGCGGACCGGCTCCGCCTGATACTTTCCGGAGACAATGGACCCCGGGTGCTCCACGGCGACCACCTTGCCGCGATACAGGCCGGGCATCGAAAGCCTGGTTCGTTGAGATTTCGAAGCAACCTGCGCGGCCGGGGCAATTCCTTTCGCAGCCAGGCTGCTGAGCGCCGCCAGACAGGACCTGCGTGTCCATCGCATCTACGTGTTCTCCTCCATGTGCCTGCTGGTTTCACGTTAGCGGAACCGGCGGGCGATCCGCAAGCACCTGAATCCAAGCCGATACGCTAGAATCAAATCAGACTGAGAGGATCAGGCCTACGATTCACATTACCGACAAAGCGCTCGATAAGATCCGTCAGACGTTGACGAAGAATCAATGCACCGGAGGTCTGCGCCTCGGTGTGGTGGGCGGAGGATGCTCCGGGCTGAGCTACAAGTTCGCTCTCGAATCGGCACCGCGTCCGACCGATCAGATTTTCGAGCGGGAGGGCGTGAAAGTCTTCGTTGACCCGAAAAGCCTGGCCTACCTGGACGGCCTGGAGTTAGATTACGCCGAGTCCTTTGTAGAGCAGCGCTTCGTGTTTCATAATCCTCACGCGCAGAAAAGTTGCAGTTGCGGTAAGTCGTTCCAGCCGAACGAAGTTTGAATAGAACCCTTAGTAATATAAGAATTCGTTGTAAGGCAAATCGATTTTTTCAATTTGCCTTAGTCCGCCACCTCCCGTAGGCTGAAAGTAGCAGGCCCCAGGACGGGTCCCCCTTCGAAATTTCCCCGCCGCAATCGCACACGACTACTGCCGGCGGTCCTGTCATTTCTTCGCGGCGGCATCGATGATGCCGCGTCTTTGTTGACGGCCCTGAACCCCCGTTCGTTCTCCTAACTTGCCATTTCAAGGAGTCTCGGTGAAGCAGCAGAACTATATCATTGGTATCGCTTTGAGCGCACTTTTCTGTGTGGTCTGCCAAGCGCAGATGCCAGGAACCTGCGATTTGAAAGGAGAGGTGCAGGATGCGCCGGGGCAGCCCAGCCAGGCATCCTCCATCGAACTGACGGATCTGCAGGGCCAGCGGCCCTACGATCAGGTGAAGCTCAACGGCGATAACAGCTTTAGCATCCGCAATGTCCGGTGCGGCGAATACGTGGTACGGGTACTCGACGGAGCCGGCCGCATCCTGCGGCAGGAATACATTACACTCCAGATGGATAGCTTCCCGGTTACGGTCCGCATGCCCAAGCTTCCGGCCGTGAACCGGCCCGCATCGGGCGGCGTTTCCGTGGCCGAGTTGCAGGCCCCTCCCGTTCCTAAGAAAGCATTTAAGGCTTTCGTTCGCGCGCAGGAGCATTCGCAGGCCGGCCGCTATGAAAAGGCTGCTGCCGAGCTGCAGAAAGCCATCAAGATCCACCCGGCGTATGGCGAAGCGCACAGCAATCTGGGCGTGCAGTACATCCGCATGAAGCAGCCGGAGAAGGCGATCGAGGAGCTGCACAAAGCCATCGAAATCGGTCCACCGGTGGCCATCCACTACGCCAATCTCTCATTCGCCTACTGGAGCCTGAACCGGTTTCCGGAGGCCGAGCAGGCCGCCCGCAAGGCTCTGGAACTCGATCCGAATTACCTGCAGGCGCACTACATGCTGGGAGTCGTGCTTCTGCCCGATCCCCGGCGGTCGGCGGAAGCCACCGAGCACCTGCAACAGGCGGCCAGCGAATATCCGCGTGCCCGCCTTGGTCTGGCGCAGGTCTACGCGCGGCACGGCCGTACAGATCTGGCGTTGAATCAGCTTCAGACGTTCGAGCAAAGCGCTCCGCCGGAGAGCCGCAAGATGGTCGCTCAGTGGATCTCGCAGCTTCAAGCAGGCACGCGGCGAAAGTAGCTATTCCACCGGCGCGTAGTAGCCCATACGCCAGTGCACGCGCAGCTTCGGCAATCCGCGAGGTTGTACGAGGGTGACCTGCACCCGGCGGTACTTGCCGTCCTTCTGCATGTTCTTCGGGCGATAGCCGAGCATGTAGCGGTTGCGCAGCTCGATGCCGATCTTGGCGGCGATATCGGGCAGCTCATTGATGTTCTCGACCGGGAAGTGCCGTCCTCCGGTCTGTTCGGCCATATCGCTGAGCAGGCCGGGACCGGACAGCTCTTCGGCGGTCCGGCCCCGCGACGAGGTCGGCTCGAATATCCCGATGGCGTAGATCAGCGCATCATACTCCCGCACCATGTCGCGCACTTCGCTCTCGGTATAGCGGCTGCTGTTGTCTCCGCCGTCGGAGATGATCAGCAGGGCCTTGCGGCTCTTCTGGGATTTTTTCATCTCGTGCAGCGCCATGTAGATGGCATCGAGCAGGGCCGTGCGGCCGCGGGACTGCGTGAAGGTGAGCTGGTTCTGGATCTCCTCCACGTTGCGGGTCAGCCCGGTGACCAGGCGCGGCCGTTCGTTGAACTCCACCAGAAAGAATTCGTCCTCGGGGTTGGCTGTTTTGAAGAACTCCGCGGCGGCCTGCCGGGACTTGCGCAGCTTGGGTCCCATGCTGCCGCTGATATCGAAGACCAGTCCGATCGCCAGCGGCTCGTCTTCGCTGCCGAAGTGGGTGATGGTCTGTTCGGCCTTGTCCTCGAAGAGGCGGAAGTTGTCGCGATCGAGCCCCGTCACGGGACGGTTCAGGGGATCGGTAACCATTACCGGGATGAGGACCAGCGACGAATCGACGTGAATGTTGGCGCGGGTAGCGGCTTCGTGGCGGGCCGGCGGCCTGGCACGCGGCTCAATCGCGATCTGCCCGGCCGCAACCAGACAGCCCCATATACCGAGGATGAGGCCTGCCCTCTTCGCCCATGCACCCATTGCAGGCATTCCTCCAGCACAGCGTAGGATTACTGAAAAATATAGCACGGGTAAATATCGGGCGCGAGGCTCTCCCGGGATCAGCGGAAAGCATTCGCGGCAGATCCGCTGCACATCTCAGATGGCGACGACAGCAACTTCGCGTCCAGAAGCCCTGGCGAGCCGTTCTATGTCCTCTGGGTCGCTTGTGAGAATCGTAGCTTTTTGCCGAAGCGCCGTCGTCACCACAACGGCGTCAACGACGTCCGACGTCTTGGTTATGCCTAACAGCCGCCCGGCCTCGTGCGCATCGGTCTCGCCAAGAGGAACGACCACGCACCCGGTCAAGAAGCGTCGGAGTTGGGCTTGTTGTGGGGACCGGCTGACCTGGGCGACCACCGGCGCGGGAACCAGTGGAACAACGCCAAGCTCCAAACGGGCCTTGTGTTCAGCCCATGCTCGCCGCTCGTTTCTATCGGCGGCCACGAGAACGGCGGCGTCATAGACGACGGTGCTCATGCCGAACGCCGGACCGCTCGCGATGTTCGAAGCTGAGCGCGCACATTGCGGCGCGCTTCATTCATCTCTTCTGTCGTGAAACGTCCGTGCTGCTTTTCCCACAGCGCGACCGCCGCCAAGCCAGCCCGCCGCTGCAGTGCCTGGCGGGCGGCAGCGGTCATCCAGGCAGAGACGCTCACCCCGTCACGGGCGGCCGCCGCAAGGATGTCCTGGTGAATGTCAGGATCTACGGTGATGGCAAGCTTCGGTGATGGGTTGCCGCGCGGCATACAAAGTATCCTACTACAATAGGATACCACGCGCAGGTCGTACCGGATGGCAAAGACGCACGCAGGAAAGCGAGGACGGAGCGCGCCCAAGACAGTGTTGCGGCTGCCTGACCTGGACCAAGCCAAATCAGCGGTCCTGAACGCCTCAGCTCGACCGGAACACTTATGGGGGGCACCCCACTCAGCCGTGGCTGAGTTCCACGCCCTTAGTGCTGACGTGATATTTGGCGAGCATATTCGGCTTCTCCCAGGCGGGCAGCGATTTGGGGTCCCGCAGAAAACCGAAGAAGCGCTGGGTTACCTGGGCGAAATGGGCTTCGTGCCCTACGCGGTAGCGGTCCGGGATGGAGATATGCAGCGCGGCTCCACGCTCCTCCACCGCCAGGCCGGGATAAGTCCCGGCAAGCTGCGTCAACCAGTTGCGAACGGCCGCCAGAACCTGGACCCTGGCACCCTGGGCGGGCACCACGAACAGCTCCGGACGATAGTTTTCCTCTTTTCCCTGGCGAATCTCCACCCGCGCGCGCGTGCCGCGGAAGGAGGCGAAATACGTATCGCCCGTGCCGGCGGGCGCCTCGTAGTTCCACAGCACATCCATGCGGGTATGCACTCCCCGAACGGCGTAAGAAACGCGCGTGTTGCAGAAGTATTCCAGGTTGCCCGCTTTCAGATAGCGCTCCAGATAGCGCGGGAACGCCGGCTCGCCGGTCACCTGCTGAAACTGGCGCAGGGAGAGCACGGTGGGCCACCGCGTCGCGGCTTTCATCTCGATCTCACGCGCCGCATCGATGGGCTGGTCCGGGAACAGCGTCCAGGGCACCAGGTCCACCAGGTGCGTGCCCACATCCGAAAGCGCCTCGCCCTGCTGTTCGATATCGAAGAACCAGGCCGGCCGCAAATTTGGAACTCCGGCCACGGCCTTATACAGGTGATGGACGCTTTCCATGGAGACCGCAGGCTCCTGCAAGCTCCCGGAAACCTGCTCTCCGTAGATGGCCGCATCCCGGACCAGTTCGCGCACCAGGATCGAGGTGATTTCGAAACGCTCGGTCATGATGTCGTAGGCGATCAGCCCGCGCTGGTCTGCCAGGTCGAGCGCTTCCTGCATCTTGGGCAGGTCTGCGGAACGGATCACCCACGGCTTATCGGCCAGAACATTGAGCCCCGCATCCAAGGCGGCCCGGATGCGATCGATCTTGCCGCGATTGCGCCCGGAAAGAATCACTACGTTGCCGGGCCGCTCCCGGCACATCCGTTCGAGAAAGTCCGGTCCGGTATGTATCTCCAGCTCCCACGACGTAGGATTTTCCGCCCGGGAATTAAAGCGGGAGACGCGATTCAGATGCTCGATGAGATCCGGTCCTAAGGGCGCATAGATGTGGACGCGCCTGGAAACCTCGGGATACATCTCCTTTTGAATCAATCCGGCATGAAAATGGCCGGGATCGAGCGTAATCAATTTGTACTCTGGCATGGCCTCAGCCCATCTTACCCGATGGTACGTTGCCACACGAAGCACCGCCACCCGGAGGAGTTGTACGGCCCGTTACGTGCAATGATCTTCGGTAGAGAGGTTGTGATGCAAAAATTGACGGGTTTCTTTCTGATTGCGGCAGGTATTTTGGGTGCGCAAGTCCCCAATCCAACTCAGTCCTCATCCACGAACCAGCCTCCGCAACCGGCTGGTCCCAACGCACCGATCTTCCGCGTCACGGTAGTCTCGCGCACGACGAAGGCAATTAACTTTCACCATCGCAGCGGCACGACCCAGGTGGATTTGCGGGGGACCGAGCTTCTGCCGGAAGCCCGTGGAAAAGCACGAGTGGAGAGCCGCATGGGTTCCACCAAGGTGCAGGTCCAGGCGGAGAAGTTGCAACCGGCCACCAAGTACGGCAAGGAATATTTGACCTACGTACTCTGGGCGATCACGCCGGAAGGCCGCTCCGATAATCTCGGAGAGCTGGTGCTCAACGGCAACCGCACGGAGCTGCAGGCAGGCACGGAGTTGCAGGCTTTCGGCCTTATCGTAACGGCCGAGCCCTACTTCGCCGTCACTCAGCCCAGCGACGTGGTGGTGATGGAAAACTTCATCCGCAAGGACACCACCGGCACGATCCAGGAAATTGACGCCAAATATCTGCTGCTGCAGCGCGGCTCCTACGTCTACGATCCCAGCTACCAGCCCGTCAAGATCGACCCCAAGGGTCCGCTCCAGCTTGCCGAAGCCCGTAACGCGGTACAGATCGCGAGGCTGGCGAAAGCCGATCACTATGCGGCCGATACGATGAAAAAAGCTATGGTGGACCTGAAGAACGCGGAAGATTTCAATGCCGGAAAGGGTCCGCGGAGATCAGTGGAAACCAACGCTCGCGAGGCCACGCAGATGGCCGAAGACGCGCGCATCATCAGCATCCGGAAACAGCACGAGGAGCAGCGCGCCCGTGAAAAGGCCGCAGCCGAACAGGCCCGGCTGGATGCGCAGAAGGCTCAGGCTGAACAGCAGGCCGAAGCCGAGCGCCGGGCCAAAGCCGAGCAGGCCAAAGCCCAAGCCGAGCAGGCCAGGCGCCTGGCTGACGAAGCGGCCCGCCGCGCCGCGGAAGAACGGACGGCCGCCGACCAGGCTCGCGCTGCGGCGCTCGAACAACAGCAACAGGCCGAGGCAGCCGCGGCTCGTGCCCGTGCCGCCGCGGATCGGGCCAGGGCCGACCGCGAACAGATGCGCCAGCGCCTGCTGCAACAGTTGAACACGATTCTGGCCACACGGGACACGCAGCGCGGCCTGATCGTGGAGCTTTCCGACGTGCTGTTCGACTTCAACAAATACTCGCTGAAGCAGGACACACGGGAAAAGCTCGCGAAGATGTCCGGCGTTCTGCTGGCCTATCCCGGAATCCATCTGCAGGTGGAAGGATATACCGACGCCATCGGATCGGATGAATACAATCTCAAACTCTCTCAGCAGCGCGCCGATTCCGTCCGCAGCTACCTGGTAGCGCAAGACGTTCCCGCAGACACGATCACGGCTATCGGGCTGGGTAAAGAACGTCCGGTGGCGGACAACAACACCGCGGCCGGCCGTCAGAAGAACCGGCGTGTGGAGATGGTCATCTCCGGGGACATCATCGGCATCCCGCTGACCTCGAGCGCTCCTCCCCCGGTGGTTCCCGTGCCTGCAAACCAGTAGCGGGACGGCGGAAGATCAGTTACCGTCGTAGAGCTGAAACTCCCGGATGCGCGGCGGAGCGATCGCCTGGCGAATTGCCAGGCGAACCAGCCTGGCCGTGGTCCGGGGGAAGATGTCGATTTTCTTGTGGCCGATGGTGGAGCCTGTGTAAAGCGTCTTCCATTCCTGCCCGACGGAGGCTTGAATCTCGTACTTCTGGACCGCCTGCCCTTCTCCCAGCCATTCCATTGTCACGGCGCGGTCAAAGGTAACCGGTTCGGGAAACGAAATGGTCAACTGGGTATTTCGTGCTTCGGGCGCAGCGGACCAGAACGTATCCGGATCGCCATCCACGGCTGCTTTCAAGGGTGGGACGGCATCTGCGCTCAGCGCCAGGTTCTTCCCGTAGATTCTCCCGATTGCCTCGCCGAACTCGCGCAGGCGGGCGACGTCGGAGTCCGGCAGGAGGCCCCGATTGTCCGGCGCCAGACCGATCACCAACTGCGCGCCCCGGCCCACCGACTGATGATAGATTTCGAGCAGCTTCGAGAGCGGCTTCACACTCATTTCGTCATTAGGGTGCCAGAACCAGTGCCGCTCTCGCAGCGGGGTATCGCATTCCGCCGGACGCCAGCGCAGCACCTGGTAGGCATCCACGACGTTCCAGTTTTCCTCCGGGGAGACGCCGGCCTCGTTTCCGACCCAGCGGATGTCCGCCCACGGCAGCAGGCCGACATCGGCAAAGATCAGCGCGTTCGGCTGGTAGGTGCGCAGAGTCCGGATATAGGTTTGAAAGTCGTAGACGTGTCCTTCGCTGC
>CAZMRK010000426.1:0-2926 GCA_964568355.1 uncultured Solibacteraceae bacterium | reverse complement strand
GGAGGAATCGGTAACCGTACCCAGCAGGCTTCCCGTATTTCCCTGGCCGAATAGCGAAGCGGCCCAGAGCAGTGTCGCAAACGTGGAGACAAATCGACTGTGATTCATTCCGCACCCCTCCCGGGCAGGCAGTATAACAGCCGGGAGAGACTAACGGAATGGGGAGGGAATTTACCGGAAGCGCGGGAAGAATCGGGAACGGCGTATTGCCAGAATGGCAAATAGTGCGATACCGGACAAGTAAGTGCCCGGTTCCGGAATCGAGATTCCGGCCAGAATCTCGTCTGATCCGCTGAGATAGATGAGTCCCTGATCCAGGTTGGCCGGATCGCCGGTGATCCCGATCTGGATCGGTCCCGGCGCCAGGGTGCTGAAGTGCAGGGTGGCCAATACCAGCGGTTCGGTAAAGTCTCCGGGGCTTAGAAGGATATTTGCCGCCACTCCCGCCACCTGGGCCATCAGGCCAGGCTGCCCGGAAAGGTCTGCGAACAGCGGACCGGCCGTTTCGCCCAGGTAAGAGACGGTGGCGCTGTTGAAGTTGACATCGAAACCATAAGCCAACAAAGGATCATCCTGGTGCGGCGTGGCAAAGACATTGGTGGCATTCACCACGATATCGAACAGGCCGCCGGAGCCAGGTTGCGGAGCCAGGCTAACGACGCCGGCTTGTGCCGGAGCCAGCCAGACGGTGAAGACCAGGGAAAGGATGGAAAAGAATGTTTTCATACAATTTTGCGACTTATTGACGGTAAGCCTGATAGTAAGTGACCCACAGCCGGTAGTCGTTCAGAGTGATCTTACCGTCGCCGTCATAATCCATGCGCCGGTCGACGGCGGAAGCGTTCTGCCCAACTGCCGTAGTAAGGAGCCGCTGGTCCGCGGCATCGACGGCGCCGTCGT
Source organism: uncultured Solibacteraceae bacterium (assembly GCA_964568355.1). Classification (GTDB taxonomy): domain Bacteria; phylum Acidobacteriota; class Terriglobia; order Bryobacterales; family Bryobacteraceae; genus JAJPJX01. The sequence continues at coordinate 2,026 of CAZMRK010000426.1, read as the reverse complement.
CATTGAGGTCGCCGCCGAGGGTGTTGAAGCCGATCACGATAGGATCGTGGTCCGAGGCGGCCCAGGGATCGGGAGCATAGTAGGCGGCCTGCGCGGCGGCGCTTTTGTTGCTGCTATTGAGCGCCTGGAGGGAGGAGGGTTCGTCGGCATTGTTATGCCACTCCGCGACCCTGCGCACCATCACGCTCGCGCGTGCATTGACCAGGGCGTGGTCCAGATAGCCGGCCTGAGAACCGAAATTGTACGAATACGCGCTATCTCCAAGGATCTGGTGGATCAGATCGGTATAGCCGTTCGAAGCCAGATACTGAATCGGATCTTCGCCATAGTAGGCATTGAAATCGCCCACCAACAGGAGGCGGCGATTGGCTCCCGCCGGATCGGCGGTGGGATTGCCGGCCAGCCAGTTCACGACGTTGGTCGCCATATTCAGGCGCAGACCGTTGCAGGTGCCCTGATAGACGTCGTCGCTCGATCCACCGCAAGCGCTGCCCTTGGACCGAAAATGATTTACTACGAAAGTGAAGGTCTGCTGCGCCGCCTTCATCCCTGTGGCGGGCCGGAACGTCTGGGCGAGCGTGGGGCGGTTGGTATCGTTCTGATAGTAGGACGCGGGGCTGCCCACCGGCGCCAGCGAGGCAGGCTTATAGAGGATCGCGCTGCGAATGGCGTCGGTGCCGTTGCTCGCGCCAAGACCCAGCGTGTCGATGAAGGCGAAGACCGCGGCGGTAGGGTTGGCGCAGAGCGGATCCAGGCCGGAGGCCTTGCAGTTCAAACCGGTCACCAGCGATTCCAGCGCGGCGTTTGTATAAGTACCGCCACTGGTGTTGCCGTTGGCGAAGTTCTGCACTTCACTCAGCCCGTAGAGATCGGCATTCATGGCGTAGAGCGCTTCAATGACCTTGGTCTTCTGGTGATCGAATTCGGTTTGGGTCTGGGCGCCGCGGCTGCCCAGGGTGGTGAAGAAATTGAGCACGTTGGCGCTCACCGCGCGGAAGCGGCCGCCGACGCTGGCCACCAGGGGGACGGCGTCCGGCCGCGGATTGGCCTGATAGAAGCGCACCTCGCCGGCAGGTTGAATCCGCATGGTGCCGTAGCGGTCGTCCATCACGCCCGTAAGCGGCGTGTTGGTGTGGGCAACGGGATCGTAGTTCACCAGCGCTCCCACTCGCAGCGTGTTGGCCGCGCTCAATCCACCCTGCGGGTAGAGCGTGGGGTAAAGATTCGCGTTGGCCAGCGACTGGCCATCGTCCAGGCTGATGATGCTGCGGGCATTCAGGTCCGTCTGGGTGGGCCAGGAAGACTGCACAGGCGATTGCGTGGGCTGAAAGAGCACCTGCGGCGCCAAGTCGATCTGGCCGAAGGTGCCCAGGTTGTAGTTTCCGGTGACCACCAGTTGCTGGGGAAGCGTGACGGCCATGCCCTCATAACGCTCCAGGTCGCCTGCCGCGGCGGTCGGGAGAGTTACTGTAGTGCGAGTGAAGGTGTGGCCGGCGCTGCACGTCAGCTCTCCCGCCACGCTATCGAGCTCTGTGAGGGAGGAGGGAGCCGTGGAGACGTATTCGGTGACCACGCCGCGCACGCGCACGCGGTCGCCCGGGTTCACGGCCAGGGTTCCATTGTCGTGGACGAAAATGCCTTCCGAAGTCGCTGGATCGGAGTCCCAGGTCGCCTCCGGCTCCTGCAGATAGTAGCCGCCGAACTGTCCGTCGCCGTTGAAGACGCCGACCACAATGCCTTCCGCCTCGCGGGTCTGGCCGGCGAGGAGACTGACCGGCCCGCTGCCCTGAATGGCGTGAATGGCAGTGGAGGTTTTGACGCCGGTCTCACAGGCGAAGGCGACCGCGATGCTGTAACTCTGCAGCGTGGTGCCGTTGGAGCAGCCGGCACTCACGGTGAAGGTGTAGGTGCCGGTGAGCGCCGGCGTGCCGGTCAGGACGGCCACCGCATCGCTGCCGCTGAACTGGAGCGCCAGGCCGGGCGGCAGAGCGCCGGTCGTATCGAAAGAGCAGGCCGCGCCATTCAC
>CAZMRK010000425.1:0-9491 GCA_964568355.1 uncultured Solibacteraceae bacterium | reverse complement strand
GGTAAATGCCGCTGCGTTGAAATAAGCGGCGCCGTCTACATATTCGATGTTGTCCAGATGCGCCGACTGTCCGGTTGCGGTCGGACGCTGTCCGGAGCCACCGCCGAAGTAGGTGAAGAAATCAGACGGAGAACTCACAGCCACCGGCGTACCGTTGTCCGCGCTGATGAACCCGGCCAGCGACCATCCGCCTGCGACGCGGGCGATCCAGCCATGGCTCAGACGCCCCTTCCCTATCCCGAACGGCAACTCGTAACGATAGCTCAGGCGTACGACGTCCGGTATGTGCTGGAACGAAAGCGACCGGTCACACGAGTAGCAGTAGTTGTTGTTATAGCCGGGCGTGGATCCAAGGAAGCCGCCCAACTCCGATGTGTTGTCGATTTCCTTGCTGTGAGTGTAAGCAAACAGGATCGCCAAGCCCTGGGAGAAGCGCCGCTCCACCTTCAGTTGCAGGGCGTGGTAGCTGGAGTGGCCGCTCGGAACCTGGCTGCCGCTCATATTCTGAAATTGCGGATATGGCCGCAGCAACTGGCCCCGCTGAATCGTGGGCAGGCTTAGCGGCGAGGTGGAATCCGTGATCACTCCATAGAACGGATTGGCGACCGGTTGCGACAAAGCCGTTCCCATGGACAGATACTCCGCCGGCAACTGATTGAAGTTTACCGGCGCCGGAAGCGCAGTGGCAGCCGAACCCGCGTATCCGACGTTGACTACCAGGGACCACGGCAGTTGCCGCTGCACATCGAGAGACCACTGCGCCTGGTATGGCAAGCGCTGCTGCCGGATCGGCCCGCCAATGGCCTGGCCCAGGAGGGTATTCAGCCCAAGGGTATTTCCGGTCGGCTGGAGAACGCCTTGCGGAAAGGGATTGCCGAGGTTATAGAGCGGAGTGACACCGTCGGCTTCGGTCACCAGGTTGGTTGTGCGGCGGTCGAAGCCCTGCGCCAGATCGGTATTGGGCACGAGGGGGTGATGGAAGATGCCCCCGCCGCCGCGCACCACGGTCTTGTCATTCATCTGCCAGGCAATTCCGAAGCGCGGGTCCCAGTTATTGCGATCCGCCTCTTGCGTCCGCCGGCCCACTCCATTTGCGCCGACAAATCCCACACCGCCGCGCAGATTGGGAAAGGCGGCCACCTGCGAGGCCAGGGGCGAGGGCGAATCCAGATCGAGAAACACATACTGGTTGTTGTTTTCCGTGCGGGGCAGTTCCAGGTTGTAGCGGATTCCGAAAGTAAGGGTGAGGTTCGGCCGCACCTTGATTTCGTCCTGGACAAAGCCTGCGTAGTACGGGTGCACATGCTCCTCGATGGGGCGGACGGTATAGCCAACGCTCGCCACGTTCAGGAACAGGTCGGCGAGTCCGCGCCCGGAAAGCGCGGAGGCAGCCTGCGGGTTGGGACCTCCGGTGTAGCTGCCAGAGGACGAGATGCCAAGCGCCGGCGAGTTATCGATGCGCACGGGGAAGCGCCGCCAGTCGAACCCGGTCTTGATGGTGTGCCTGCCGCGGAGAATGGTGAGGCTGGCCGTGTACTGCCAGGTCCGCGAGGACACCAGGTTCGATGTGGTCCCCTGCGGGCCGAGCGCCGACAGGCCGCCGATCGAGAACTGCGGGAAGTACTCCACGCGCTGCCCGTCGGTCACGGAACTGGGCAGCCCCAGCGAAGTCTGATCGAACCCGAGGCTCAGCGGAATGCGGTTGGTTTCGCTGCGGGCGTAAGAGAAATGGTGCTCAAAGATTGTCGTGGGGCCAACCGTCCAGGTGTGGTTGATCGTCCAGTTGATGCCCGGAATCCGGTTGGGCGTCTGAACCGGCGATGCAAAGTTACCAAAGACCAGGGGCTGGGCGTTGACGTTCTCGAACCAGTTGTAATGTCCGAACAGCAGATGGTTGGACGAGATCTGGCGGTCGACGCGCAGATCGACGCGGTCCGAGTCGAGCGAGTTGGTCGCGGCGACGAAGTAGTTGTCATTGTTGCTCCTGCCTCGCCCCGGCTGATTCGCCGAGGGATAGTACTCCAGGGCTTTGAGGGCGATCGGGCTCAGCAATGCGGTCGGGATGACGTTACCGGGAAACGGGTCACGGATATAGCGCGTGGTGCCGGCGGGGCGGTTGGGATCGAGACGCGTGGTCCGCGGGTCATAGATCTGAATGAGGGCGCCGGAGGGGTCGAGCGATTGCGAAAAATCGCCGCGCCTTTCCAAGTCGGTGGGCACGGTTCCCGTGAAAGAGCTGAAACTGCGCTCCCGCAGGCCCTCATATCCGACAAAGAAGAAGGTCTTGTTCTTGCCGTTGTACAACTTCGGGACCAAGACCGGGCCGCCGAGCGTGAAGCCGAACTGGTTGCGCTTGAAGCTGGGCTTGTCCTGGCCGGCGCGATTGGCGTTGAAGCCGTTCGAATCGAGCACGCTGTTGCGCAGGAACTCGTGCATGGTGCCGTGAAATTCATTGGTGCCGGATTTGATGGCGAAACTCACCACGCCACCTCCGGTGCGTCCGAATTCGGCTGCGTACGGGCTGGTGTTGACCTTGAACTCCTGCACCGCGTCCACCTGTGGAATGGCGGACACCTGGTTGTTATACGTTCCTGTGTTGGCGGCGCCGTCGATCAACACCTCACTGGTGTTCCCGCGGCCACCGTTAATCCGGAAGTTATTGGTGGTGGACTGGCTGGCGATATTCAGTCCGGCGTTCAACCCGGTCGTCACTCCGGGTGTGAGAGTCAGCAACAGCAGAGGATTGCGGTAGTTCAGGGGAATGCTGGTGACGAACTTGTTTTCGACTACGGTGCCGCGGTCGGCGCGATCGGTCGTCAGCGGCGGAGTAGTGTCTACGATCGTGATGGACTCTCGTATCTCGCCCGGCTTGAGCATGAAATTCACCGTGCGGGCCTGCCCTACTTCGAGCGTGATGGCCTCTACCTTTGTGGCGGAAAAGCCCGCAGCCGAGGCCGCCAGATCGTAAGCACCCGGCGGCTGCGGAGGAAAGACGAAGTATCCTTCGCTGTTGGAAGAAGTGGTTGCCTGCACTCCTGTATTCCGATTCATGATGCTCACCGAGGCATTGGGGATCGCGGCATCGCTTGAATCCACCACACGTCCGGAGACCACCGCGTTCTGTCCAAACGCGGCGGTGGCAAGGAGCACAAACAGAGCCGAAAATGAAGTTAGCCTGGACATGAATCAATATTAAACACATTTGTAACCGTTTTGTAACAAAGCCTACGCCTTTCCGCCGCTGGTGAAATCGGCCGTCTTGGAGGATTGACTTCGCCGGCGATTTCTCTTACGCTGTTGGAGTAATAGCAAACTCCGCGCCGGGCACAGGCATTCAACCCGGCCGATCACCGATGCTCTGTTGCATCCATTCGGGAGGATTCCTCATGCGCATTCATTGCAGTTGGGTTGGCCTGCTGGCGTTGTCCAGCCTGTCCGCAGGTGCGATATTCGGACAATCCAAGCCGTCGCTGGCAGGAGATTACGCCGGCGTTCTGGCCGGCGCACTGCACCTCAAACTGCACATCACGGCGGGAGCCGACGGGGCTCTGAGCGGCACGCTGGACAGCGTCGATCAGGGCGCCAGCGGGATTCCCTGCTCCGATTTTCAGATTGATGGCAACAATCTCAGCTTTCGGGTGACGACGGTCAACGGCACCTGGAAAGGCACGGTCAGCGCTGATGGCACTTCGCTTTCGGGCACGTGGAGCCAGGGAAGGTCCCTAGCCCTCAACTTCACGCGGGATGCTTTCGTGCTTTCCGAGAAGCCATCCGCAGTCGACGGCATCTGGCTGGGCACGGTGACGGCCGGGAGCGTATCCCTGCGCGCGCAGATCAAAGTAAAGAGCGACCGCTCCGGCCGGGAGTTCTGCGCCTTCGACAGCGTCGATCAGGGCGCGCTCGACTGGGAATGCGCCAAGGTCAGCCTGAACGGAAGCGATTTCTCGTTCGAGGTGCCAAAAGTGGGCGGCCGCTGGAGCGGCAAGCTTTCTGCCGACCAGAAGACGCTCGCCGGTTCGTGGACACAGGGCGGCACCTTCCCGCTTGATTTCTCCCGGACGACCGCCGCGGTGACGCTTACCAAGCTGGCCACCGACCCGGTCCTGCCGCCGGTGAAGGCAGCGGATCTGCAATCGGTTCTCGACCGCGACCTGGCGGCGGCGCGCACATCCGTCTTCCGTCCCGGACCGCTTTCGGAGGGAACCGGCGGGGGAATCGCGATTGGCGTGGTGCAGCACGGGGCCCGCAGCGTTTTCACGTTCGGCACCGCGAAGGCCGATTCGATCTTCGAAATCGGCTCCATTTCGAAGACCTTCACGGGCCTGCTGCTGGCGCGGATGGTGGCCGCAGGTGCGGTAAAGTTCGACAGCCCTGTTCGCGAGCTTTTGCCGGACGGCACCGTGCCGAAACCCGAGGGCGCGGAGATCACCTTGCTGGATCTCGCCACGCAGCACTCCGGGCTGCCGCGCATGCCGGACAATTTCCATCCGGCCGACCCGCGCAATCCGTACGCCGACTATCGTCGCGCCGACCTCTATCACTATCTGGCTTCGCACGGGGTCGCCAAGCCGACCACTGCCGGATTTCTTTACAGCAATCTCGGTTTCGGACTCCTGGGACAGGTGCTGGCCGACCGGGCCGGCAAAGGCTATGATGCCCTCCTGCGGCAGGAGATCGCCGGTCCGCTGGGGCTGAAAGACACCATCGTTTCGCTATCTCCGGAACAGCAGGCCCGCTTCATTCAGGGTCACGACGGGGACCATCGTCCGGCCCACGCGTGGGACCTCGATGCCATGGCCGGCGCGGGCGCCATCCGTTCCACAGCCGGCGACATGCTGACCTACCTGGAAGCGCAACTGCATCCCGAGAAGTTCCCCGCCCTCGCCGCGGCGATCGCGCAAACGCACGAACTGCGGGCGGATGCCCTGCCCGGCACGCGCATTGGCCTCGCCTGGCTGCACGTGGAGAAGGACGGATATTACTGGCACAACGGGGGCACGGGCGGCTTCAGCAGCTACGCCTTCTTTGATCCCAAGAACGATTGCGCGGCTGTCATTCTATTCAACACGACGCTGCGCCCCGAAGGTAGTTTCGCCGATCTGCTGGGGGCGCACGTGCGCCAGCGGCTGGTCGGCGAGGCGCCCATTTCCCTGGCCCGCTGAGAGCGCGATATGGCGAAGCCGGATTCTCTTGGACAATTTGAGCAATTGGTGCTGACGGCGATTCTCACGCTGCGTGAAGACGCGTATGGGGTCACCATCCACGCGAAGGTTCAGGAACTGGCGGGATCCAAGGCCGTTTCGCTGGGGGCGGTCTATGTCACCCTCGACCGGTTGGAAGACAAGGGCATGGTCGCCTCCTGGTTATCCGATCCTACGCCGGAACGCGGCGGCCGCGCCAAACGCTATTACCGCCTGGAAGCGCTGGGAGAGCGGGTGCTGCAGGAATCGGCGCTTACTGCCAAGCGAATCTGGGATGTCATTGTGGAAGTCTGGGGCAAGGAATGGGTGAAGCAGTGGGGAAAAGGGTGGGGGAAGGAGACGGGCTGATGGCTTCCGGCCCGTCAAGAATCGCCGAGGCGATTGTGGGGCTCCTGATTCCGCCCGCTTGCCGCGAAGAAGTACTGGGCGATTTGCACGAGCGGTTCCAGTCGCGCTGGCAATATGCCGCGGATGTCCTGAGCGCGATCCCGCTGGTCATCCTCAGCCGTATGCGCCGCATCGCGGATCCGCAGATCCTGCTGATACAAGCATTTGTTTCCTATCTATCGTTCCTGGCGGCAGCCTGGCTGGCGGACCGGACGCTCTTGTACGAGCAGCGCGGCTTTTTGCGCCTCGCGATTCCGGCGATCCTGATTCTGCTCGGCTTGATTCTCGACGACACGTATGCGAAACCGGGACAGCGATCTGCCGCGAATCTTACCCGGGGTCCCCTGCTCGGCGTCATGACGGCGCTGGCTTCCCAGGGAATGCTGTGGGCCGGCAATACCGGCCTGGCGCTACCGGCCTGGATCGCGTGTTCCGGATGCGCCATGAGCTTTCTGCTATCCTCGGCGGTCCGCCTCGCGTTTCCACCGCTTACCAGCCAATTGCAGGGAGCGAACGCCCCCGTGCCCGGAAAGAAGCAGGAAAACGGATCGCCGGCGATCATCGTGACCATCGCCATCGCCGGAACGCTGATTCTGCTGATGGCGTATCAGATGTGGAAGCGAGGCTGAGCGCAAAGTCTGCGCTTCCGGATCGGCGTAAATCCGCGTCCATCGGCGGTTCCTTTGGCGCCTTTATGGCAGCACCTGCTTTTTTCGGATCCACGCGATCAGCAGGTCGCGCAGCAGCGGGCCGGACTCGGGAAACTGCATCCCGTGCGCGCGCAACTGGCTGCGTTCTCCCTGGTTGGCCGCCGTGAAATCCGTCACGGCCAGACGGTAGGTCCGATTTGGATCGATCTGACGCCCCTCTTTCACCACGTCCGGCAGTTCGGATCCGCGGAATTTTCCCACCATGACGCGATCGTCGAACGGCATCAGGTTCCAGATATGGCGTGCCAGCAGACGCCCCTGCGGAATCTTGTCGCGTACGCCGCCGGCATTGAGAAATCCGAAATCGGCTCCGACCTCGGCGGCCATGGCCTGCTCGAGCATCGAGCGCAGTTCCGGCCCGGCGATCTCCCGGCGCGATTCGCCGATCGGCACGTCCACGCGCTGCGATACCTGAGCCTCCCAGTGCGCCACCTGGGCGGCCATATCCGCGGCGGGCGCAAAGGCGGAGGTGTTTACCGGGATGCGCTTCCAGATCCAGGATTCCAGTCGCCGTTCGCCTACGTTCACGCGGAGGTCGAGGCGTCCCAGTTCCCGCCCGTATCCATCCACCCGGACATTGACCCGGCGCTCGATCTCCTGAGCGGCTTTCAAGCCCGTGTGATTGTGTCCCGAGACCACCACGGCCACCTCCGGAACCTGGTGCAAAATCTGCTCCGCCTCCCGGTCGTTCACGTGGGCCAGGGCTATGATCAGATCCGACCGCCCACGCACTTCCGCCACATACTTCCGCAAGGTCTCGATCACCGGCCGCGCGCGCCACGGCCCCATCTTGTCCGGTGTCGTCAAGCGCGCAAGGTCTTCCATGACCAGGCCGATCACCGCCACGCGGATGCCGTTCACCTTGCGGAACAGATAGGGTCTGCCGGCGATGAGGCGGCCCGAGGCGTCCGTCAGGTTGGCCGAGACGACGGGAAAGCGGGCCTTCGCCAGAAACTTCGGGACCATCTCCCAGCCGTAATCGAATTCATGATTGCCCAAGGTGGAGACATCGAAATGAAACAGGTTGCCGATCTCATAGACAGGCAGCCCTTGAAAAATAGTCGAGACCGGCGTACCCTGCACCAGATCGCCGGCATTCAGAAGCAGGCACGACCGGCATCCTTTTTCTTCCTGGCGGATGGCCGAAACCAGGTAGGCAAATCCGCCGCGATGGTCGGGATCGGGAAGGAGACGCGCATGGAGATCGTTCACGTGCAGGATGGTGAGCGACCGGACGGCCGCCTGCGCCGCAAACAGGCCGGACAGCAGGCAAGCCAAAAGAAAGCAGCGGCGGGTACGCGACATCATGGGAAATTCGACAGCGAAAACTGGTGGAAATTTCCAGTATATCGTGCGCAACCGCCCGGTCTCCGTCCCAGGACGGCCAGTATTTCTCGTGCCTTCGTCCGGGTAATGGTACGCTGGACCCAAGGGGCGGATGTGAAACTCCTCGTCGGGCTGCTTTGGATCTCGGCCGCGCTGGCGCAAACTCAGGCGCCCATCGGCTTAGTACGCGGGCAATTGCTCGAATGCGACACCGCCATCGCGGCAGGCCAGTTCAGCATTCGCGCCGCTTCCAACCAGGTCTTCCGCTTCGCCTACGACGGCAAAACCTATTTCGAGCGCGAAAAAGAGCGCAGCAATGCCGCCGGTCTGCGCAAAGGCGACCTGCTCGAAATCGTCTCCGACGTGAGTCCGGAGAGCATCCTGCGCTACGCCCGCACGGTGCACGTCATGGAACCGGAGCGCGCGCCGCGCCCGTCCACCTCCGGCCGTTTCCGCTCCTATCGCAGTCCCATCGAGCCGTGGCTTCCCATGGGCAATCTCACCTTCTCCGGAATCGTGCGCCGCCTCAACGATCAGCGCCTGGTGCTGCGCACGCGCGTGGGCGGCGAAAAAATCATTCGGCTGCGTTCCGATACGCGCTATCTGAAAGACGGCAGCCAGGTGGAATTCTCCACACTCCAGCCAAATACACGGGTCTTCATTCGCGCCGGGCAGAATCTCGACGACGACGTGGAGGCCTATCAGGTGGTTTGGGGACAGATCCTCGATCCAAATCCCTCGAATTGAAATCCCGCGGGAATTTATCTGAATCTGCCGGCGGCAGGTGGCGTGGCAACTGCCGGGCGGCACGGTGTACTATAAGGATTACTTCATGAAGGCTTTACTGGAATCCCTCCAGCCTGGGGAGAAAGATTGGGAACTTGCCAATGCAATTGATCCAAACAGGCTGCCCGCTCACATCGCCATTATCATGGACGGCAACGGGCGATGGGCCAGTCGCCGCCGTCTGCCCCGCGTCGCGGGACATAAGGCAGGCGTGGGTCCAGTGCGCAGCACCGTCGAAACGTGCGCGCGGCTGGGAGTCCAGGTACTCACGCTCTACGCCTTTTCCGTCGAAAACTGGAAGCGGCCGCGCGCCGAGGTGGATACGCTCTGGCGCCTGCTGCGTTTCTATCTCCGCAAGGAGCTCCCGGACCTTCAGAAGAACGACATTCGCCTGAAGGCAATTGGACGCCTGGACGCGCTGCCCGCCGAGGTGCGCCGCGAGCTGCAGGAGGTGATTGACGCGACTGCCGCCAATCGCGGCCTGCTGGTGAATCTGGCGATCAATTACAGCGGGCGCACCGAGATCGTAGATGCGGTGAATGCGATTCTGGAGAATGCCCGCGTGAAGGGCCACCTGGCCTCCCTCCGGCTGGACGAGCATCTGCTGTCCGCCAACCTTTACACCGCCGCCAGTCCCGATCCGGATCTGCTCATCCGCACCTCGGGAGAACTGCGCATCAGTAATTTTCTCCTATGGCAGATCGCCTATGCCGAGCTTTATGTGACCGAGACGCTCTGGCCGGACTTCACCCGATCGAGCCTCCTCACCGCAGTCCTGGAATACCAGAAGCGCGACCGCCGCTATGGCGGATTGAGCTCCGCGCCGCTGAACGGCTCCGCCCGGAAAGCTTCCGCAGAACTGATCGCAGCGTTGCCTTCGCAATGAGCCGCGTCCTTACCGCGCTCGTTCTCATCCCGCTGGTGCTCTACGTGGTGCTGTGGGGTCCGCCATGGCTGGTTCCGGCGGTCGCTTCCCTGGTCGCTGTCATCTGCTATCAGGAATATTCCTCGATCGCCGCCGCTTACCAGATGGGTGACCCGGGACCCCTGGGCTACGTCGTCGGGCTGGCTCTCATGCTGG
>CAZMRK010000424.1:0-5160 GCA_964568355.1 uncultured Solibacteraceae bacterium | reverse complement strand
GGGTGGAGCGGTAGTCGCGATACTCGTCGGTGCTCAGCGGCCGGTAGTCGCGGCGGAACAGGAGATCGCGGAGCAGCGCATACTGCCCGTACCAGACCCAGAAGTTGCCGCCGTCCCGACGCTCCCAATATCCGTACTGGTTCGACTGTTGAGAGGGTGGGGCGATATAGGCGAAACCGGCCGGCTGGGCGACCCGATCGGCCTCCGAATCGTACTTTCCGGCAGACTTGTGCTCGATCGCCATGCCGAGATTTTTCTCGTCGGCCTGGTAGGTCGCGCGATCCACCTGGATCCACTTTTCGTCCGTGGTGGTCTGGCTCTGTTTGGCCGCGACATTGGCCAGATGGCTGCGAACGGTGCGGATTTTCTCGTTGTAGTCCCGCGATTGGCCGCCCCGGCGGACTTCGAGATCGACCAGGATTTTGTCCCAGGAGTCGTAAAGCTGCCCGGTCAGCGCCTGAAGCTCCGCGCTCCTGGCCGGGAGCGCGATTGCCGCGGCGTGGATCGATTGGGCGCCCGTATAGAGGGCGTCGTAATCCAGCCCGGCCAGATCGTTGGCGGCCACACACGCGCGCAGGGGTTCGATTGTCTGCCAGGTTTTATCGGCTTCGGCGGGGTAGGAGCTGAGCGCAGCCAGGCGAGAGGCGAGATCCGCTTTCTTTTCCGGCCAGTCCGTCCCGGCGCGATCCACCGCAGAGGAAACCGCGGCCAACTGGAAGGCGTGCAGCGCCTGGTAGTCCTGCTGCATCTGCCGCATTTGATCGGGCAGATGGCGCTTGAAGTCGAGCCAGCGATTGGCCTCCGCCAGCGTGGCGGAAGCTTCCGTCTCCGCGGAGGTTCGCAGGGAGCGCTCTTCGGCCAGGAGCTTTTGCGCCTGCTCGCGATCGGCGCGGCGATTGGCTTTGTTCAGGCGGTCGAGCACCGCCATGTTCTGCTGCGCCTTCTGGACCTGGTCGCCGGCATGGCGCAGGCGCTCCGGCAAGGTGGTCGCCAGGGAGCGCGCGCGGAATAGGTCGGGCTCGGCGCTGAGATCGCGCGAGACCTCGGCCTGCGCCTGCTGGACCTGCTTCGTAGCGGAGGCGAGCGCCTGGTGCTCGGCACCAATCTCTTTGCGGAGATTGCGCGGCAGGTCGTCCAGCCCGGCGAACAGAACGACCACAATCAGGCAGGTCAATAGAACGGCTAGGAACTCGAGTCCCCGTTTACGCATGGAACACCGTTTCTTGCTGGTTAGGCCGCACGGTAGACGGTAATATCGGCGGGATTCAACCGCACCGCTATCGTGGCGGCAAAGGGCTCGCTTTCCGCTTTGCGAATGGAAAGCAGGCGTCCCCCGCCTTCCTCCAGAAACTCCCAATAATAGAAACCCTGGGGCTGCCCCGGCCCGTCGCGCGTTACGTTGATCTCGCGGCTGAGCCGGTAGTACCAGTTTTTCCCGTCGTATTCGAAGAAGTCTTCAGGATTTTGGCGTTCGTCCATCTCGGCCAGATCGTCCTCATTCAGGCCCAGGTCGCCGAGGGTCAGCTTTTGGCCTTTCAGGACCGCATAGACTTCCACCTCGTCGTCCTGGCGGACGCGCAGCCAGACGCGGCGCTCCTTGTACGGCCCGCTCAACTCAATCCATTGGCGCGAGCCGGCCTGCACATGGTCGCGGCGGTCGACGGAGAAGTCCAGGTCCGAGAATTCATCGCCGGCGCCGGAGATGGAAAGCGTGTCTCCGGGCCGCGCGTCGGTGACTCGGAGATTGGCGAAATCTTCCCGGGGTTTGGCCGCCGGCTTTGGTGGTTTCTTGAATAGTTCTCGTAGCACAATGATCAACAAAACGCCAAGAATGGCTACCAGCGTAAAGGTAATCATGGAAAAAGCGCGGGAATCTTACGCCCCCACGGTCTCCCCGCCCGGAGATGGCAGCGACTTTGGAACGGACGGCGGTTCCAGACGTTCCCGCTTGAGGGCCTCCAGTTCCTTATCGACACTCGAACCTTCCAGCGCGGCAAATTCGGATTCGAGCTGATCGTCCTTTCCGGCGGCCAGGGTGTTGAAGGCCTTGGCGGTGGCTTCCTCGCGGGAAACCGATTCTTCGAAGCGGGAGAGTTGCGAGAAGGCATTGTCGGCCTTGCCGACCCCGGCCAGCGCTTCCGACACCTTACGCTGGGCGGAAGCGGCGTTCTTGCGGGCTACCAACGTCGTGGCCGTACGCTCGCCGTCTTCAATCTTACGCTTCAACTCCAGCACCTGTTGTTTCAGGGTCTCGCTGGCCTGGCGCGCGGCATCCACGGAGGCCTGCATAGAGTTCACCTGCTGCATGCATTCCTGCTTCTTAGCCAGCGCCTTGCGGGCCAGGTCTTCGTTGCCGGCGTCGAGCGCCTTGCGCGCGCGGTCCGTCCACTCCTCCGCCTGGCGAACATATTTCTGATATTCGGCTTCCAGGCGGTTGTAATTGCTCATGGCCATCGCCGACGCGCCGACTGCCTTGTTCAACTCCGTCTTCATGTCTTCGACGGTCTGCCGGACGGTGGCTTCAAACGTGGCGTCCTCGACCGCGCCCATGCCCTGATTGGCCTGGCCGCGGGCGACGCGTCCCGCTCTATTGAAGAGGTCTGAAAAAAATCCCATGGCTGCTTCTCTCTCCGTTCACAATTTGAATCGGGCCGGGCTATGCCAGCGCCGAGCCGAGGAGCGTGCGCGCCTCGATTACATCCACCAGGAGGAAGTGTACGCAGGACAGAATATCGTCCTCATCGTCGTTCCCTAACTCCTGCAGTTTGCAGAAATTGTTCAGAGACACCAGAACCTTTCCGTCCCTGGTGTCATAGAGCTGAAAGTGAGACGTGGAGATCCCGTTGTCGGCGGCCAGCATGGTGCGCATCACTTCCGGCGTGATGGCCGAAGGCGCTACGGTGGCGCAGGGGAGCGATAGGAAGAGGATGTTCTCTTCCAGAACCGCCTCCATAGCAATCCCACTTCCCACCTCGCGAATTGTCAGAATATGGGGCTCGGGTTTGGAAATTTCATAGCCCCGTTCGGCCAGGAGCGCACCGATTTTGTCCAGTTGGAGCGTAGCGAGTTCAGGCATAAATGATGGATCACTCTTTGGGGAATACGAACGGCTTCGCGCAAAAGTTCCCCGTGGGGACGGATTGAATCGCCAGTCCCAACAAGAGTATAGCGGACAGGATGCCGGGAGTCAGTCCCGTGAATCCAAGTGGCGTACCAGTCCTATCGCTCGGGTAAAAGCTGTATTCTGGGTGACTATGCATGCATTCAAGTCGCCGAGGGTACTCCTCTTCTCCCTGCTGTGCGCCGGGACGGTTTTCGCACAGCCCAAATACGACCTGTTGTTGAAGGGTGGGCACGTCATCGATCCCAAGAACGGGATCAGCGCGGTTCGGGACGTTGCGATCGCCGGTGGGCGCATCGCCGCCGTAGCCGCCAGTATCGCTCCGGCAGAGGCTCGCCGCGTCGTGGATGTTTCCCACATGTACGTGACGCCGGGATTGGTGGATATTCATACCCACGTATTCGCCGGCACCATGGGAAGTGAGTACACCGGCGAGTTCTGCGTGCGCCCCGACGAGTTCACCTTTCGCTCTGGCGTGACGACGGTAGTGGATGCGGGCAGTTCAGGGTGGCGGAATTTCGAGGCGTTTCAGGACCAGATGTTCCGGCGCTCGAAGACGCGCATCCTGGCGATGCTGAACATCGTGGGGAGTGGGATGGGCGGCCGGATGGACGTGGAGCAGAATACCAGCGATATGGACCCGCAGCGCACCGCCGAGATGGCCAAAAAGCACAAGGACGTGGTGGTGGGAATCAAAATCGCGCATTACGCCGGGCCGGAGTGGATCGCCGTGGAGCGTGCCGTGGAGGCCGGGAAACTGGCTGGCCTTCCCGTGATGGTGGATTTTGCTACATTTCGCCCCGAACGGCCCTTTCAGGACCTGGTGCTCAAGAAATTACGGCCGGGCGACATCTACACCCACACCTACCTGGGGGCGGTGCCGATGCTCGATTCGCAGGGGCACCTCCTTCCCTACCTGTTTGAGGCGCGCAAGCGCGGGGTGATTTTCGATGTGGGCCACGGCGGCGGCAGTTTTCTGTTCCGGCAGGCGGTGCCAGCCATGAAGCAGGGCTTTCCGCCGGATTCGATCTCGACGGACCTGCACACCTCCAGCATGAACGCCGGCATGAAAAACATGCTGAACCTGGTCTCCAAGTTTCTGAATATGGGGATGTCCGTGGATGACGCGATCCTGAAGACTACGTGGAATCCGGCCAAGGAGATCCACCGCGAGGAGCTTGGTCACCTTTCGGTCGGAGCCGTGGCGGACGTAGCCGTGCTGCGCGTGGAGCATGGCAATTTCGGCTTCATCGACTCATCTCGCAGGAGGATGCGAGGTACGCAGATGATGGTCGGCGAGTTGACTATCCGGAACGGCCAGATCGTCTGGGATCTGAACGGCATCAGCGTGCCCGATTGGGACAAGCCGGGCGAGGCGGCAGACGGACCAAGGACCCGGCGCCCACACTAGCGGATCAGGCCGGCGTAGTAGCGGGCTGCGTCTTCACCAGCGGTCCGCGCGGGCTGCAAACGGATACGCTCCGGCGCTCCGGCTAGCTCGAAGGCTTTGACCGCTACGCGGTAGGAATCGCGCAGTTCGGCGGTGGATGCCGGCGCGCCCACGGGAGTGACCGGGTCCGCCAGCCAGACGCTCCGCGGGGCGATCGCAGCTACCAGTTCGGGCAGATCGTATTCTTCGAGCGCTCCCGGAACGATGCTTTCGAAGACCTGGCGATGAATGGCCTGGTTCACCACGGCATCGTAGGAGAGCAGCATGTTTTCCAGCGCCAGGGCGCGCAGGCGCGAATCGAATGCCGCGGCATAGAGCAGCGGAACGGCGCCCGTATTGCGGCCCAGGCCGGAGAGTTTGGCGGGGTCGACTTCCGGTCGGGCCGCCAGCAGGTCCAGCCCCCGCAAGATATCGCGAACGCGCATCCCGACCAGCGTGCGGCCCATCTGGACGGCGGTCATCGCGTCCTCGTAGTCGCCGAAATAGCGCGCAAAATCGCTGGCGTTCACGTCCAGGCGGCTGCGCGTCTCTCCCATCCCGCGCAGATCCAGGGACAGGACGACGGCGCCGCCCCGCGCCAGTTGTTCCT
>CAZMRK010000423.1:0-2586 GCA_964568355.1 uncultured Solibacteraceae bacterium | reverse complement strand
GGAAATCGTGTCGCCTACCGCCGACTGGTTGGACCAGGTGAAATCGCCCGGCACCTCGACGCTGGCGTTGAATGCACCGATGTCAGCTCCTCCGTTTCCGCTGATCTTGTACGTGCCCTGAGTCAGGGTCGGAGTGCCCTTGCCGGGGACGGTGATGCCGGCGATGGTGTATCCGCTCTGATAGAGCGAGAGATCGTAGTACCCCGAATTGCTCAGCCGAGGAATGGCTAAGTTCGAGGCATTTGGGCCGCTCAGAGTCAATTGGGATCCAGCATCCAGCGCCGTGCTGCTGATGCTCCCCCCGGTCCCCTGCGCGACCTCTTCGGTGGTCCCGGTCCGTGAAAACACATAGCAGGAGGAACTTTGGACTAACGAGAAATTGGCCGTTCCGACCGTATCGATAGTGTACTTGAAGAACCCTCCCGAGGCGTCTTCGATGGACTGGTCAAAGGAGAACCCGGCGGCGCTCACTTTAGTGCCGAGCTTCGAAATGGTCAACGCGCCAACCGTCAGAGTCCCGCCCTGGTCGAGCTTGCTCAACTGGCTGGTAGTCAGGGTGGGGTGCTCGCAGGCGCTGCCGCCGGCTACGGCGATTGTCCCGAGGTTCGAGAGCGTGCCGCCGGCGCGGACCTGTAAGTTCACAAAACAGCCGGGAGTGACGCCGGAGGGTACGGCGAAGTTGATCTGATCCAGGCCGGGCGAGCCGCCGGAGCGGCCGGCATAGGCGGGCGTCACTTCGATTCCGCCCACGATCACTCGGACCTGTGCGGCCGCGGTCTGGTCGCCCGAGGTGCCTCCGTCCGCGTCCGAACTGGCATCCGGCCCCAAGCCGGTGCCCCATAGCACGATGGTGTCGCCGACGTGGGCCGGGTGGATACTCCATTGCCCCAGCGTGCCGGTGGTAAAGCGATTCAAGTCCGCGCCGCCGTATGTGGCCTGAGCCGGTCCGGCGCCGTTCTGTGCCTGTGTGGCGAAGCCGAAATTGCGGTCGACCACCTTCACCGCACTGGGCGCGCTGGTGGCGTTGTTATAGGTCACCGTCACGTTGTAGTTGCCGGCGGTGGCTGTGGAGGGAAGCAGGCCGGCAAGTTGTCCGGCGGAGGTGTACCAGATGCGTGCATCGATACCCGTACCTCCCGCGGCCGGGGTGAACGTCACCTTGGTACCCGAGAGTGTAGTGGGGTAAGGCAAACTGCCGGAATAGACGGCAAGTGTCGAAGGTCCCAACCCGGTGCCGAAGATGACGAACCAGGATCCCCGGGCGATGTTGGGGGCGTAGGAGCTGGCGTTCACCACACCATTGGTCGTGCGAATCGTCGGCTGCGCCCAGATCGCTGAAGTGGCCAGCAGCAGGGCTCCCGCACCGAGTAAGAGGGTGTTTCTCATATTCTTCCTTTCGTTCAGGATGCGTGTACTTCATGACAATACTGAATGACCCAGGCTCCGGCCAAACATTGCCGTACTATTTCGGAGTCCTAGGCAAGCTATCGGGATGTGCTGGTACTGTTCCGTGGCGGCACGGAACCGCGCGACAGCAAGCGGACGAACCGAATCGCCCGGCTACTGCGTGAGCGCGTTGCCGAAAGTGCGGACCAGTCCGGCGCCGAAATCCCTGCGGTCCGCCGCGGTGGGGCAGCGGCCCAGGCGGGCGTTGTACTGCACCATCTGCTCCATGAGCATCGCCGGGATCTTGCGATCGTGGAACAAACCCTGCGCCACGGTCATGCGGCCGGGCTTGCCGGGGGTGGTGGTGTCGCCCGATTCCCGCAGCGGCACGGTGGGAGCGAACGTCGTGGATTCGGCCAGCAGCGCTCGCAGGCGGGTGCCCAGGGCCTGGAAAGCACGCGGCGCTTCCAGGTATTCGCCCGATTCGGTGTTGTGCAGCGAGAGGAAGAGATCGATGCGGTGGCCGCCGTCGACCCATTGCAGGATGGCCTGATGCTGCGCCGCGATCTCGGGCATCTTCTGCGGATCGATGGCGTCCCAATTGCGGTTCAGATCGTAGCCGTACTTGTTGAAGCGCACCCCGCCGGCTGCCACGCCGTCAGGATCGGCCATGGGGAAGATCCGGTAAATGACCTTGTCGCGCAGGCGCGCCGCGTGCGGATCGTCCGAGAGGAGATAGCGCACCGCGCCCTCGCAGGCCCAGGAAGAGCCTGCCTCCCAGGCATGCTGGCGGAACATGAGCCAGACGACCTTCTTGCCCTTTTCCGGAACTTTGGGGTTGGTGATGGTGATGAGGGGCATTTCGCGCCCGTCGACGGTCTTGCCCACCGAGCGGCGCTCGCAGTAGGGGCTGCGCGCGGCGAAATCGAGCAGAGCGGCCAGGTGCCGGTTGGTGTAAGGCTCGACATGGGCGCTCCACTTGCGCGGATGCTGCGGCGTGAAATGCAGGCGCAGCAGCGGCTCGGAGGCGACCCACTCCACCTGGTCGTCAGAGAAGTGAGTCCAATGTTCGCCGTCGTAGCTATAGACCGGACGGGTGCCTTTGGTGACCGCGTAGACCGGGCCGTGGTAGTTGTATTCGCCGGCCAGGTGGACCAGGTCGATGGTTACCGGCGCGGAGGGAAGCTGGTCCAGCCGGAA
>CAZMRK010000422.1:0-11875 GCA_964568355.1 uncultured Solibacteraceae bacterium | reverse complement strand
GTGTGGACCAGACGTTGATCCAGCAGATGGTTGACGAACGGCTGACTCTTTTGGGTGAAAGCGTGCGCCTTCCGGGATTCCGGCCGGGCAAGGTCCCGCGCGCCGTACTCGAAGAGCGTTACGAAGCCCAAACGCGCGCCGACGTGTTGAAGCATCTGGCCGCCCAAACCGTGCAGTTCGCCTTGCCAGAAGGCAACATTGCTTCCGCCTGTGAGCTGCTGGCCGGAGCGGAGTCCGGCGATATGGAGGTTCACATTACCGCCACCCACCTGCCGGATCTGCCTTCCCTCGACTTTTCGCAGCTTTCGATCGTGCGGCTGGCAGTTGCCGATACCCGGGAGCTATCGCCGGAGGCCGTCGTTTTCCTTCGTGGCCAGTTGAAATCGCAGGTGCTCGACCATCTGGACTCTCACTATTCAGTGCCGTTATTTCCGGGGATTGTCGAGCGCGAGCTCTCCACGCTGTGGAAGGCTGCCGAGGCCCAGGTCGGATTGCCGGATAGCACCGAAGAGCGCGCTTCCATGATCGAGCATCTTCGGACGATTGCGGAGCGGCGGCTGCGCCTCGGGTTGGTAGTGGCCGAAATGGCTCGCCGGTTTGAGATTCACGCATCGCAGACCGCGGAGCTGGAAGACAAGGTGATCGATTATTTCATCTCGCAGGCCCGCGTGGAGGAACGGCAAATCACGGCGGAGGAACTGCACGGGATGATGGAAGGTTAACGGACGTCCTTACCTTGAAGTTTTTCTCCTTCGCTCTGGACGATATTCTCCGTCCTGTTACGGTTTCGGAATTCTTCACCGAATATTTCGGGATTGCTCCCTTGCATATCCCCGGGCCAACCGAAAAGTTTGCCCATCTTGCGGCAGCGGCGTTGAAAGAAGGCTGCCCGCAGTTAACGGCGTTCACTCAGAATCTGGAACGGGCGCTGGAGGCGCCAGTGCACAGCCAGGCACATCAGAACTGGTCCGGAATCAGCCTTCATCGCAGTGACCAGGATCAGATCGTTCTCCAGATCTCCGGGCAGGACTTGTGGGCGATTCATGGCGGCGGTGCCCAGCCAGGCGACGACGCCCAGCACGTTCGCCTGGAGGGAGGCGGGGTTCTCTATGTGCCTCGCGGATGGTGGTGCGCCGCCACCCCGCAGCATCCGGACGGTCTCAGCCTGGCTCTGAGCATCCGCAATCCGACGGGAGCGGATTTGCTCGTCTGGCTGATCGAACGCATCAAGGACCACGAGATTTTTCAGGCGGATGTGCCGCGCTTTGCCAGCCCGGCCGTTCGGGCCGAGTACCTGGCCACCCTCCGGAAGGCGGTTGCGCGCGGCTTCCGCCTTCCGAGCCTTCTGGAGCGTTACGCCCATCACCTGAACGTCAAGGCTCCCGCAGGCGCTACCCTGGGGCTGCCCTGGAGCGAAACCTTGCCGGAGAACTGCCTGGCCGCCATCGCGGCGCCGCGTTACCCGAAAATCCAGCGTGTCGATCCGGAGACCATCTCTATCAGGGTCTCCGGCAAAGACTACTCTTTTCCCCTGGACGCGGCACAATTGCTCCAGTATTTATTGGACAAAGCGCCGCTGCCACTGGCGCACTTCTACCGCGACTTCGCCGCCGAGTTTGATCGCGAAGAGCTCACTGAGTTTTTGTCGGTCTTGTCCAACAACGGGATCATTACGTTTTTTGAGCCGGAATCCAACGACTGACATGGGGGAATGTTCAACAAAAGGATGGCTGCCGATCGAAATCTTTTTCGATGAGCAGCCGGCGGTTACGCCGCACGCGCTGGTGCGGTGGATGGAGTTCGGCGCGGCTCCTCTGGCGGAACCGTTCTTTGAACAGACCGTGTCGAATCTGAGAAGCGCCACGCCCCCGGCGAGAGAGGTGGATACGGATATGGACACGGTCGTGCGGATCAGCAGCAGGCTGTCCCCGGTCAGCCCGGCTGGCTTCATTTTTCATGTTTCGCACTGTGGCTCAACGCTCCTTGCCAATGTCCTGAAGACTGCCGGCGGCACGACGGTGGTGTCCGAGTCGCGCCCGGTCACCAGTCTTTTGCGCTCCTATGGTGAGCCTCCGGGACACTACTTAAAAGATCACTGGAGCCGGACCCAGCAGACGCTACTGAGATCGCTCATGGCTCTATATGCCCACTATCGAACGGGCGAGCCGGAGCAACTCGTGCTCAAACTTACGAGCGTTGACCTCCTTTCCATGCAGGTCGTGCGCGCGTGCTGGCCGGATGTTCCCTGCGTGGTGGTGGTCCGCGATCCAGCCGAAGTGATTGTGGCGAACTTGAGAGGAGGCTGGTGGCTGGAAGTCAAATCCAATCCGCGGCTGGCCCGCGAGATTTTTGGGTGGGAAGCATCGTCCTGCGCACCGGAGGAAATGTCCGATGAAGACTATTGCGGACGTATTCTGGGGCAATATTTGACGTCGGCGCTGGCTGCTGTGGATGAGACTTGCAAAGTGATCGACTACGAGGACCTGAATACCAGACGGATTCGCGACATCGCCGAATTTTTCCAGGTCCAGCTTCCACCGGATCGTCAGAAAGTGGATGGAATGTTTGGCCGGTACTCCAAAGACCCATCCGGTCAGATGCAGTTCCGGGACGATCGGGCGCTGAAGCGCAAGCTCGCCACGCCTGCTGTCATCCGAGCCACGCAGCAATGGGCCATGCCCGCCTATTCCGAACTCAGGGGCAAGGGTTTCTGGTAACGCCCATTCTATTTGAGGGAATAGCCGAAATACTCCAATTCCCAAGCGTATTTTCGACGAACGCGGGAAGCGGCGGTGTCGTCGTAATACTCGGAAAAGGGCTCCTTGCGCATTCTGAACTCCCCTTTGTAGCGCCCGAGCCGATCCGGCTGCCAGGGGATCGCCAGCCGGTGGCACACCTCCGCCAGGTCTTTCGGCAACCGCTCGTAGCGGACAAAACGATCTACCGCGGGGGCGTCGTCAATGGTGTAGATCCATTGATCGCTGGGGAAATGAAGGCCGGCGCTCCAGGCTGAAAACGCTTCCCGGACGACGGAAAAATCCGCTTGCCATAGCGTTTCCCGGAGCGGCGGCGCCAGATCGAACCAAAACTGGGAAACCACCTTGTCAAACGGATTTCGCACCACGCAGAATTTGTAGTATTGCCCCCATATGTCATCCCCGATCAGTTCACGGACCCGGCTGGCCGGCATGTGGTTGAACCAGGTTTCGTCGGCAAATCCACGTGATCCGACCACGCCCCATTCCGAGACAGCGGGAGGGCGGTGGTGCTGAACCGAGGCATCGCTTTGGGGAGCCAGGCAATAGGGCTCGAAATAGATTTCGACGGACGTGCCTCCGGTTTTTCGCGTTTTTAAATAGATGAAACGGCACCGGTGGCTAATGAGCATGGCAACGGGAGCAGACCATAATGGCTTGAGTATAAATTACGGCCGCGGAAAAAAAGATCGCGGTTCAGTACCGGAACGGAACCGCGCGCGACAGCAAGCGGACGAAGCGAATCACCCGGTCGGAGCACTAGCCGTTTTCCACGCGCGCCTTGATATCCGCGTACGCCGTATCGATGAGCCTGCTTAGCGCCGCGGCGTTTATGGCCGCGCCCGGTCTCATCTTCACATGGCGCATGAACTTGCCCGCGCCTTGCAACAGGCGGGCCGGATCCGGCAGGGATGCGCCTTGATAGAACCCCACGTTTACGTGCGAAGTGAACACGTTTACGTATCCGAACGGCACATCTCCCAAACATGCCACCGGACAGCCGTCATGCAAAAGCTCCCGAACTTCGTCCCCGCACTTTCGCATCACCTCAAACCACTGACGCGCGATGTCTCCCAATTCACCTGCGTGCTCTTCCAGCCACGCATCAATGGCGGGATCCCGCTCGACAGCACCGTTGAATCGCAGCAAGTCCGTTCTCATCGTCGCTCCCGCGCGCGGGCTACTGCCAGGGATTTAAAGTCGGAACGCCGGCCCCGCTGACATCCGCGCCGTTTCTGGTGACCAGTATTAGATCATGATGTAAAGCGGTCGCCGCCAGCAAGCCGTCGATGACCGGCACAGGTCTGCCTTTCTTTGCGATACCGTTCCGCGGCGACTCCACAAAGAACTCGGCCAGGCTCCCCTTGCGCGTCCGCCTGCGCAAGCCTGGCGTACTCCTCGGCGGCGAGGATCACGTGAACAGGACGACCCGTGCCCGGTGCCCCGCCTGCAGTTTTTCATCGCAGGTGTAAAGGGTGGATCCCGTTGCTTCCGCTAAAGCGATGTACGCGGCGTCGTAGGCGGTGAAGTTGTGGCGCAACTCCCAAATGCGGCCAACCAATGGCGTGTGCGCATAGCGCTCAGCGGGCAGCGCCGCAAGTCCCATCAGAAATTCCGCAGAGCGGTGAGCATCGATCCGCTGTCCCCCCGCCAGCCTTCGGAAGGCGCTCACGACCTCAATGTCGATCAAGTGCGGGACGAGGAAAGACTCGTCGCAGCGCGCGAGTTCGTTTCGGATGGTATCGGCCATGGCGCCGTTGGTGAGCAATTCGACAACCACGGAGGCATCGAGCACGATCATCGTTCGTCACGCAACTTGCGTACGGCCTGGGCAGCGGTTATCTTGGCAGGGATCGGCTTCACTTGCCGCGTGCGCTCCAACCATTCCTGCATTGTCGGCCGCTCCGCCGCGCGCTCCAGTTCTCTCTTAATGAAGTCGGAAAGGCTCATACCTTCGCGCGCTGCCCGCGATTTCAAAGTGCCATGCACGTGTTCCGGCACATCCCTCACCTGGATCATCTTGGACATGTCCTAAACATATAAACATGTTCTGCACATGTCAAGTCGATCGCAGCTACACACGTCGACTGACGCCAACTAGCCGTATCGTCCCCAGCGGCAGACGCCGTCTTGTGCGCTTGACGATGAGCCGAAAGGCCACCCGTGGCAAGATTACGGGTGATATCCCGCCCTTCACCCTTCTGCACCGAAGCCAGAAATCAAGCCCTCGCCGCCAGCCCCTTCCAGACTCCCGGCAGGCGCGGAATCCCCGAGACGCGATCCTGGAGCAGCAGCATCGCCTCGGCGTACACCTTGCTGAAGAAGCTTCGCGACGCAGGTGCACAGCCGATGTGCATCACCGTGCTCCGCTGGAGACTCGGTTCGGCTTCTTCGATGAACCCCAGATTGCCGCTCCAGCCGAGATCGTCCAGCACAAAGCGCAGGCACTGGCGCTCGGCCGCGGGCAGGCGGGTGAGCGAGAGGTCGATCACCTGCCCGGTGGCGTGTTCGTCCAGCCCGTTGCGCAGATCCGCATGGCGGAGCAGCGCGCTCACCTGGAGCGGGACAAACGGCTCGCCATCCGGCTCCATTAGCGTATAAAGGCGGCGCGTCTCATAAGCGATATAGATCAGCGTTCCGATCGCCGCCGGAGAAGCGACCGCCTTTTCGCCCGGAGGCAGGCGATAGCCGAGAAACTGGGGCGCGTCGGGCGCCTGCACCACGTTGGAGCCTTCCACCGCCGAGGTCAGATCGCCCGGAGTCAGCCAGACGGCCAGCCGGTCCGGGGCGCGATGGGCGGGATCTGCGCGATAGCGGTACGCTTCCGCCAGGTCGCGAAACGCGGAGGGATCTTCCTGGTAGAGCGCCAGCAGGCGTTCGGCCCGCATCACGCGGAACCAGTAAGTAGGCGAGTAATCCCGCTCCATCTGCCGCTGGATATTTTCATAAAGATCCCGGTGGAATGCCGGACTGCACGAAAAGAACATCTTCGCGACCGAAACAGTCTCGTTCAGCCCCGGGCTGCTCCGCAGCAGATCCTGAAATCCTCCCACGCAGCCCTCGCCGCAGTGGTAGGCGAAAATGGCCCAATCGCGCCCGCCGAAACGCTGCTCCATGCTCGCCAGGTATTTGGCCGCCGCTGGGACAGCGCGTTCGGGAATCAGACGGTCGTCCCGCACCACTACTTCGTACCGCTGCTTGCGGCGGATCTTCTTATAGATGATCTTCCCGCGCTTGTTGCGAACCTGGACGCGCGTGACCGTGACTTTGTAGCGCCGCGCGCGGGCCACTTTCAACCCGATGCGCCGGGCTGTAGCTTCGGAGATCTGCACGATGCCGCGCGGACCAGAGGGGCTCTCCGCCCGCGGATCTCCAAAGCTCTCCACATACGCAATAGCGGCGAGCAAGGAGGCCGGAACGCCACTCTTGTGTTCGGCATCGCGGAAAATCTTCTGCATCTTCGGACTGGAGATGCGCTGCGCGCCGGAGACGGCGCGCGGATCTCGCAGAATCCCGAAGGTCTGCGACTGGATCATGTCCTCGATCCGTTGGGAAAGCGTGACTTCATCCAACTCCAGCCGGGACGCGCCTAATCCGGGTAGAGTATGCGTGGGCGTAAACGAAGTGGACTCCACTGCCAGGCCGGGCGCGCTCCACAACAGACACGCGGCCAGGCAGCCGGCAAACCAAACACGCACAGGAATACACATCTCTGTTTCCACATTAGACGAATTTCACGCCTCGCGGGGGTACGCTGCATTATTCGGGAAACAGTCGCTGCTTGTTCCAGCCAGAAAGAAAACTGTTAGAATTCCATGGTCGGAAACGCTGCAAAGGATAGACATGCTTTCTCAGGACTCCTATCGCTACCCCAGAATCCATAACGCCATGTGGCCCGGATTGGTAGGCAAGGGACCGGATTCGGAACCTCCCATCGATCTCGAAACTATGCTGCGCCTGACCGCCGCCGCCGACGTGGACGGCATCAAGTTCGACGGCGTGGACCTCTTTCTGTTCGATCCCCACATCAGCATCGATTCCTCCGAAGATGACCTGAAGCGCCTGGCCGATCGGATCCACGCGCTCAACCTGGTGGTGGGCTCCGTAGTGGCCCCGGTATGGCCGCCTACCGGAGGCGGTTCCGCCATGGGGTCGGCCGAAGAGCGCGCGAAGTTTGTGGACCAGGTGCACAAGGCCTGCCACATTGCTTCCACCCTGCGCGAGATCGGGATTCGCCCCTACGGCGTGGTGCGAATCGACTCCGCCGCCAGTCCGGCGGAGTGGGCCAAAGACCCACAGGCCAATACCCGCCGCATCGCCGAGACGTTCCGCGAAGCTTGCGATGTCGCCGAAGACCACGGCGAGCGCCTGGCCGCCGAAGGCGAGATCTGCTGGGGCGGCATGCATAGCTGGAAAACCATGGTCGACCTGCTGGAGCAGGTGAATCGGCCCAAGACCCTGGGCTTCCAGGCCGACATGGCTCACACGCTGCTCTTCACCCTGGGCTATAACGCTCCGCAGGACCGCATCCTGCCTCCCGATTTCGACTGGAAACAGCGCGCTGAACTGGAGCGCGCGCTCGGCACCCTGACTGCCGCGCTGCGTCCCTGGACCATCGATTTCCACGTGGCCCAGAACGACGCCACCGTAAAAGGCTCCGGCTCGCACGACAAAACCGGCCACCACTGCCTGCCGCACGATCCCAACGGCAAGCTCGACATCGTCCACGATGCCGGCTATTGGATGCGCGATGAAACCGGCCAGCCGACCCAGGCCTTCCAGCACATCTGCTGGGATGGCTGCATGTTTCCCAATGCCGTCATGCTCGAGCAGCAGACCTGGAACGACATTCTGGGAGTGATGATTGCGGTTCGTCAGGCGCACGGCTGGAATTAGATCACCATGGAGAAAAAACAACTGAACATCGGCATGGTGGGCTATGGCTTCATGGGCCGCACCCACTCCAACGCCTTCTGCCAGGTCAACCATTTCTTTGACCTGGAGTATCAGCCGGTGCTCCGGGCGATTTGTGGGCGCGATGCCGGCCGTGCCGGAGAGTTCGCCGAACAGTGGGGCTACGCCTCGGTGGAAACCGACTGGCGCCGTCTGCTGGACCGCAAGGATATCGATGTGATCGATATTGCCAGCCCCAACGACACCCACGCCGAGATCGCCATCGCCGCCGCCAAGGCGGGCAAGGCCGTGCTGTGCGAGAAGCCTCTGGGCCGCCATGCGGCCGAGGCCGAGCAGATGGTGGCCGCCGTGGAAGAGGCCGGCGTCGCCAACATGGTTTGGTACAACTACCGGCGTGTGCCTGCCGTGGTGCTCGCCAAGCAGTTGATCGAGCAGGGGCGTCTGGGACGCATCTTCCACTACCGCGCCAAGTTTCTCCAGGACTGGACCATCTCGCGCGATCTGCCGCAGGGCGGCGCGGGCCTGTGGCGGCTGGACGTGAATGTGGCCGGCAGCGGCGTGACCGGCGATCTGCTGGCGCACTGCATCGATACAGCGATGTGGCTCAATGGCGGAATCGACCAGGTGACCGCCATGACCGAAACCTTTATCAAGGAGCGCACGCACGCCCTCACCGGCAAGGTGGAACGGGTGGGCATCGACGATGCCAGCGCCTTCCTGGCGCGCTTCGCCAACGGATCGCTCGCGACGTTCGAAGCCACCCGCTATGCCCGCGGGCACAAGGCGCTCTACACGCTCGAAATCAACGGCGAACACGCCTCCATCTTCTGGGACCTGCACGACCTGCATCGCCTGCAATTCTTCGATCATCGCGATGAAGGCGCGCTCCGCGGCTGGCGCTCCATCCACATCACCGATGGCGACCATCCTTACATGAAGCACTGGTGGGTGCCCGGCCTGCAGATCGGCTATGAGCACACCTTCATTCACCAGGCCGCCGATTTTCTGGAAGGCCTGGCGAAAGGCAGCGTACCCGGCCCGAGCTTCCGCGATGGGCTGGCCACCGACTACGTCACCGACGCTGTCCTCCGATCGGCCGAATCCGGCCATTGGGAAAAGGTCGGCCGCTAAAGGCACGTGGCAAAAAACGCTTCCTCACGGTCGCGGCTCGGTAGATTCAGTGCGTTACCGAGCCGCGACCGTGAGGGAGCGATGCTTTTCCTATTTCCGGAAGCGCTCGTCGATCTCCACCTGATAACCGCTGGCCAGTCGATTGGTTTCGTTGGCCATGCCCACGACGGCCATCAATTCCGCCAGCATTGCGTCGGTCATTCCCGCCTTTTGCGCCGCCGCGGTGTGCGACGCGATGCAATAGCCGCACTGGTTCGTCGCGCTCACCGCGAGGTAAATCATTTCCTTGGTGAGCGCGTCGAGCGCGCCCGGCGCCATGATCTGCTTGATGCTCTCCCAGGTGCGCCGGAGCGTGGCCGGATCATGGGCCAGCGCTTTCCAAAAATTATTGATCCAGTCGGTTTGGCGCGTGGCCATGATGTCGTCATAGACCGCCCGCACCTCCGGACCAGCCTGTTCGTATTCCACCAATCCCAAAGTCGCCATCAAACCGATTGTACGGGAGGACGGTGCGATCGCGCGGACACTATAATCAGAGAGCGGCTATGCCCGAACTGCCGGATGTCGTGGTCTATCTGGAAGCTTTGCGCGAGCGGATTCTCGGCCAAAAGCTGGAACGCGTGCGGGTGGCCACCCCTTTCCTGCTGCGCAGCATCGATCCGCCGCCGGCGTCGGTGGAAGGCCAGACGGTCACCGATCTGCGGCGCATCGGGAAGCGCATTGCCATCGGCTTTGAGAACGGCCACTGGCTGGTGCTGCATCTCATGATTGCGGGGCGGCTGCACTGGCGTCCTCGTGGGGCCAAACTGGCCGGTCGCATGTCCCTGGCGGCTTTCGATTTTCCGCAGGGCTCGCTGGTGCTCACCGAAGCCGGCACTCAGAGGCGCGCAGCCATGCACATGGTGGCCGGCGAGGAGGGCCTGCACGCCCTCGATCCCGGCGGCATTGAGGTGCTCGAAGCAGATCTGGCCACCTTCGCCTCCGTGCTCACCTCCGCCAACCACACGCTCAAGCGCGCCCTCACCGATCCGCGCCTGTTCAGCGGGATCGGCAATGCTTATTCCGACGAGATCCTGCATCGCGCCGGGCTCTCGCCGGTTGCGTTGACGCAGAAACTCGGGAAGGAGGAAATCCAGCGCCTCTATGAGGCGGTCCGAGCCAGTCTGGAGGATTGGGTGGCGCGTCTGGAGGCCGAGCGCCGGGGCGGCTTCCCCGAAAAGGTGACCGCCTTTCGCAAGGATATGGCCGTGCACGGGCGCTACGGCCAGCCCTGTCCGCGCTGTGGCGGCAAGGTGGCGCGCATCCGCTATGCGGCCAACGAGACCAACTACTGCCCGCACTGCCAGACCGGCGGGCGGCTGCTGGCCGATCGCGCCCTTTCGCGCCTGCTGCGGGAAGACTGGCCGCGGACGCCGGAGGAGCTCGATATGCTGCTGCGCCCCGCCGCCGGCCGAAGCTGAGGCCGTCTATTTCTCCGCCAGGGCGAACGCAATATAGGAGCCTCCCGAAGGCGCTCCCGATTTCCCGCCTCCCGCTGCGATCACCACGTACTGCCGTCCGTTGATTTCATAGGTGGCGGGTGTGGCATTGCCGGAGGCCGGCAAGGTGGTCTCCCACAGCAGTTTTCCGTTGGATTTATCGTAGACGTGAAACTTCTTGTCGTGGTTGGTGGCGCCGATGAACAGCAGTCCGCCCGCGGTCACCACGGCTCCGCCGTAATTCTCCGTGCCGGTGTTGCGCAGCCCTTTGGCTGCAAGCTCCGGAAACTCGCCGAACGGAATCTTCCACGCAATCTCGCCCGTATCCAGGTTGATGGCGTTGAGCGTGCCCCATGGCGGCTTCACCGCGGGATAGCCGTCCGGATCCAGAAACTTGTTGTATCCGTCGGTGGTGTAGCGCAAATCCATCGGCGAAGGTGCGCCGCTTTCGATTTCGACCGAGCTCTCTTCGCCGAGTGTAAGGTAGCGGGTGATCGCGCGGATGGCCGGAGCCGGCAACTGCGCGAAGCCCGGCATCCGTCCGTTGCCGTTCCGAATGATCCCGGACACCTCCGAGGCGGTGTACTTGTCGCCGATCTTCACCAGCGACGGAAACTCCGGCGGAGTGCCGCGCAGGTCATCGCGATGGCAGGCGGCGCAATTGCGCAGGTACAGGCTCCGTCCGCTGGGCTGAGCCTGAGCTTTGGGCCGCTCCACCAGGCGCAGGATCCAGGCCATCTCGTTGGCGTTCACATAGAGCAGCCCGGTGGCCGGATCGAAAGCGGCGCCGCCCCATTCTCCCCCGCCATCGAAGCCGGGAAACACCACCGAACCCTCGAAGCTGGGAGGCACGAACTGCCCCGCGCTGCGCACCTTGCGAAACCGTTCGAGCACGGCCTGGTGGGCCTCCGGCGTGCGATCGGTCAGCAGGTCTTCGGTGAGAATCTGCCGGGAAAACGGCGGAGGCTTCAGGGGAAAGGGCTGCGTTTTGGCCACCACTTCGCCGGGCGCCTCCGACGGCGGCACCTCGCGATATTCGATGGGAAACAGCGGCTTTCCGGTGACGCGATCGAAAACAAAAACCACGCCGGACTTGGTGATCTGGGCAACCGCGTCTACCAGGCGTCCTCCGCGCTTGACTGTGACCAGCGCCGGCGGGGCAGGGAAGTCGCGATCCCACACGTCGTGCTTGACGCCCTGGAAATGCCAGATGCGTTTACCAGTATCGGCCTTTAGAGCCAGCACACAGTTGGCGAACAGGTTGTCGCCGGGGCGATTGGCGCCGTAGAAATCGAAGGCAGCCGATCCGGTGGAAGCGAACACGATGCCCCGCTTCGCATCCACGCTCATGCCCGCCCAGTTATTGGCGCCGCCCTCGTATTTCCATGCGTCTTCCGGCCAGGTCTCGTAGCCGGCCTCGCCGGGATGTGGGATGGTGTGGAAGCTCCAGCGGATCTTGCCCGTGCGAACATCGAAAGCCCGGATATCTCCGGGAGCCGAGGGCAGCCCTTCACTGACCAGGCTGCCGAGAATCAGCAGGTCCTTGTAGATGATGCCCGGCGAGGTTGCGGTGAGGAACAGTTCCTGCGCCGGCCG
>CAZMRK010000421.1:0-11101 GCA_964568355.1 uncultured Solibacteraceae bacterium | reverse complement strand
AAAAAAAATATACAGAATTCTGTTGCATTGCGGAAATGAGTATTCTAATATTGGAATTAAGCCGGGGAGGCAACTCCCACCAAAGCGAGACTAACCTCTAAATAAAGACCCCTGAAGCAATCCTCCCCGGCGCCCGAAAGGGTTGAGGTCTTCCAAACTTCCAGAAATAAGATTGGGTGTCGGAGTGTCCCAGCAAGCGTGATATCATGGCTGAAGCCGCCTGAAAGACCGCCGAGCGCGGTGCAGCCGTGGGCTGGAAGGCACGAGTGTGGTGCTCCGGCGAACATGGCAGTTGATGGCCGCCGTCGTTCCTCGAGAGCAACCTGCGCAATGAAAACCCTCACCGTTTTGGGTTCTACCGGTTCGATTGGGACCAACACCCTGGACGTGATTCGCCAAAATCGCCACCTGTACCGTGTGTATGCTCTGGCAGCCGGTCAGAATGTCGATCTGCTGGCGGAGCAGATTCTGGAATTTGAGCCCCGCGTGGCGGTTCTGGCTAGTCCGGAAGGAGTGGAACGGCTGGCGGCGAGGCTGCGTCAATCATCTCTACCTCGTAATCGCTGGCCGGAATTGCTGGCCGGGCCCGCTGCCCGGGTGGCGATCTCGACTGCTGCCGAGGTGGACACGGTGATCTCGGCGATCGTCGGCGTGGCCGGTCTCGAAGCTACCCACGAAGCCATCCGGTGCGGCAAACGGGTCGCCCTGGCCAATAAGGAAGTGCTGGTCACGGGCGGACAACTGGTCATGCAGGCGGTCAAACAGCACGGCGCGGAATTGCTCCCGGTCGATAGCGAGCACAATGGCGTCCACCAGTGTCTCCGGGCCGGGAATCGGGAGCAGGTGGCCCGCCTCATCCTCACGGCTTCTGGTGGTCCGTTCCGTACTACGCCTGTAGAAGATCTGGCTTCGGTGACGCCTGCCCAGGCCCTCAATCATCCAACATGGAAGATGGGGAATCGCATCACTATCGATTCGGCCACCCTCATGAACAAGGGCTTTGAGGTGATCGAAGCCTGCTGGCTGTTCGACTTTGCGCCTGGCCAGGTGGATGTGGTGATCCATCCCCAGTCCACCGTCCACGCCATGATCGAATACACCGATGGCAGTGTGCTGGCCCAGATTGCCGCTACGGACATGCGCATGCCCATTCAGTATGCGCTGACCTATCCGGAACGGGCGCAGGCCCCAGTCCCCAAGATCAACTGGAAGGAATCCCGTTCCTGGGATTTTTCCGCCCCCGATCTCCAGAAGTTTCCCCTCCTCCGCCTGGCCTACGAGTGCCTGAATACAGGGGGATCGTCTACCTGCACGCTCAATGCGGCCGATGAGATTGCGGTAGAGGCTTTTTTGGCCGGACTGATCGGATTTCCCGCGATTGCCGCGGTGGTAGAGGATACCCTGTCCCGCTTGGCCAACCGGGCGCCGCAGACGGTTGACGATATTTTAGAGATAGATAAGGAGTCGCGTTCCCTGGCCCGGGAGGTGGTCGCTCAGCGGGCGGCCGCCACGGTTTCGGTGGATGTGGGTGCGCCCCGGAATCTGCCGGTTCCGGCGCGGGCTTGAAAATATATGCTTGTTCTCCAAAACGTGCTTTGGCTACTGGTCCTGATCGGCGTCATGATTCTGATTCACGAACTGGGCCACTTTTGGGCCGCACGCTACTTTGATGTGCGCGTGGACGTGTTCAGCTTCGGCTTCGGGCCGCGCCTGTTCGGTTTTCGCAGGGGTGAGACGGATTATCGCTTCTCTGCCATCCTCTTTGGCGGCTATGTCAAGATGGCCGGCGAGCAGCCGGGGGACGAAGGCACCGACGATCCACGCGGTTTTCTGGCCAAGCCCCGCTGGCAGCGCCTGATCATCGCCTTCGCCGGACCCTTTATGAACATGGTTCTGGCGGTCTCTCTACTCACCGGTCTTTACATGGTGAAATACCAGCGGGTGGTAGAGCCGGATGGCGGCCGCGCGATCATCGGGCATGTCGCGCCGAATTCCCCCGCCGCCAAAGCCGGCGTGCGCGATGGCGATCAGATTGTAGCCATCGAGGGAAAGGCCAACCCCACCTGGGAAGACATCGTGCTGAAGGAGGTCGCCGGGGCGGGCCGGTCCATGCACATTACGGTGGATCGGAATGGGCGCCGGTTTGAAACCGACGTCACTCCGGAACTGGACGAGCGCTCCGGCGTCGGCACGGCCGGCTGGGCTGAGCGCGGCGATGTGCAACTCGGCAATCTTACTCCCGGGATGCCCGCCGAAAAGGCCGGCCTCAAGAAGGGCGACCTGATCCTCAGCGCCAACGGCCAGGCCATTCACTCGGTCATCAAGTTTCACGAGGTGATTCGCGGCAGCAACGGCAAACCGGTGGTCATCGCCCTGTCGCGCGAGGGCAAGCAGATGGAGATTACCGTGCACCCGGTGCTGGCCAATCTGGACGGCGGCCCCACGCGCTGGATGCTCGGAGTCCTGCCGGAACAAAAGCTCAAAATCGAAACCACCAAGCTTTCCTTCCCGGCGGCCTTGCAGGAGTCGGTGAACCAGAACGTCAAGGGTGCTTCCCTGATCTTCCAATTCCTCTCCGGAATTGTGGAGCGGCGGATGTCCCCGAAATCACTCGAGGGCCCCATCCGCATCGCTCAGCTTTCCGGTGAGGCGGCGCGCGAAGGTCCCTCCGCCTTCATCATGCTGATGTCCATGGTCAGCCTGAACCTGGCTATCTTCAACCTGCTGCCCATCCCCATTCTCGACGGCGGGGTCATCCTGCTGCTGTTCATCGAAATGCTGATGCGGCGCGACCTGAGCCTCCCGGTGAAAGAAGCCGTGTTTAAGGTCGGCTTCGTCTTCATCATGATGATCGTGGTTTTCGTTCTGTACAACGATATTGCCAAGATATTACCGGCCGGTTAGAAGAGTGGGCGCCCGTCCACTCTTCTGCCGGTAAGTGCATCGCTCCATCCTTTCTGATCATCTGTTAACCTGATCAATCGAGCCTTCAATGGAATGCACCTGTATCCGGTATACTGAGCTGCCAAACGCCTCCAGGCTATTTACGGATCTGATTTATCATCCGGACCGGGTAAGTTCATTTTATCCATATTCCCCATCTGATCACTCGACTTATGCTGATGCCGCAAGTAAGATCGATCTCCCGGGTGATCGGCGCGCGGCCCTGGTTCGGGCATTGCGCGTTCAGAATCCCGGCAGCCGGGCCCTGGAGCGCTTGGGCCAACCGGGAACCGTCGCTGTCGTCACCGGCCAACAGGTGGGCCTGTTTTCCGGACCGGCTTATACGATTTACAAGGCTCTTACCGCAGTCGCTCTGGCCCGGCGCCTGACGGAGGACGGCATTCCTGCCGTGCCGGTCTTCTGGCTGGCGACTGAGGATCACGATTTCGCCGAGGTCAACCACGCCTGGGTCTTCGACGTCCAGCAGCGCCCACGCAAGCTGGAGATGGACGGCTCTGCCGCCTCCAGCCAGCCGGTGGGTCACGTGCGCCTGACGGCTCCGCCGGTGGACGAGCTGCACACTACCTTTTTGGGGTTGCCTTGCGGCGAAGAAGTGGCCGGCATGGTGAAAAGAACGTACCTGCCCGGCCGCACCATGGGCGAGGCCTTTCGCGAGCTGCTGAAGGTACTGCTGGCGAAGTACGACCTCATCCACGTCGACCCGATGTCCCCGGAGATCCGGGCACTGGCGGCTCCGGCGATCGGCCGGGCGCTGGCCGCCGCGCCGGAGATCTCCCAGGGCGTCATCGAGCGTAGCAAGGAACTGATAGCCGCCGGCTACCATGCCCAGGTACACGTGGAATCCCACACATCCCTGGTTTTCCTGCTCGAAAACGATCGCCGGCTGACCTTGCGCCGGCACGACCGCGATTACCTCCTCAACGGCCGCCGCTTCACTACCGAGGAACTGATCGATCGCGCCGCAGAACTCTCCCCGAACGCTCTCCTGCGGCCGGTGGTGCAGGACTCCATCCTGCCGACCGTGGCGTATGTCGGCGGCCCGGCGGAACTGGCCTACCTGGCCCAGTCGCGTGTCATCTACGATGCCATCCTGGGGCGCATGCCCGTGGCGCTGCACCGGGCGGGCTTCACCGTGCTAGACCAGCGCTCGCAGAAACTGCTGGCCCGTTACCGACTGGCGTTGACCGATTGTTTCCAGAATGAGGACGCCCTGCGGGAGAAGATCGCCGCCCGCCTGATTCCGCCCGCGCTCGCCGGCACGCTCGAACAGGCCCGCTCCGCCGTGCAGGCGGCGCTTGACCGTCTGGCGCGGGACCTGGCGGGCTTCGACGCCAGCCTGGCCGAAGCCCTTGCCAAAAACCGCCGCAAGATCGAATACCAGATCGGGAAAATGGAGCGGAAGGTGGGCCGCGAGTCACTCCTGCGGGATGAACGCGCCGGCCGCGACGCAGCCTGGCTGAGCGGGCTGATCTATCCCCACCGGCACCTTCAGGAACGCCTCTATTCCATCCTGCCGCTCCTCGCCAAACACGGCCTCTCGCTCATCGACGACCTTTACCAAAACGTGCAATTGGACTGTCCCGACCACCGGTTGCTGATAGTCTAATACGCATGCGCATCAATCACGTGAAACAGGCCCTCAAGGAGGGCAAGCTCCAACTGGGCACCGGTTTCGGACAGTTTCGGTCTCCGGAGGTGGCGCGAATCTTTGCCGCGGCCGGTTTTCGCTGGGCTTTCCTCGATACCGAGCACGGCGGCTTCGACCTGGAGACGGTGCAGGATATCTGCCGGGTAGCGGTGCCGGCCGGGCTGTGCCCCATCG
Source organism: uncultured Solibacteraceae bacterium (assembly GCA_964568355.1). Classification (GTDB taxonomy): domain Bacteria; phylum Acidobacteriota; class Terriglobia; order Bryobacterales; family Bryobacteraceae; genus JAJPJX01. The sequence goes on along the minus strand of CAZMRK010000421.1, from coordinate 6,315 downwards.
TCCGGGTGGGGGATATGCAGTATTCGCTGGTGGCGCGCGCTCTCGACTGCGGTGCGCAGGGTATCATTTTTCCGCGCGTGGAATCGCCGGAACTCCTCGAAAAGGCCATCAGTTGGATCAAGTTCCCCCCGGAAGGGATCCGCGGATTCGGACTATCGGGTGTGCAGATCGATTATGAATCTGCCACCTTCTCCCAGATCATCGAGCACATGAACGCCAACACGCTGATTGTCTTTCAGATCGAAACAAAACGCGCGGTGGAGATGCGCGACGAACTGCTGGCGGTTCCCGGCGTCGATGCGGTGATGGTAGGCCCTGCGGACCTCTCCATCTCGCTGGGTGTGCCCGGCGATTTCCAACATCCCAAGATGGTGGAGGCCATGGAGAAGGTGCGCGATAGCTGCGACCGGCACGGCGTCGCCCCCGGCACGCAGACGCGCTCGGCCGGGCTGGCCCAGTTCTGGAAAGAACGCGGCATGCGTTTCCTTGGCTGCAGCAACGATACCGCCATGCTGCACGATCGTGCCGTGGAACTGGTCAAACAATTGGCCTGACCCCTTCGCCCGCCATGCACTCACTCACCCGACGCCGTTTCCTGACCGCCGCCGCCGGAGGCGCGCTGGCCGCGTTCAATGCCCTGGCCACCCCGGAGCGCGGGCGCGCCAAAATCACCGATATCAAGGTGATGGTGCTGCAAGGTCCGCGCACCTACACGCTGGTGAAGGTGCTCACCGATGCCGGAGTCTTCGGTATCGGTGAGGCCTATGGCAGCCCGGGCGTGGGGGTGAAAGAGGGAATTCTCGATATGCGGCCCTATTTCATCGGCAAGGATCCGCTGGAAATCGAGGCTCTCTATGTGGGGCTGCCGGCGCGTACCGATGGCTCGGCCCACATGCTGCTGCGAGCGGCAAGCGGCATCGAGATCGCGCTCTGGGACCTGGCCGGCAAGCTGCTGAACGTTCCGGTCCATACCTTGCTGGGCGGCAAATATCGGGACCGCGTGCGTGTGTATCACGACGAAGGTCCCCACACTCTGCTCGATAAGAGCTCCTGCCAGGACTGGGCCACGCGGATGAAGAGCGACCCGGCCGGATGGACGGCATTCAAGTTCGGCCCGCCGCGCTCCAATCCCCGCGCCGATGCCGCTCGCGACCGTTCCAATCGTCTGCTGACTTCCCGCGAATTGCGGGAGATCCGCCAGGGCTTCGAGATGTGCCGCGATGCCATCGGGTGGGATTACGATCTGATCGTGCACTGTCATTGGGAATACGACCTGCGGACGGCGATCCAGCTTGCCGATGCCGTCGAACCGATCAAGCCGCTCTGGCTCGAAGATCCGCTGCCGCCCGACTTTTCGGAAAGCTGGGTGCGCCTGGCCGCCGCCTCCAAAGTACCCATCGGCACCGGCGAGAATCTGGCCCGCCGCCACGGATTTAAGGATTTCATCCTGAACCAGGGGTGCGATATCGTCCAGCTCGATATCCGCAATACCGGGGGTTTGCTAGAGTCTAAGAAGATCGCTGATCTGGCAGATCTGTACTATCTGCCGATGGCGGCGCATGACACCGGGAGCATCGTCTGCAATCTGGCGACGGTCCACTGGGCGGCGGCGGTACGGGACTTCGTAGCCGCCGAAACGCTGATCGGCCGCCGCAACTGGATGGACGACGTCATTTTGCACGAAGGCCCGATTGTCCAAGAGGGGCATATCACAGTGCCGGACAAGCCCGGCCTGGGGATCGAGTTGAATCGGGATGTGGTCAAAGCAAACCTTGCCAAGGGTGAAAAGTACTGGGATTGAGGCGTGCCTGCTGCTGGCGACGGCGGCCTCTCTGTGGGCGGCGAATCCATACTCGCTGCCGGTGGTCCTCAAGAAAACCGGCCCGGTCGAGAGCGGAAAGATTGCCATTCCCAATCTGAAGGCCGGCACCCCTTACAGCCTGCTGTTCTCCATCCGCACGCCGCGTGTGTTCGGGGATGATTCCCGCATCAGCGTGGATCTGACCCAGGGCCATTCCGAACTGATGCACAAGACCCTGCACATGGGTGACCCGGATGTCTTCGCGGTCTTCCACGTGCCGCGTGATGGCGCTGCGGAAGTCAGCCTGGCCATCGTATCGAAGCTCGCCCGGCCGGCCACCTACTCGCTGGAGGTGCATCGCTGGCCCGCCTCGCGCAACCTGGAGCATGAGCCCAATAACCGCTGGCAGGATGCCAACGCGGTAGCTCTGGGAGAATCCGTCTTCGGTTCGGCCGACGATGTTCCCTATTTACCGCTGGCCGGCTTCTCTACCCGGGAAGTGCTGGAGGGAGAGACCGGAGTGGATTGGTTCCGCGTCGAGTTTCAGGAGAACCGGCCCAAGCTGGTCTTCTTCCAGGTGGACCTGGCGGAAAGGGACAACATTCCGGTGGACGTGGCGGTATTCCGCGTCGAGGACGGCAAGGCCGTTCCCTATTACGAAGGCGAGGACCCGGTCACGCTGCCGCACGAGGTGCAGGCGCTGCCGGGGAACAAGTTCACCACCCGCATCCTCAAGGAGAAGGGATCCTACTATATCCGCGTGCGGGCGAATCATCCCGAGTACAAACTGCGCACACGCGTCTACGATCCGCCGCCCTACAGCGATCCGCAGCAGGCGGTCCAGACGGCCGTCGACTATATCATGGGGGCCGGCGATTCCTGGCTCGCCAATACCCCGCGCCGCGGCGGCATCTGGGACCGCGTCTCCAACGTTCACCAGGAGACCTCCCTGTGCGTGGCCTGCCATATTACCCACTTCTCCCAGCGCGCCCAGCTTTACGCGGTCCACAACGGCTATGCGGTTCACCAGAAACAGCAGTTACAGTTTCTGACCGAGCGCTTCTACAACAATCCGCGACCGTTCTATGGCTTTGAGCAGCAGGGCGCGGTCTGGGCGCGGGTGATCTCCGCGCCGGCTAATGTGCTGAGCCGTATGTCCGTCCTGCTCGACCTGTTCGAGCAGGAGGTCTCCGGCGAGCGGCGCGAATGGTTCCATGAAGGGGTGCGGCGTTACCTGGAGATTTACTACAAAAATAGAAAAGAGCTGCCGCCCGATGAGACCAACGGCAACCAGCCGCTGGTCAGCACGTACGAAGTAGCCTGGTATTCCTGGCGGGTGACGCATGACCCGGCGGTTGCGGCGCTGATCGAGCAGGACCACATCAAGAATCTGGTGGATCTGTGCTACCAGACGCTGGCCCTGGCCGACATCGACCGGCAGAAGTATGCCGCGCAGATCCGCCGCAACGCCGAGCGAATTCTCTCCCTCCAGCGTCCGGACGGCCAGTGGGCCATGCGCTTCGACGCCAAAGCTCCGGAAGTGGAATTCCAGACCGGCCACGCGCTCTGGGCTTTGCATGAGGCCGGCATTCCGGCGTCCGATCCGCAGGTTTCGAAGGCTCTCCACTATCTGCTGGAGCGCCAGCAGGCCTTCGGCGGCTGGATGGATCCGCTGCAATCCTATGAGAATTTCCGCACGCCCTTCCGCGAAACGCAGATGGCGGTGCTGGCGCTGAGCGCCTACTACCCCAAACCGCGCCGGACCAAGGGCTGGCAGGGCGATCCGGAGCAGCTCTCGACCGATCCGGCCAAGCTGCTCCTGGACCTGGATCGCATCTGGGATGCTCCCTCCTCGGCAAAGCTCGAGCAGCAACTGACGCTGGCAGCCGCTTCGAACGACGTACTGGTCCGCCAGCAGGCCGTGGAAGCGCTGGGCCGGCTGGCCTCGCGGTCCAGTCTGGAGCTTCTGGCCGTGCGGCTGGGAGACCAGAGCAAGGTGGTCCAGCGTACGGCCGCCTGGGCTGCCCGTCAGGTCTATAGCCGCCGCAAAGACACTCCCGCCGGGTGGCTGACGCGGCAACTGGCTTCTTCTGACGACCGCGTACGCTGGGGCGCCGCGCGCATCTTCTCCACCCATTTTTCCGCGTTGGCCCACGATCCCCAGGTGGCAGAGGCCCTGGTGGCACGGGTGAGCGACGACCTGCCCACCGTTCGTATGCTGGCGCTGAAAGGTCTTTGGCAATACTGGTTCTGGACTCCGGATGAGCGCTCGAAGGACCGCATTGAGGATGCATTTTTGAGTGCCATGGCCGTTCCCCAGCACCCCTGGGTCAATCAGAACCTGCGCGAGGGCATCTACAATCTGGCGGACGAGAACATCCGTTATCTCTACAACAATTGGGTGCCTCTGCTGAACGATCCGGCGGACCGGGAACGAGCCATTCGCGGCCGCCTGGCCATTGAGGACCGGCTCTCGCGAAAATTCTCACAGGTTCTCGAAACCGGCAGCGAGTCTCAGAAAAAGATCCTGCTGGCCGGCCTGACTGAGTTCCCCATGCGCCGCGCCGACGTCTATGACCTGAGCGCCGATCACAGCCGTCCGGCCCCGCCGGTCTACAACCGAATCGGCAACGACATCGAGCAGAGCGTGTTCTTCGGCAAGAGCAGCGATCGGTTTGCGCACGCCCTGCTGCCCCTGCTGGACTCTTCCGATCCGGAGATGCGGCGGCTGGCGACCAACGCCACCTTGCTTTCCCGCAGCGTGACGGCGGTGGGCGTGAACCAGATCTCCGGCGAGCCGGGCGCCGACCACCAGGCGCTGCTTCAGGCGCTCGAACGCAGGCGGCCGGAATCGGCCGATATCGTGAAAGCCTTCCTGCCGCGTCGTGCGGCTTCCGCCGGATCCGCCGCCCGGTCGACCGCCAAGACGGCCCGTTATGGAAAGCCGGACGAGGCCTATTTCCGCGCCTACGTAGAGCCGATCTTAGAAAAGCGGGGTAAGGATGGATACGCTTGTATCCACTGCCATGCAACGCACACGTTGTTCAATGCCACCTATAGTACGGTGGCGAATGTAGTAGATCTCAACGATCCGGAGAACAGCCTGATCCTGCGGAAACCGACCTCCAGCGCGGAAACAGAGGGTACCCTTGGGAAGGGGCTTGCCCATGGCGGCGGTGTCCGCTGGGAGAAAAACTCGCCCGAATATCAGACGATTCTGAATTGGATCACCGGAGCCAAGGTGAAGTGAGCTGGCTGGCCGACCTTAAGACCCACCGCCCGTCGGTACAATATGTGGCTCCGTTTCTGATCTTCCTGCTGTTTCTGACGGTGGATCGGATCCTGCCTTTTTCACACGACTCGCTCTACCTGATGCGGGTAGTAGCGGTCAGTCTGACGTTTGTGGTTTTTTCCCGCAACGTCGTCTCGTTCCGGACCGTTGCGTTCTGGCAGAGCATCATGGTGGGGTTTGCTGTCTGGATCATCTGGGTGGCGCCGGATCTGCTGTGGCCCGGATATCGCAGCCTTTGGCTATTTGAAAACAGCATCACCGGAAGCGCTCGCAGTTCGCTTCCGGGAGGGTTGCAGTCGGACCACGCCTTTCTGTTGTTGCGCGTGGCCGGCAGCGCCCTGCTTGTACCCGTGATCGAGGAGCTTTTCTGGCGCAGTTGGATGCTGCGCTGGCTCATCGACAAGCGCTTTTGGAAGCTGCCGCTGGGCGCCTATACGGCCGGCTCTTTCTGGAGCGTGGCCCTGCTGTTCGCCTGCGAGCACGGACCCTATTGGGATGTCGGACTGCTGGCCGGGGTGATCTATAACTGGTGGATGATCCGCACCCGCAGCCTGGGCGATTGCATTCTGGCCCACGCCGTGACCAATGCCTGCCTGGCCGCGCATGTTATCATCGCGGGTCAATGGCAATACTGGCTATAGGGTCTCGCCGGGGGCGCCGCTGAGCACCCCCCTGCGCCGCGAGCTGGGCCTGCGGGACCTGGTGCTGTTCAATCTGGCGGCGGTCATCGGGATCCGCTGGCTGGTGGCCGCGGCACAGACCGGCCCCAGTTCGATCACGCTGTGGCTGGCCGCCGCCTTCCTCTTTTTCGTTCCTTCCGCCCTGGCGGTCGCGCGGCTTTCCGCGCGGTTTCCGGAAGAGGGCGGCATCTATATCTGGACCCGGGAGACTTTCGGGGAGTGGCACGGCTTTCTGTGCGGCTGGTGCTACTGGCTGAGCAATCTCTTCTATTTCCCCAACCTGCTGCTGGCCGGGGTAGCCATGGCGGGCTATTCCCTGGGGATCTCCCAGCACAAAGCCACCGTCGTCGGCGCCTCCCTGGCCATCCTCTGGATCTGTTTGATTACCAATCTCGTTGGCCTCTCCATCGGGAAGTGGGTGAATAACCTGGGCGGCCTGGCTACCTATGCTGCCGGCGCAATCATGATCGGCTTCGGCGCGGCGGCCTGGTTTCACGGCGGTTCGGCCGCTCCGCTCCGCCTGGCGCCGAGGTGGGAGTTTG
>CAZMRK010000420.1:0-13867 GCA_964568355.1 uncultured Solibacteraceae bacterium | reverse complement strand
GACGCGCCACCTGATCGGCGCCGCGCAACTGCGCATGATGAAACCGACGGCCATCCTGGTGAATACCGCTCGCGGTCCGGTGGTGGACGAGCCGGCGCTGGCGGAGGCGCTGGAGCAGCGGGTGATTGCCGGCGCCGGGATCGACGTTTTCGAGCACGAGCCCAAGGTAGAGCCAAAGCTGCTTCAACTGGAGAACGTGGTATTGGCGCCGCACATCGCCAGTGCCTCGGTGGACACGCGGCGTAAGATGTCGATGATGGCCGCCGAGAATGCGGTGGCGGCGCTCGAAGGGCGGCGGCCGGCGAATCTGCTGAACCCGCAGGTGTGGGAGCAGCTATCGCACCACAGCGCGTAGCGTGACGACCAGGGCGTGCGTGACCATGGCCGCGCGGATACTGCCGGCGCGGTCATACGCGCGGCCGCAGAACCAGCCCATCACGCCGACCAGCAGGGCGTAGCGCCAGTTGGGAAAGCCGCCGAAGGGCAGATGCACCAGGGCGAACAGGACCGCAGTGGCGAAATGAGCCAGCCGGCGGTTCCCCGACCACTGCCCCATCCATGGATAGATCAGCCCCCAGAAGAAAAAATCTTCGGAGAGGGCCACTACCCAGAGGATGCCGAAAAACGTGCCGATCAGCCGCCACCAGAGCCAGTTGGGCTGATCGAGATGGATCTGGCCGAGCCACAGAGCCAGGGGGAAGCCGATCGGCAGAAAGTACAGGAAGTGCTGCACCCCAATGGCCCACTCGAGGCGAGTGGGGACAAAGCCGAAGCCCACGCCGCGTACGCGACGCAAGACCAGCAGCACGATGGCTGCCTGGTAAACCAGTGCCACATGGCCCAGGACCGAGATGCCCTTGAGTTGCGGAACCGGCGGCGGGTAGATGGGATCGAAATACTTGCACAGCAGGACCGCGGCTAGCAGCGCCAGGAAGCCGAGATCCACCAGCGTGTGTCGCGGCAGAACCACGTACCAGAGGCTCACCGCCAGTGCCAGGGCACCCAGTTCCAACAAGGCTTTTCCGCTAAACTGGCCGGTTCCCAGGGAGAAGACCAGGTAAGGCAACACCGCAGAGAGCGTCAGGCAGGCTGCCAGGAACAGGGGGCGCAGGCGTAGCTCTGCCCAGGAGCGCACGGCCTCAAAACCGGGGACCAGATAGAATGGATATTCGAGCAGGAAGGCGGCCAGCACCGGCCAGGCCATGGAAAGAGGAATGCTCTTCACACGCGCATACCCGACGCCCGCGGCGGCCAGTACGACCCAGCCCAGCAGAACGGCGATCCAGAAGCTGCGCAACCCGGGTCGTCCGGCGGGCGGTGCGGCCCACGGCGGCGCGGGTACCTGGCTCCCGAAAGTGATCGGCATCTTTTTAGTATTCACGTTTTTCCCCGCCATTGGCCAGCCGGAAGATCCTCCCGCGGACCTGGTGCGCCGCGTGGCGCACATGGAGAGCGAGACGCAGGCGGTTCGCAACGACTATACCTACCGCCAGACCGTTACGCTCGAAGAACTGGATTCTCGCGGCGGCATGACCGGGCAGTACCGCGAGGTCCGCGACGTGATTTTTTCACCGGAGCGCGAACGCAGCGAAGTCGTGGTCGGCAAACCCATGCTTACGCTGAAAAAGCTGATTCTGACCGACGAGGACTTCCGCGACATCCGCGAAATCCAGCCCTTTGTGCTGACCAAGGATCAGCTCTGGAACTACGAAACGAAATTTCGCGGCGAAGAGAAGATGGACGAAAACGACTGCTGGGTGCTGCAGGCGCGGCCGCGCCAGATTCTTCAGGGGCAGCGGCTGTTCGACGGGATGCTCTGGGTGAGCAAGGCGGACTTCGGCATTGTGCGCGCGGAAGGACAGGCCGTGCCGCAAATTCTCAGCACACGCCAGGAGAACCTGTTCCCCCGCTTCACCACCATCCGGCGGAAAGTGGACGGAAAGCACTGGTTCCCCGTCTTCACATTTGCCGATGACGTGCTGCCGTTCCGCAACGGACCGCAGCGCGAGCGGCTCAGAATCCGCTACAGCGAATATAAAAAGTTCGGCGCCGAATCGAGCGTGACGTTTGAGGAGCCGAAATAAGCCTATAGCTCCTTGACGCGGATATTGCGGAACTCCACCCGGGTGCCGTGGCCCAGGAAGCCGATGTGGCCGGTAGTGCGCGCCAGGCCGGGGTGACGCTTCAGAACCTGCGGATCTTTCACCGAGTCGAGATCGGCATCGACGAGGACATGCCCATTCAAAGTCACTTTGATGTGGCGTCCATTGGCGACGATCTCTTCCTGGTTCCATTCGCCCGTGGGCTTTTTGAAACCCTGTTTGGCGGGGATCACATCATAAACGGAGCCGTGATACTGGGCCGGGTGCAGCTTACCTTGATAGACTGGGGCGCCGTCATCGAGCACCTGGATTTCCATGCCCTGGTAGGCGGCATCGCCTTCGAAAGGAGCGCGGATGCCGATGCCGTTATTGCCGCCCTCGGTCAGGCGGAATTCGAAGCGCAGCACGAAGTTGGCGTATTCCTTTTCGGTGAAGAGATTGCCGCCGCCATCAGCCGGGCAGACAATCTTGCCGCTTTCGACCACGTAGCCGGGACCTTTGCCGTGAACCAGCTTCCATCCATTCAAAGTTTTGCCGTCGAACAGCGGAGTGAAGCCCTTCTCCACGCCGAAGGCGGCGCAGGAAAGCGCCAGAAGACCGATCAGAATTCTGTGCATGATTGTGACTCTACAGTATAGTCGAACGGCCCTCGCCACAGGTGAGGCACCCGCTATGGCTTCCGGCCAAGCTCAGCAAGCGCCTGGCGGGCGGACTGATGTCCTGGTTCGTGTGCCAGCGCGGTTTGGAGCTCGGCTCGGGCTTGTTCACGGCGTCCCAGAGCCAGCAGAGCTCGCGCATATTGGTAATGGGCCTCCGCCCACTCGGGGGCGAGTTGGATGGCGGACGGAAACGTGCGCGCCGCTTCTTCGAATTTGCCTTGCTGCAGGAATGCTCCGGCGAGATCGAACCAGGCTTCGCCAAGCGTAGAATCGATCTCGGTGGCCTTTCGAAACTCGGCGGCGGCTCCCGCGTAATCCGATTTCCGGGCGAGTTCGACACCGGCGCGCACGTGTCCCAGCGCCAGGTCGCGATTCACCTCGCGCTGGCGCAGCCGCTGGACCTGCGAATATTCCTCCCTGGCGCGCTCCGCATCGCCACTCTGGCTATTCAGCTTCGCCAGCGCGTAGTGGGCGGCGGTGGAATTGGGGTCGATGCGTAGAGTGGCTTGCAGTTCGGCTCTCTGCTCGCGGGGAAGGCGCAGGCGCTGGAAGACCCGGCTCAGTTCCAGGTGGGACTCGGCGGAATCGGGCTGAAGACGAACGGCCTGTTCCAGCTCTTCGCGCGCCCGGGGAAGATCGTCCTCGCGAGCCAGCAGCTTACCGTGTTCGAGCCGCAAGGCCGCGCTGTCCGGATGCTGCCGGAGGGCCTCCTGCAACAGGGATTGGGACTCTTTCTCAGCTCCGCTCTTGAGGAGAGCCCGGAACAGTGCCACCTGGACCTGCTCGGAGCCCGGCGAATCGTGCAAGGCGCGGCGGTACTGCTCAATGGCCTCCGCGGGTTTTCCGTGGGCATCGAGTAGCCGGGCCAGGTTGACCCGCGCTTCGGTGAGATCGGGAGCGATGGCCAGAGCGCGCTCAAACGATTGCTGGGCGCCATTTTCGTCGCTGGTCTCGAAAAGCGCCAGGCCCAACTGGAATGCGGCTTGCGCCAGCGAGGGGTCGAGGAGCAGCGCCTGTTTGAGCTCGGCGACCGCTTTTTCCGGGCGGTGCAATTTGGACAGCAGACGCCCATACAGATAGTGACCGCGAGCGAGTTTCGGACTATTCCGGGTGACCAGGGCCGCCTGCTGCATCGCCGGCTCGAACTGGCCGGAGGCTTCATAAGCGAGGGCGAGATTGTAGAGGGCGTTGACGAATTGCGGCCGGGCCGCGACGGCGCGGCGAAAGGATTCGATGGACGCAGGCAAATCGCCCTGTTTCCGCTGAAGAACGCCGAGATCGTTCCAGGCTTCGGCCAGGGTAGGGTCCAACTCCACGGCGCGGCGCATCTCGACGGCGGCGGTCTTGAAGTCGCCACTTCGGACGAGCATCATCGCTTTCTGGTGCAGTGCCTCGGCGGCGGTGCGATCCGGAGACGGAGCCTGGGCGGCCAGGCACGCCACGGTAGCGAACAGAAGGGCTGCGCGTGCGACAAACACGGTTGGTGTGGACTACACGCCGGTCACGAGAATTCGGCAAAACCTCGAGAGATCAAGTCCTTCGCCAGCGCCAGATGTTCCCGCATGCAGTTTCTGGCATTTTCAGGGTCCTTTTTGAGGATTGCATCGAACAACAGGGCGTGCGAGCTGTACTCCTTCTCTTTCGAATCGGGCGCATTGGCCGCAATCACTTGGGCGCCTTCCATCATGAGCTTGGCAAAGGATTCGACCATGTTGGCCAGGATCATGTTGTGGGTGGCTTTGGCAATGGCTACGTGGAAATAAGGGCTTTGTTGAAACGGCTTTTCGTCGGAACGCAGTCCGGTCTCGATCCGATCCAGCGCGGCCTTCAGATCCGCAAGGTCCTCGTCGGTGGCCCGCTCGCTTGCCAGCGCAATAGCTTCCACCTCGAGGATCCGGCGCACTTCGATCGCCTGCAGCAGGCTCTCGCGTTGCAGGAGAAAGAAGAACGATTCGGGGCGGACCAGCATATCGGGCGAGATGCTGCTCACGAAGGCCCCGCGGCCGGGGTGTACCTCAATCACGCCAATGCTGGCCAGACTGCGCAAGGCCTCGCGCACGGCGGTCTGGCTAACGCCCATCCGATTCACCAGGTCGCGCTGGGAAGGCAAGCGGTCGCCTGGCTTGAGCACGCGGCGGCGAATCAGATCGAGCAGGCTGGACATCGCCAGATCGCTGATATTGGATCGCTTAAATTGTTCGAAAACAAGTTCTTCGGAGTCCATGACGGTCCCGGTATGTGAGTCTGATCATATCAGAATCACGGAGAGATGTTATACTCGTCCACTCAAACGCGCAGAAAGGGCGATTGTGAAAATCAGCAAACTGGAATTCATTCCCGTTAGTATCCCCTATACGCATCGTGAGGTCAGCTCTCTGGTCAACCGGGATGGGGTCACGGATGTGATTGTGAAGGCTACCGCGGATAACGGGTTGGTGGGGTGGGGGGAAAGCTGCAGCGGCGCGAATGTGGAATCCGTTCTGGATGCGCTACGGGCGATGGCGCCGTTTGTTCTGGGCTGTAATCCCTGGGAAAGCGAGCGGATCCGCCAGGAACTATGGCATCGCGGGATCTGGTCGTGGCGGCAGCACACCGCGTGCTTTGCCTACCCGGGGATCGATATGGCCCTGTGGGACATCTGTGGAAAGTCCTGCGGAGAACCACTGTACAACCTGTTCGGCGGGAAGGTCCGGGACCGGGCCACCTACTTCTTTTACTGCTCGCAGGGTACACCCGAACATATCGCGATGCAGGCACGCGAGGGGGTGGAGAAGGGAATCGGCGTCTTCTACCTCAAAGACGGCCTGAATATCGAGGAGGAGATGGAGATGGTCCGGACTCTGCGGGAGACCATCGGCCCAAAGGCGAAGATCCGGCTCGATGCCAACGCCGCCTGGAAAGTGAACGAGGCGTTGCGCAACCTGGCCCGCCTGGACGAGTACCAGATCGACTTCATCGAACAGCCGGTGGTATGGGATCCGGTATCGAATATGCAGGAGATCCGGAACCGTTCCAACGTGGCCGTTTCGGCCAACGAGGGGCTTTGGACTCTGGCGGATGCGCACCGGCAGATGCTGGCACGGACGGCGGATGTGTACTGTTTCAGTCCCTATTTCACCGGATCGCTGGCAGAGTTCCAGAAGGCGTCATGGCTGGCAAACGCGCAAGGGCTGCAAATCTGCCGGCACACACACGGGGAACTGGGGATCACGGCTGTTGCCTGCCATCACATTCTGTTGACCCTCCCCAATGTGGTGGACGGGAACCAGCAGACCGCGCACATGATGTGCGACGACATCCTGACGGAGACGCTCCCGATCGCACATGGTCCAGGCTGGGGTATCCCGGAGGGGGCAGGTCTCGGAGTGGAGATAGACCTGGAAAAGCTAGAGAAATACCATCAGTTCTATCGGGAAAGAGGGCAGTTCACCCCGTACGATCCTAAGCTAATCGGGACCGAACTTTATTGACCGCTTCTCATGTCAAATGTTCAACTGATCATATCAGAATCATAGTAGCTCTTGACAACAGAGTGTCTGACTCCATATAGTTGCTGGAACGCTGGAGGTCACGATGCTGCGATCGCTACCTGCCACAGCCTTGTTGCTCGTGGCGTTCCTACCGAGTCAGCTTTCTGCTCAGGCTCTCGGCGCCCTTTCGGGCCTGGTGACCGATCCGGGCCAGGGCGCGGTCGCTAATGCCACGGTCACTGCAGTCGAAAAATCGACCCGCTTTTCGCGGACCGCGCTTACCAATTCCTCCGGCATCTATTCGCTGCCCCGCCTTCCAGTGGGGACGTATGTGATCACGGCCGTGGCGACCGGTTTTGCGATCTCGTCCGCGGAGGTGCGGCTCGATGTGGCGCAGAACCGGGAAGTGAATTTCACGCTGGGGGTAAAGGGCGTGGCCACGACGGTGGAGGTCCAGGCGAGCGCTCCGAACCTGAACACGACCAGCGCTCTGGTGGGAGGACTGGTGGAGGGCAGGCAGGTGGCGAACCTCCCGCTCAACGGGCGCGATATTCAGAACCTGATGCTGATGCAACCGGGACAGGTACCGGAGAACAACAGCTCGATGAGCTTCGAAATCAATACCTCGGGGAATGGAAACCGTGGCGTGACTGGCTCCAGCTACCTCGACGGAATGGATTCGAGCGACAACGAACTGGGTGGTGGTCAGTTCGGGAACTTCAACCTGGACGCGGTGGCCGAGTTCCGGGTCCTGCAGAACAACTACTCCGCCGAGTATGGCAGGGGCTCAGGAACGATTGTCACGATCGTCTCCAAGACCGGCACAAACCAGTTGCACGGATCAGCCTTCGAATTCGTGCGCAATGACAAGTTCGATGCGCGCAATTTCTTTGCGCCTTCAATTGCGCCCTTTCGCCGCAACGAATACGGATTGGCGGTGGGTGGACCGGTCGTAGTGCCCAAAACCTACAACGGCAAAGACAGGACTTTCTTTTTCTTTCAATACGCGGGATTCCGGCAGCGGCTCGCCGTACCCGTACTCCTTGCGGCGCCGACCGCCGAGGAGCGCCAGGGCCTGGTGACGATCACACCGACGAATGGAGGCGCACCTTACCAATTGCGCGTGCCGATGGCGCCGGAAATCTCCGATATTCTCAACAAATATCCTCTGCCGAACAATCCCAACGGAGCACTGGGAGCCCGCACTTTCCAATCCACATGGAGCCAGGCCATCGACCGGGATCAATGGTCGGGGCGCCTGGACCATCGAGTCTCGGAGAGAGACAGTTTCTTCTTTCGCTACAGCCTGGCGACCAATGTCCTGCCGAATCAGAATTCGGCAGAAGCCATCATCAATCCGGCCTTCACCAACGATGTCAAGAATAACTGGATCAACTCCGGATTCAGCGAGACCCATCTGTTCGGTCCGAACCTCATCAACGAGATCCGCATCAGTGGGATGCAATCCGTCGAGCAGACGGTCCCGAAGCGCTTCGACGTGACGCAGGTGACGTTCCAGGATGACGCGCTGCAGTCCTACGGCACTACCGGCGGCGGCTGGAGTCTGGCGCCGTTTACGATGTCCTACCGCGATGCCCTGACCTGGGTGAAAGGCCGCCACACGATGAACGTTGGGGCCGAGTTCCGGACCGTGCACTCGTCATACTTCGGATCGTCGATTGGGGGACCGAACGGCAGTTACTCTTTTGCGGCCGGATCGCCTCTCCCGGTAGCGGTTCCGTCGACGGATGGCCTGCATAATTTGAACCCAGGCGATCCCAGCCCGAGCTCGCTGGTCAGCTTCATGACCGGCATCAGCCAGTTTTATCAGCGCAGCGTCAGCTATCCGGGATTCGGACCTCCGGGAGGCGGCTTCGCGCCCTTCTCCATGCGCCGGAGCCACTGGGCAGGGTGGTTTCAGGACGATTTCAAGATCAGCCGCAAGTTGACCCTCAACCTGGGACTGCGTTACGAATACAACGGTGTTCCGTTCGAAACCGCCGGCCGCCTGGCCGGCATCATCGACAGTCCGAACTTCGTTTCCGATCCATCGCTTTTCCGGCGCATGGTGCTGAATCCCGATCGGATCTATCGGGAAGACTACAGGGGCTTTGCGCCGCGCGTGGGCTTTGCCTGGAACGTCGAACCCAAAACGGTGATCCGGGGAGGCTTTGCGATCTTCACGAACCTTCCGCTCTCGCAAACCGCCGATCAGCAGGGATTCAATTTTCCCTTTTCCGGAACGAGCGCGGCTCCGAACCTGATGTTCACGGCCAGCCCGCGGCCCTTGAGCTTGCCACCTCTACGCGATCTGGCGGGCAATGTGGTGCCGGAGGGCGGGGATTCGAAGCGAGTGCCGCAAAATACGCCCATTGACCTGACGCCATACCCCGGCCTGCTGACCAATCTCACGACAAACGACTACCACAACGGCTATACGATGAGCGGCAACTTCACCGTAGAGCGCGAATTGCCTTTTCACACGGTGCTCCAGGCCGGCTATGTTTTCAACAATGCGGTTGGGCTGTATGCGTCGCAGTATCCCAACGGCTATGTCGGCGCGGATCCCTCCATTGCCGTGTTCACCGCGGTGAATCCGAGCCTCAGCGAGTTCCAGTTAACGGACAACCACGCGCATTCCACCTATCATTCTTTGCAGACGACGTTCCGCAAGAGCGTGCCCAGCGCCGGGCTAACGTTCCAGTTGTCGTATACCTATTCGAAAGCGATCGATAACGCCACCACGGTATACAACGGGGATGGCGCTAATTCCGGCGTGGCACCGAACGACCCCACCTGCTGGAGCTGCGAGAAGGGGCGGGCATCTTTCGATGTACCGCATCGCGTCGTGGTGAACTTCTCCTACCTGCTGCCGTTTGACAAAGCCGCAACAAAGCTGCCGAAGCGGTTGACGCAAGGCTGGACCTTGTGGGGAATCGCAACCGCCAGCTCCGGATTTCCTTTTACCGTGCTGACTCCTTTCGGTAGCAAGCGGTATGGCATCGACAACTACGCCGGCGGAACGGTCCGGCCCGACCTGGTGGCAACGCCCACTTTGAAGCAAGCGAACCAAGGTCCCGAGGAGCAGTTCTTCTCCAACGAGGTTCTGCAAGACAACGCAGCGCTGACCCAGGCTGTCAACAATAACGAGAGTTTTCAGGGAAGGTTCTTTTCCATCCCACTGGATACCCTGAACGGCACGACCGTGCAGGCGCATCCCGGGAATCTGGGGCGCAACACATTCCGCACCGCCGGCTTCAGTAACTTCGATCTCTCCCTGGCAAAGGACACGAGGCTTTTCGAGAGCGCCCTGCTTCAATTTCGCGCGGAATTCTTTAATATATTGAACCAGCACGCATTTTCGACGCCGAGCCGAACATTGACGAGTCCAGGGTTCGGCGTCTCGACCAGTACGCGATTCGATCCCCGGGAGATCCAGCTAGGCATGCGCCTGGTGTTTTGAATCCCCGAAGGGTTCCGGAAGGGGATAGTCTAAATGCTCAGGATGCTGTCTCGTCTGGATCGCCTGGGGTGGGGGATCGCGCTGCTGGGAGCGGCCGGTTCCGTCTGGGCCCAGACTGCGCCGAAGGCGGTCCGGTTCGATACCGACGTCGCCCCGATTTTCGCCTCCAGGTGCGCCGCGTGTCACGGCACGACGGTGAAGATGAAGGACCTGAACCTGACCACCGAGCAATCGGTGCTGAAAGGCAGCGAATCGGGTCCGGTGATCACGCCGGGCAAGCCGGAAGAAAGCCTGCTCTACAAGAAAGTCAGCGACGGCTCCATGCCGATGGGCAAGCCGCATCTTTCCGAGGCGGAACTCGCTGTGATCCGCAACTGGATCGGCGGCGCGGGTGCGGCAGGCTCGCCGATGGCGGCCAAGGCGTCGAACGCTCCGGTGACGCAGCACGACGTGATTCCCGTATTGCTGCTGCGCTGCACGGTGTGCCACGGGCTTCGCAAGCAGGAGAACGGCCTGGATTTGCGATCGCGCGCGGCGATGCTGAAGGGCGGGAGATCCGGCCCGGCGATTGTTCTGGGAAAACCGGAGGAAAGCCTGCTGATCAAAAAGATCAAGGCGGGCGCAATGCCTCCCAAGCCGTTGCTGCTGAATGCCGGGGTCAAGCCGGTCAGCCCGGCCGAGCTGGACAAAATTGCGCGGTGGATCTCGCAAGGGGCTCCGGAGGTCCCGGCGGAACCGGACGTGGCCGGAACGGATCGGGATCCCCTGGTTACCGCCAAAGATCGCCAGTTCTGGGCGTTTCAGACCCCCAATCATCCACCGGCGCCCCCGGTCCGGCATGGCGAGCGGGTACGCAATCCGATTGACGCGTTTGTCCTGGCGAAACTCGAAGGCAAGGGGCTGTCACTCGCTCCGGAGGCAAGCCGCCAGACACTGATCCGGCGAGTGTATTTCGATTTGACGGGAATGCCGCCGGAACCGGCGGCCGTGCAGACCTTCCTGGCGGATCCAGATCCGCGGGCATACGAGAAGCTGATCGACCGGTTGCTGGCTTCGCCGCGCTATGGCGAACGCTGGGGGCGCTACTGGCTGGATATCGCCGGGTACGCCGACTCGGAGGGAGGAAAGCTCAGCGCCGATCTGGTGCGCCCGAACGCCTATCGCTATCGCGATTATGTGATTCGCGCGTTCAACAGCGATAAACCGTATGACCGGTTCCTGACCCAGCAGATCGCGGGAGACGAGCTCGCCGATTATGAGAAAGCCTCCGTGGCAACAGAGGAATTGATGGATAACCTGATCGCCACGGGATTTCTGCGAATGGGGCCGGATTCGACAACCGAGCGCGAGGTGAATTTCGTCGATGATCGCATCGATGTGATCGCGGACGAGATCGAGACCATCAGTTCGTCGGTAATGGGCCTGACCATGAAGTGCGCGCGCTGCCACAGCCACAAATACGATCCCCTGCCGCAGCGCGATTACTACCGTTTCAAAGCAATCTTCCAGGGCGCTTACGACGAGCACGATTGGGTGACGCCGCTGACCGCGGAGAAATACAACCGGTATTTTCCAGGCCGCTATCTTCCTTACGCGACTCCCGGCGCGACTCCGATGCAACTGCTGGAAGAGGAGCGCCATCGCGAACAGGTCAACGAGGAGATCAAGCTCACAATCAAGCAGGTCAAGAGCGATTTCGAGGAAAAGAGCGAAGAGCGGAAGAAGCAGATCCTCGAAAAACGCCTGGAGGGCCAGCCGAAGGACCTGCGGGAGGACTTGCTCAAGGCGGCTTTGACCGCCCCGGGCAAGCGAACGGAGGTCCAGAAATACCTGGCACAAAAATTCGACGGCCTGCTGCGAGTCACTTCGCAGGACCTCAAAGCGGATGCCGGCTACGCAAAGCTCAACGAGGATACGCAAAAGAAGATCAAGCTGCTGGAATACAAAATGGTTCCCGAGCCGAAGATCCGGGCGTTGTGGGATCGCGGCACACCGTCGCCGACCTACCTCCTGCGGCGGGGCAGCCCGTCGAGCTTCGGTCCGCTGGTGCAGCCGGGCGTTCCGGCAGTGCTTTCGAACGCCGCCCTGCGCTATGAGCCCACGCCGCCGTGGCCGGGCGCGAACAAGACCGGCCGCCGGCTGGCATTCGCGAAGTGGCTCACCAATCCCGAGAATCCGTTGACGGCCCGCGTGCTTGTGAACCGCATGTGGAAATACCACTTCGGCACGGGCATCGTGAAATCGCTGGGGAATTTCGGGAAAACAGGGACGCCCCCCAGCCATCCCGAACTGCTGGACTGGCTGGCGACCGAGTTCGTCAAACAGGGGTGGAGCATCAAGCAGATGCAGCGGCTGATTTTGACGTCGAGCACCTATCGCCAGGTGTCCGCCGCGAGCGCCGAGGCTTTGCGCCTGGATCCGGAGAATGTGCTGCTGTCGCGCATGCCGCTGCGCCGCATGGAGGCGGAGGTTTTGAACGACAGCCTGCTGCTGGTCTCCGGCCGCCTGGATGAGACGCGCTTCGGTGTGCCGGAGCCGGTGTTCGTGCGCGATGACGGGCTGGTCACTCCGATCGAGACAGAGAAGGGCTGGCGGCGAAGCATCTATGTGCAGCAGAGGCGTACAACGATTCCGACGATTCTGGACGATTTCGATCTGCCTCCGATGAGTCCGAACTGCGTGGAACGGACCGAATCGACCGTATCGCCGCAGGCGCTGTTCCTGCTCAATAACGGGATGGTGCGGCAGCTTGCCGATGCCGCGGCGGAACGCGTGCGGCGCGAAGCCGGCGAGGATCCGCGCAAGCAGGTAGAACGATTGTACTGGCTGGCGCTGAGCCGGCCGCCTTCGACAGAAGAAGAGCGGGCCAGCCTGGAAATGCTGGCCAAAGTGAAACAGGATTATTCGGGCGGAGGGGCAGCGGACGCAGAGAAGCGGGCTTTGGCTAAGCTTTGTCATACGGTGTTCAACTCGGCGGCTTTTGTGTATATCGATTAGTTGTCCGGCGTCGACGAGAGCGTCGACGCGGCCCGCTAAAAGCGGGCGCTACAGGGGGGAAGAGATGGTTCCAGAGCGCAGAAATCGTCCCACGCGGCGGGAGTTTTTCAGCCGGGTATCCGATGGCCTTTACGGCGTGGCTTTGGCTACGCTGCTCAGTCGGGACCTGTATGGCGCGGCCACTGCGGGTGAATTACCGGACGGTTCGCGCCGGATTTACGATCTCAAGCCGCGGGCGCCGCACTTCGAGCCCAAGGCGAAATCGGTGATCCATCTCTTCATGAACGGCGGCCCCAGCCAGATGGATCTGTTCGATCCCAAGCCGATGCTCGACAAGCATCATGGCGAATCGTATTTCGATAAGGTGGCGGCGGACCTGACGGGACCGGAGGCGGCCGGCGGGCTGATGCGCAGCCCGTTCAAGTTCGCGCAGCACGGCAAATCGGGGATGTGGGTTTCCGAAGTAATGCCGCACCTGACCGAGGTGGTGGACGAACTGGCGCTCATCCGGTCCATGCAAACGATGCATCCGAACCACGAGCCGGCGCTGTTTATGATTCAGACGGGGAGAATCATCCCCGGGCGGCCTTCGATGGGCTCCTGGGTGGTTTACGGGCTGGGATCGGAGAATCAGAGCCTGCCCGCGTACGTGGTTTTGGACGATCCCCTGGGGCTGCCGGTAAACGGTCCACAGAACTGGCAATCGGGATTTCTGCCGCCGATCTATCAGGGCACGCGCATCCGCTCCACGGGTTCGCCGATTCTGAATCTGACGCCGGAAGTGAACGAGCCGGCGCCGGTGATTGCGGCAGGCCGCGAACTGCTCTCGCGGCTGGACCAGATCCACAAGGCGAAGCATCCGAATCAACTGCAACTGGACGCGCGAATTGCGAGCTACGAACTGGCGGCCAAGCTGCAAATCGAGGCGACCGACGCACTCGATATCAGCAAGGAGAGCCCGGAAACCCTGAAAATGTACGGAGTGGGACAGGAGCCGACCGATTCGTACGCGCGCCGCTGCGTGATGGCGCGGCGCCTGATCGAGCGCGGCGTACGTTTTGTGCAGCTCTACATCAACGGCCAGATTTGGGACAACCATTCCTACCTGGAGCGCGATATGCGCGCCGCCTGCGCGCGAACCGACCAGCCGGTGACCGCGCTGCTCCAAGATCTGAA
>CAZMRK010000419.1:0-7945 GCA_964568355.1 uncultured Solibacteraceae bacterium | reverse complement strand
TTCGAAGAAGCCGCCCGCGCCTTTGCGTTGGGAACGGAGCGGAAAGATTACATCCTGATGGCCCGCTCCCGGGTGATCCAGTGCCTGGCGGAGAACGCCAAGTGCGAAGAGGGCATCGAAGACCACGAAGATCCCAGCCATCACGCCCAACTGGCCCAGGAGTTTGCGCGCGAGGCCGCCGAATACGCCCGCCACACGCAGAACCGGCGTTTGCAGGCGCGCGCGCTGCTTTGTCAGGGCCTCACGCTTTCCAACGAATATTTTCATAATCCGGAAGCGGCGCGCCAGTCCTGCGATCAGGCCACGGCGCTGCTGCGAAGCGATACGCGGGACTATCTATGGGAAGAACTGCAGACCCTCCGCAGCCGCATTCTGCGGGCGGGCAGCGTGGATGCGACGCTACGCGCCTGGTCGCAGGGAGAGGTAGGGGACAAGACCTTCCAGCAGATTACGGAAGAGTTTGCCGAACTGGTGATCCCCAAGGTCTGGGAGGCCGAAGGCCGGAAAGTCTCGCGCGTGGCCGAGCGGCTCTCGATTTCGCCCAAAAAAGTACGCCGCATCCTGAGCCACGTGGGCTTGCGGTAAAATCATCCGCAGGCCAATAGCGAGGCTGAAGCCTCGCGGCAGACTGAAAGTCCGCCCCACAGCCTATTGGCGCCAGTTGAGGACCACCTTGCCGGAGTTTCCGGTGAGCATCAGCTCAAACGCACTTTCCCATTCGCTATAGGGGAACCGGTGAGTGATCACCGGGGAGATATTCAGCCCGGATTGCAGCATGACGGTCATCTTGTACCAGGTCTCATACATCTCGCGTCCGTAGATGCCCTTGATGGTGAGCATGTTGAAGATCACGGTATTCCAATCGATGGCCATCTCGCCTCCGGAAGGAATTCCCAGCATGGCGATGCGCCCGCCATGGCACATGTTGCCCAGCATCTCGCGAAACGCCGCCGAATTGCCCGACATCTCCAGGCCCACATCGAAGCCCTCGCGCATGCCCAGTTGTTTTTGAGCCTGGGCCACCGGCGTCTCCCGCGGATCGATGGCCAGCGTCACACCCGCCTTCCGCGCCAGATCCAGACGATAGGGGTTCACGTCGGTAATCACCACGTAGCGGGCCCCTGCATGACGGGCTACGGCGGCCGCCATGATTCCGATGGGACCCGCGCCCGTGACCAACACGTCTTCACCCAGGACCGGGAAGCTCAGCGCCGTATGGACCGCATTACCGAACGGGTCGAAAATGCTGGCGATATCACGGTCAATGGACTCATCGTGCTTCCAGACGTTGCTCATCGGCAGGGCGATGTACTCGGCGAAGCATCCGGGCCGGTTCACGCCGACACCGCTGGTGTGGGCGCACAGGTGCCGCCGTCCCGCCAGGCAGTTGCGGCACCGGCCGCAGACCACGTGGCCTTCGCCGCTCACCAGTTGGCCCGGATAGAAGTCCGCCACATTCGAGCCGACCTCCACGATCTCTCCGACGAACTCATGGCCGATCACCATCGGCACCGGAATGGTCTTGCGAGCCCATTCGTCCCATTGGTAGATGTGCAGGTCGGTTCCGCAGATCGCCGTGCGGTCCACGCGGATCAGCACATCGTTGATCCCGATCCCGGGCACCGGAACCTCGCACAGGCGCAGCCCTCTGGCGGCCTCGCTCTTCACCAATGCTTTCATCATCCGCTGCATCTAGACCTCGACCTTTCACTATAGTGGATATGCGGAACCGTTTGACTGGAATCGGGGAATCGCCGCGATCGTGAAGTCCGCTCCCCACGCTCGCGGTTCAGCGGCGGAACGGAACCGCGCGCGCCAGCAAGCGGACGAACCGAATCACCCGGTCGTAGCACTAATGCGTCATGGCGTAGATCACGTAATTGACCGCGATGCGGATGCCCAGGGCGGAGAATTTCTCGGGATAGCGCGGGTTATCGGCCCATTCCCAGGAATCGCCCAGATCCACATTGTGGCAGATTGCCACCATGAGGCGGCCTTTATCGTCGTAAATGCCACGCCAGCGGGCAGTGACGCCATCCTTTTCATAAGAGCGGCCGGAATACAGGAACTGCGCGCCCGGCACCTGGTAGCGGTCATCCAGGTCGTAGAGCACGTGGAAGATCTGATCGCTATTGTCGATTTCGACGATCGCACGGTCCGGAAAGACGCGCTTCATGCTGGCGGCAAAGACCTCCCATTCGCGCGTGCCGTGAAAGTCGTCGCACATGAAGAAGCCCCCGCGCAACAGGTATTCCCGCAGTTTGGCGGCCTGGGCATCGCTCAGATCCCAGTGGCCCACTTCCACTCCGTAGATCCAGGGCCAGTTATAGACGTCATCGCCGTCATCCAGATTGACCGGCTGCTCCACCGAGCGGACGTGCACGCGGGTAAGGCGCCGCATGGCGGCAGTCAGATGGCGATCCGAGCGCGGATAGTCGATGGTCCAGTTCGAGGCGCCCTGGGTCCAATCGCCGAAAAAGCGGAACCCCCCGTAACGGCCGCCGATCGGCGGATACATCAGGCGCGCAAACACCCACTCTGTCTTCTCCTGATAGTCCGGAGGCAGCGGGAAATCGTCGTATTCAACGCCGGGATACTGGCGGAAAGGACGCTGGAAAGCGTAGATCGCGCTCAGTGCCAGGAAGCCTCCAATTACGGCGACAGCAACCTTAGGGGGGCGCATTGGCTGACCTTGCCCTCAGGATAACACTGATTGTGGAGCGGCCATGGGCCGACCGCTCCACAATCGCAGTCATGCTACGGTGCTGGCGGCACCGGATTCAGGCGGCAGGGCGCGTTCGGCAAGGGCCCCGGCCGGCACCGCCGCAGGGCTCGGCAGCGGCTCTACGTGCGGATGCTGTTCTTCCTCGCCCACGTCGATGAGCGAAGGCAGCCGTTCCTGCAACAGGAAGGCGGTCGCCACCACCATCGGATCGGCGTGGAAGCGATCCTGCAGAGTTCCGCCCAGCAGGGCGTTGCACAGCGCCAGGAGTCCCATGCCCTGGTGATGCACCATGTACATGCGCACCAGTTCCGGACGGCGCGAATAGTCTACCGATTCGTAGAAGCCGTAGCGGCCCACCCAATCGTAGCCGGCCATCTCGCGGAGATTGCGCGCGGCTTCGGCGCGATCCACCATGGCGGCGAGCATGGTGGCGTAGGGCGCGATCACCAGGCGGTCGCCGCCGATTTGCGGATCGGTCGCCAGCGGCGGCACGCCGAAGGCGCGGTATTGGTATTCGAGCGAATGATCCCGCGTGGCGCAGGCGGCCTCGGAGATCCCCCAGGGCACATTGCGCTCTTTGCCGTAACGCTGCTGCACGCGTACCGCCCCGGCCAGGCTCTCACCCAGCAGAGTGTGGTCGTAAGTCCTCATGAACAGCGCC
This sequence comes from uncultured Solibacteraceae bacterium, assembly GCA_964568355.1. Lineage (GTDB taxonomy): Bacteria > Acidobacteriota > Terriglobia > Bryobacterales > Bryobacteraceae > JAJPJX01. The sequence continues at coordinate 4,559 of CAZMRK010000419.1, read as the reverse complement.
GGCATCAGGTATTCGAACATCGTGCCCGACCAGGAGACGATGGTGCGATGCCCCTGATAGCCCACCAGTTTGCGCTGGAGGCGGAACCAGGCGTCGCGCGGAATGTCGCCCTTGGCAATCGCCAGGAAGACCGCCGTGCGCGCTTCCGAAGCCAGCAGGTCGTAATGCGCCTCGTCGACCAGGCCGGTATCGACATTGCTGCCGATGTGCAGGAGCTTGCGCCGCGGGTTGAACAGGAAGGCGAAATCCATCTGTTCCACCCAGCGGGCAACCATCGCGGCCTGCCGGTCAAATTCACCGATCAACTCGTCGGCGGCCTCTCTGGCCAGTTCCAGTTCCGGCAGCAGGTCGAGCAGCGCGTGCCGCGTGGCGTCGGGAAGAGGAGCGGGATGCCCCAGGCGCGCGCGGATCGCACGGGCGATCACCTGATACTGCACCGGCAGGTCGCCCAGGCGCGGAACACGGCACAACTCCTCCATGATCTCCGCCATCGAGCCTTCGCGCGAAGACATGCGCAATTCCGTTTCGAACGGCGACGCCAGCCAGGGAGCCAGGGTACGGAGTTCTTCGAGCGCTAAGCGCGCCCGGGCGGAGAGCGCATCATACCAATAGCAGACTTCGGGAACACCGGTGACACCGCTCGATTCCAGGTGCGAGCAGATCCAGCCGACCGGCTGCTTGAGGCGTTCGGTGAGATTCACCACGTCGGTCAGGATGCCTTCCCAGAAAAACAAGTCCGTGGGCACGTAGGCCAACTGCTTCAGCAGGCTGGCCACCACCCGCATGATCGACCCCGTGTGCGCCTCCGGCGGCAGGGCGTCGCGGAACAGCAAGACGTGGTCGCGCAATCCCTGCAACGTGTGGGTGCCGACCAGCGGGCGGTTGCGGAACCCCATGCAGCCCTGCTTCAAGGTCACCAGAGCGGCCGCGAGATTGCCGCTATCCACCGAGGAGACGTAGCGCGGCGGCAGCACTTCCAGGGTGCGTGTGTCGTACCAGTTATAGAAGTGGCCGCGGAAGCGATCCATCCGGCCCATGGTGTCCAGCACGTTGTGGAGCCGGCCGGAGACCTCACGGTAGGTCAGATAGCCCATGTCGTGCGCCGCCAAGTGAGCGGTGAGTTGAAGGCCCAGATTGGTCGGCGAGGTGCGATGCGCGATCAGAAGCGGATCTTCCTGCACGTGGTCCGGAGTCAGCCAGTGATCCTCGGGCTGCTGATGATCGGCGAAGTAGAACCAGGTCCGCAGGCAGACGCCGCGCAGGAAGTCCACGTCGGTCTTGAGTTCGTGCGAAGCGGACGCGGAGTGCCCGTTGATCCAGATCACGGTGAGGGGGGTAACCGCCCACAACGCCAGCAGCACGTTGGTGATCCGATCGACATGCACTCCGAAGAGCGCCATGACGGTGAGAACCACCAGGGCCAGCACCGGGCACGCCAGCACATAGGCGCGCATCAGGCTGCGGGTCTGCTGCGCCTTTGCCTCGGATTGCGCCATGGTTTCCCATTCGAGCAGGTTCCTGCGCGTCACCAGCACGCGGATCAGGGTGCGCCCAATCGCGTCTGCCAGCACGCAGGCTTTGCAGGCCAGCAAGGCCAGGCTGAAGGCGGCTTCGGCGTGGCCCTGCCCGAAGCGAAACAATACCTCGCGGAGGTAGGTCTTCCAGAAGCGCACCGGAGGCACACGGAAAAACGAGAACAGAAGCTCGGCGTAAGCGGGCACCAGCAGGAGCGCGATTCCGACGGCGGTAACCCGGGCGCAGCCGGCGGGCAACACCAGCCAGCCAACCAGCATCGACAGAAGCAGCGTGATTTCCACCAGGCTGCGGCGCAGATTATCGACGATCTTCCAGCGGGAAAGCAGGCTGAGCGGATTGGGGATCGGCCCCTTGGGGCTGGGCACGCGCGGCAGCAACCAGGCGGCGATCTGCCAATCCCCGCGCACCCAGCGATGCAGGCGCTTGCTGTAGCTCTCGTAGGTGGAAGGATAATCGTCCACGACTTCCAGGTCCGTCACCAGCCCGACGCGGGCGTGCTCGCCTTCGATCAGGTCGTGGCTCAGCAGGCTGTTAATCGGAAAGCGATCCTGCATGACGCGGTCGAAAGCGGCGACGTCGTAGATACCCTTGCCGGTAAAGCTCGCCAGGCCGTGTAGATCCTGATAAACGTCGGAAACCGCCGAGGCATAGGGATCGAATCCCGGCTGCCCGCCGTAGATCTGGGCCAGGCGCGACCGGGAGGCCGATTCCATGCTGATGGTGACGCGCGGCTGAAGAATCGTGTAGCCGTCGCGAGCCATGCCGGTAGCTTCGTCCACCCGCGCCTGGTTGAGCGGATGGGCGATGGTCGCCACCAGTTCCTGGGCGGTGTCGCGCGGCAGTTGGGTATCGCTGTCGAGCGTCAGGACATACCGGACGGTCGAAAGGACTCCGAGGTCGCCCACTTTGGTCGTGAACGCATCCCCGGTTCCGCACAGCAGCGAATTGAAGTCGTTCAGCTTGCCGCGCTTGCGTTCCGGACCCATCCAAACGCCTTCGCTCGGATTCCATTCCAGACTGCGGTGGAACAGGTAGAACGGCCCGCGCCCGCCCTGAGCGTAGCGGCGATTCAAAATGCGAATGCCGTCGGCGCAGGCGCGCAGCAGATCCAGATCGCCCTCCGGGCTATCGCCGTCGGGGAAATCGGTCAGCAGCGCGAACAACAGGTTCGGATCGCGGCTGGCCAGATAATGAATCTCCAGGCGCTCCAGCAGCTTCAGCGCTTCGGCGCGGGAGAGCAGCAGGGTGGGCACCACCACAAACGTACGGCACGAAGGGGGGATGCCGTCGGAGAAGTCCATTCTGGGCAGTTTCTGCGGCCGGATGATCAGGCTCACCAGGTGATTGACCACGCTGACGGCGCCCTGGCTGGCGGGAATCGCCAACAGCAGAGCGAACCACCAGGGCATGGGCCGCAGCACGCGAGCCGCGGCCAACACGAGCAGACTGGTGATGACGGCAACGGCGCCGATGTAGAAGAAATTAGGAGCGCCGCGGACGAGGTCGCAGATGACCTCTTCCGCACCGCGGCGGTAGCCCAGGCGCGATTTCAGCCGGTCCCTTCCCGCTCCGATCAGAAAATAGCCGACATGCGATTCGCGGGTTCTCCGGCCCCTGGCGCCCGCTTCCTCGCGCGCCATTTCCAGCACAATCTCCGCCACGCGCTCCTCCCGATACCAGGAGCCGCGCGCCAATTGCTCCACCTCGCGGCGGTAGCGGTCGCGGGTGGCGAAGTCCATGCGGTCATATACGCCGGCGGGATCCTCGCGCAAGATGCGTTCGGCCAGGCAGGCTGCTTCCACGACCTCGCGCCATTGCAGCGCTTCCATTTTCCGCAAACTGCCGATGCTGTTGCGGACGGCGGCTTCCGATTCCGGTGAGTCCGTCAAACCGGCGGCAATCCACTGGCAGAGGCGGCGGATCAAAACCAGTTTGAGCAACGCTTCCAGCGCCCAAAGCTCCGCCAGGGTCAGGGGGGTGGATCTCTGGTAGGTTCTAAGATAAATCCGGATTGCTTCGCTGGTCAGAGCCCCGTCAGAAGCATTCACAATGGCATCGGCGACTACCGCTGCCCGCGGCCATTCCCCCCCGGCTTCGCCAGAGGCGCGCGGGAGCTTGCTGAAGAAGCCGGGAGGTATGTCCAAGCCCACCGTCTGCGCCTGACCGTGCACAAACAGGTAGTTGTCCAACAACCAGGCTGCCGCGGGAGACATCTCCTTGCCGCTGGCCGCTTGGGCCGCCAGAGTCTCGCAGGTGTTCCGCAGAAGCGCATCGTATTCTTTCACCTGCTTTTGAAAGCGCCGTCCGGCACTTCGGGAAAGGAGCAACGATTGGTTCGCCATGGTCATCGGTAACTGGAAGCTTGCATTTCAAACATTTCGGCGTAACGTCCGCCGTGAGCCAGAAGCTCGGTATGGGTGCCCTGTTCGCGGATGCACCCGCCTTCGATCACCACAATGCGATCGCACATGCGCACCGTCGAGAAACGGTGGGAGATCATAATCGCCATGCGGCCCTCCGTCAGTTCCGCAAAGCGATGGAAAACTTCGAACTCGGCCAGAGCATCCAGCGCGGCGGTGGGCTCGTCCAGAATCAGAAGCTGGGCATCGCGCAGATAAGCGCGGGCCAGCGCAAATTTCTGCCACTCGCCGCCGGAGAGATCCACGCCGCCTTCAAAGCGCCGTCCCAGCATCTGCTCCAGGCCGTCGGGGAAGCGCTGGATGATCTCGCTGGCGCGGCTTTGCCGGGCAGCGGCCAGCAGCCGGTCCTCGTTCGTCAGTTGATCGATCTGGCCCACGCCGATGTTTTCCCGCGCGGGCAAGTCGTAGCGCATGAAATCCTGGAAAATCACGCCAATCTGGCGATGCAAATCCTCCAGGCGATATTCGCGCAGGTCCACGCCATCCAGCAGGATCTGTCCCGAAGACGGATCGTAGAGCCGGGCCAGCAGTTTGACGAACGTGGTCTTGCCCTGCCCGTTTTCCCCTACCACCGCCACGCGCTCACCGGGCGCGATGCGGAAG
>CAZMRK010000418.1:0-4719 GCA_964568355.1 uncultured Solibacteraceae bacterium | reverse complement strand
CGTTTCGAAGCCCCGGTCACCATCGATGCCACCGGCGACGCGGCGATCGCCTTTTTCGCTGATGCCGCCTGGACCCAGCATACGGAGTTGCAGGCCATCACCTACCATTTCCGCTTGGGCAATGTCAGGCCGGGCTCGACGTGGCGCGACCTGGAGAACCAATGCCGCGGGGCGATGGAGGCCAGGGCGCCCGCCGGGTTTTCCTTTGGCGGTCCGTGGGTGATCCGCCTGACCGAAGGCGAGGTATCGATCAACGCCACGCGCGTCTCCGGCAACCCCCTGGACCCGGGCGATCGAAGCCGGATGGAACAGCGCGCCCGCGAAGATATGCTGCAGATCGCGGACATTTTGCGCCGGGAAGTGCCGGCTTTGGCCGACAGTTATATTCTCAGCGGCGCAACGGATCTGCACGTGCGAGAGAGCCGCAAGATTCTGGGCGATTACGTGCTGACCGAAGAGGATGTGCTCGGGGGCGCGCACTTTCCCGATACCATCGCCATCGGCGCGTGGCCGATCGATATCCATCCTTCGGGTGGGGCTGTGGGCGTGCACCCGCACAAAGACAATCCGCCGGAACCGTACGAAATTCCGTACCGCTGCCTGCTGCCGAAAGGTGTGGAGCGGCTGCTGGTTCCGGGAAAGGCGGTTTCGAGCACACATGGCGCGCATGGTTCCACGCGCGTGCCGGGCACTTCGATGGCTACCGGGCACGCGGCGGGAGTGGCTGCCGCGCTGGCATGCCGCTCGGGTCACACCCCGCGGCAGGTCGATCCGGAGGAAATCCGCCGCGAGTTGCTGCGGCAGGGGGCCATCCTTTCCGCGACGGGGCAGATGGTGGAATGAGCAAAGAAAATCTGAAGACAGAGAATATTCGAGTGGCCCTGGTAGGCTGCGGCGGCGTGGCGCGCAAGTACCGGTCCGCCTATCGCGCGATCAGCGGCGTTTGCGTGGCGGCAGCCATCGACGTGGATGCGGACGAGGCGGAGGCGGCTGCGCGGGAGACGGGCGTGGGACGCGCTTCCTGCCGCTTCGAAGACGCGCTCGCGCCGGATGTGGACGCGGTCGTGATCTCGACGCCGAATCACCTGCATCGCAACCACGCGGTGGAGGCGCTGGAAGCCGGCAAGCATGTTTTGCTGCAAAAGCCCATGGCCCCGACGGTCGCCGAATGCGACGAGATCCTGGCGGCCCGGCGGCGGTCGGGCAAGGTTCTGGGCATCTACATGAACCTGCTGGATCATCCATTGTTCCACGATATCCGGCGGATGATCCAGGAGGGGCGGCTGGGAACGATTGCGCTCTACAGCGCGCGGCTGGCGCATCGCGGCGGATTGCAGTGGGGCGGGGCGGATCGGAACTGGCGGGCTTCCCGCGCCCGGACGGGCGGCGGTTCATTTATTCAGCTTGGCGTCCACTATCAGCATCTCATGCGGCTTTTACTGGACACGGCGGTGGAGCGCGTCCAGGCATTCAGCCGCAACGTAGCGTGCCCCCACCTGGAGGGCGACGACCTGACGCTCGCCCAATACGAACTGGCCAACGGGGCGCTGGGCGACATTCAGACCTCGTGGTGCTGCCAGGAAGAACATGTATCGGTGATGGGAACCAGGGGCTCGATCCACTATCGGGACAACCGGCGCGTCGAGTACATGGGAGAAGGCGGGCCCTTTGAAGGCGAGGTCCTGCATCTGCGCGGTGACGGATCGGTGGAGGTCCTGGACGATTGTCTCTCGCCGGAATGGGGAGACGCGGCCAACCCGTACAACCAGCATCGCCGGTTCTTCGAAGCCCTGCGAGCCGGAAGGCAGCCGGATGTCACGGGCGAGGAGGGCAGGGAGGATGTGCGCCTGGTGGAGGCGTGCTACGCGGCAGCGGTCCAGGGGAGGGCACAGGCATGAGCGATCACAGTGGCGAGGCGCCGGTGGCGGTGGTCACCGGCTCGGCGCGCGGCATCGGCAAGGCGACGGCCCTGCGCCTGGCGGCGGAGAATTACCGGATTGTGCTGTCCGGGCGAAATGCGGCTGCCTTGGAAGAAGTAGGCGGAGAGATCCGGCGGAAAGGCGGCGAAGCCCTGTGCTGTGCTGGCGATCTTGGCGATCCGGCTGTCGTAGGTCGCCTGATGGAGGCCGCCGTAACGGGCTTCGGACGGCTGGATGTCCTGGTGAACTCCGCCGGCATCGCCAAACATGCTCCGTTCCTGGAGATCGATCCGGCGGACTGGCAGCGCACGCTCGACCTGCATTTGACCGCGACCTTCCGCTGCGGACAGGCTGCCGCGCGGATCATGGTGGAGGCCGGACGCGGCGGCCGGATCGTCAATCTCTCCTCTATCGCCGCTTCCATGGCGATGTACGGGACCAGCGCGTATGCGGTCGCCAAAGGAGGCGTCTCCTCGTTGACGCGCGTGATGGCGATTGAACTGGCTCCGCACCGAATCACGGTAAACGCCGCCGCGCCCGGACCGGTTGCTACCGAGCAGCTTCGGGCCGTATACGACGAAAACGCCTATCGGCAGCGCAGCCGGGCTATTCCGGCCAACCGGCTGGCCGAACCGGCGGAAGTGGCGGACTTGATTGCGTTTCTGGTTTCTCCTGCCGCGTGCTATATCACGGGGCAGATCGTGACCATCGATGGCGGGGCGGCGGCGGTCGGTTGCTACAGCTATGAGACATTCAAACGGGCGGAGGCGAAGTAGATGCTCCCGATCGCGGTGCGCAAAGACTGTGATGTGCTGGTGTGCGGTGGAGGCACTGCCGGTGTGGCGGCGGCGATTGCGGCAGCCCGCAACGGCGCCGAAACCCTGCTGCTGGAGCGCTATGGATTCTGCGGCGGAATCTCCGTGGGGGCGCTGGTCCATACGCTGGACGGCCTGCGCAGTTGCCGCGATAACAGCCGGATCGTGGTGGGCGGGATCGGCCTGGAACTGGTGCGGAACATGGAAAATATGGGCGGCATGGCAACTCCGGACAATCCGCCGGAGTGCGTGACGTTCCACCCCGAGTATTTCAAACTGGTGGCCGATGCCATGCTTTGCGAAGCGGGCGTGGAGGTGCTCTATCATCTCTTCGTGACCGCGGCGGTTCGCGAGGATGCACGGATCGGCGCCGTGATTGCGGCCGGAAAAGAAGGGCTCTGGGAGATTCGGGCGCGGCAGGTGGTGGATGCGACCGGCGATGGCGACGTCTCGGCGTTCGCGGGCGCCGGGTTCGAAAAAGACGGCCAATTGCAGACCATGTCCATGCATTTTCGAATCGGTGGCGTCCGCGCCGGTGTGGATTGGAAGGCTCTGGAGCAGGCCGCCCGAACGGCCGTCGACTCGGCCTATGCGGCCGGGCAGGCGCCGAAGTATGGCGGGCCCTGGATCATTCGCATCCGTGAGGGGGAAGTGACGCTCAACTGCACGCGCTTGTATGGCGACGGAACCAGCACGGCCGACCTGTCCCGGGCGGAGCAGGAGGGGCGGCGGGATATGCTGCGAATCCTGAACATCCTGCGCGCGGGCTCCCCGGATTTCCAGGATGCTTTCCTGCTGGCTGCGGCGTGCCAGATCGGCGTCCGGGAGACCCGCCGGATTTTAGGCGATTACCAGATCACGGCGGAAGACATCCTGCATTGCCGGCCGTTTGACGACGGGATCGCGCTGGGAAGCTGGCCCATCGACATCCACCCAGCGGACGGCCGCGTGGGCGTACATCCGCACAAGGAAAATCCTCCGGAGCCGTACCCCATCCCCGCCCGGTGCCTCTTCGTGCGCGGATTCGATAACCTGGCAACGGCGGGCCGCTGTATTTCGGCGACGCACGAGGCGCACGGCTCGACGCGTGTGAGCGGCACAGCTATGGCTCTGGGCCAGGCTGCCGGAACCGCGGCGGCGCTTGCGTGCGAAACGGGTTCCGCCCTGCACAGCGTGCCGGCGGCGGCGCTGCAGGACCGCCTTGCGAAGCAAGGCGCGATCCTCTCTTTATAGCTTATGGACAGCGGACGCCGCCGGTGGATCGTGGTCGCGCTGCTGTTCGCCGCGACCACCATCAACTACATCGACCGGCAAACGCTCTCCGTGCTCGGGCCGACGCTGCGGCATGACCTGGGGCTCTCCGAGACCGACTACGCCAACGTCGTAACGGCCTTCCTGATTCCCTACACCGTCATGTATGCGCTGGGCGGGCGCATCATGGATCGCCTGGGAGCCAGGATCGGCCTGGCCCTGAGCCTGGCGTGGTGGTCGATTGCCACGGCCCTGACGGGGCTTGCGCGCGGCGCTGTCTCACTCGCCCTGTTCCGCGGACTGCTCGGCGCCGGCGAGCCTTGTGTCTATCCGGCGGGAGTGAAGGCGTGCGCGCAACTATTCGAGGTGAAGCAGCGGGCGCTCGCCACCGGCATTTTTTCTTCCGGCAGCGCCGTGGGAGCGATCCTTGCGCCGCCTCTGGTCGCCTGGTGCACGCTGCGATTCGGTTGGCGCTACACGTTTGTGATCCCGGGGCTGCTGGGGCTCTGCTGGCTGCCGCTCTGGTGGTGGTCTTACCGGGATCGCGCGGCGGCGAAAGCCGGACAGCCGGGCGCGAAGAACCCTCCCTGGCGTGAACTGCTTCGACTGCGAACGGTGTGGGGATTGGTCCTGCCGCGCTTTGCCAGCGATCCGGTGTGGTACTTCTATCTTTTCTGGGTGCCGGACTATCTCCAGCGCGAACGCCACCTGTCGCTGGCCGAATTCGCTATCTA
>CAZMRK010000417.1:0-12037 GCA_964568355.1 uncultured Solibacteraceae bacterium | reverse complement strand
GCTCGGCACGATGCACCGCCTGGTCCATATCGGCATCACCGGCAACCGCTTCTTTTCGACCGAGACCATCCGCGAGCGCATGTATATTCTGACCGCCTCGCTGCTTCAGTTTCGTCATGGACGCTTCAGCGAGGTCTATCTTCGCCAGGACCAGGAAGCCATCGAGAACCTGTACAAGTCCAACGGTTTCCGGGATGTGTCCGTGAAGACGCACGTTGAGGACAACTATCAGGGCAAGCGTGGCGACCTGGCGGTTTTCCTCGAAATCACCGAAGGCCCCCAGTGGTTCGTCTCCAACCTGGAAGTTGTGGGAGTCGAGCGGCTCCAGCGCGAAACCATTCTAAGCAAACTGAGCTCGGTCGCGGGGCAGCCTTTCAGCGAGTTCAACGTAGCCATTGACCGCGATACGATTCTCGACGAGTATTTCACTTCCGGTTTTCCCAACGTCACCTTTGAATGGAACATGCGCCCCGGCGCGAAGCCTCAACAGGTGGAGCTCCAATTCGTCATTCATGAGGGAAAGCCGCAGTATGTACGGCAGGTGCTGGTGAACGGACTGCGGATTACCCGGCCCAGGCTGGTGAATCGCAATCTCCTGCTGAATCCGGGCGACCCGCTCTCGCCTACGCGCATGCGAGACACCCAGCGCCGCCTCTATGACCTCGGCATCTTCGCCAAGGTGGATACCGCTATCCAGAATCCGGACGGGGATACACCCAGCAAATACGTGCTCTACGACATGGAAGAAGCGCGCCGGTATTCGCTGGCCGTCGGTTTCGGCGCCGAATTCGCGCGCATCGGAGGCAGTCCCAATAGTCTGGAATCGCCCGGCGGCAAGGCCGGTTTTTCTCCCCGCGTCTCTTTCGACATCAGCCGGCTGAATATCTGGGGATTGGGCCACAGCATCACCTTCCGCAGCCGCATCTCGACACTCGAGCGGCGGGCCCTGGTCGATTACCTGTTGCCCCGTTTTCGGGGTAACGACGCGCTGCAGCTCTCCTTCACGGCGCTCTACGACTACACGCGCGATGTTCGCACCTTTACCGCCACCCGCGCCGAGGGCTCGGTGCAGCTTTCGCAGCGGATGTCCAAGAGCATTACGCTTCTTTATCGTTACAACTACCGCCGGGTCAGCGTGGATTCCGTCAAGATCACGCAACTGGTGATCCCCCTGGTCACGCAACCGGTACGCCTGGGCTCTTTTTCCGGCACCTTCATCCAGGATCGCCGTGACGATCCCATTGACTCGCACAAGGGCATCTACAACACCCTGGACCTCGGTCTCGCGGAAAAAGGTTTCGGCTCGCAGCGGAATTTTCTGCGCTTCCTGGGCCGCAATTCCACGTATCATCCCATCGGCCACAAGCTGGTGTTCGCTCGCAACACCACCTTCGGCGTCATCCAGCCGTTCCACTTCACCGGCGACCCGGCCCAAGCCATCCCCCTGCCGGAGCGTTTTTTTTCCGGCGGCGCAAATTCCATGCGCGGCTTCCCGGAAAACCAGGCCGGCCCGCGCGACCCGATCACCGGCTTCCCCCTGGGCGGCAATGCCTTGCTGGCCAACCAGGCCGAGATCCGCTTTCCCCTCATCGGCGAGAACATCAGCGGCGTCGGTTTCTACGATGCCGGCAATGTCTACTCCAATGTCGATCAAATCTCCTTCCGTTCTCACCAGCGCGAGCTCCCCAATCACGAGCGCGATCTCACCGATTTCGATTACATGGTGCACTCGGTAGGCTTCGGCGTGCGCTACCGCACGCCGATCGGTCCGGTCCGCAACGACCTGGGCTACTCTCTGAATCCTCCCCGCTTTTTCGGCTTCAAGGGCACACTCGCCGACCTGATCAACGCCGGGGTCAATCCCTGCGAAACCGCTCCCGCCAAGTGCGTGAAGCAGGGCATCAGTCATTTCCAGTTCTTCTTTTCGATCGGGCAGACATTCTGATGCGCGGGCGAATCCAATCCGGTGTAGCTCTGTGGCTGGCGATAGCCGGCCCGCTCTCCGCGGTAATCGTCGACCGTGTCGCGGTATCCATCGGCAACAGCGTGATCACGGAAAGCCAGATCGACCTCAGCATTCACGTGACCGCCTTTCTGAATGGCGAGCAGCCGGATTTCCGCCCCGAATCCAAGCGCAAGACCGCCGACCGGCTGGTGGACCAGTTGCTGGTCCGCAACGAACTGCAACTCGCCCATTTTCCCGAGCCTCCCCAGGCAGCGGTCGAGCGCCTCCTGGCCCGGGTCAAGCGAGATCGGTTCGCCGGCAAGGATGCCGACTACCGCGCCGAACTGGCGCGGACCGGTCTCACTGAAACAGAATTGAGAAAGCAGATCGCCTGGCAGATCACCTTCCTGCGCTTCGTCGATGCGCGCTTTCGCCCCGGGGTACAGATCACCGATCAGGACATCCAGGACTACTTTCAGAAAGTCATCGTGCCCTCCAGCCATCCATCTCACCCGGATCAGAAGCTGGCCATCGAGGATTATCGGGACCGGATCGAGCGCGTTCTCACCGAGCGGCGTGTGGATCAGCAGTTGAACGCCTGGCTGAAAGAGACCCGCTCGCGCGCCAGCGTCAGTTTTCATGAGGAAGCATTCCAATGACCCGCCTTTCCCGCACCGTCCTGAAGGCTTCGGCCGGCGGCGCAGCCCTGCTTCTGATTTTGACGATATCCGCGATCCTGGTGCTGCGCAGTGAATGGTTTCGCCGCCAGATTCACGCGCGTATGATTTTTGAGGTGGAAAAAGCCACCGGCGGCAGGGTGGAAAGCGGCCCGCTGGCCTTCGACTGGCGCCACCTGCGCGGCCGCGTGCAGAATTTTGTTCTGCATGGCACCGAACCGGCCGCCGCCGATCCGCTGTTCCGCGCCTCTTCGATCACCGTGGGCCTCCGCATTCTTTCCGTTCTCCACAAACGTGTGGAATTGAACACGCTGGATGTCCAGCAGCCTCGTATCCACCTGATCATTGGGCCGGACGGCAGCACCAATGTGCCGCGCCCGAAACTTCGCGCCGCACGAAAGAACGCGCTGGAAACGATTCTCGACCTGGCTGTTCGTCATTTCGTCCTGGCCGGCGGCCGCTTCACCGTGGATGGACAGACAGCCAGGCCGTTCTCGGCCAAAGGCGATCGCCTGCGCGCCGTTTTCCTCTATCAGGCAGCCGCGGCCCGCTATCAGGGCGACCTCTCGGTCCAGCCGCTCGATCTGCAATGGGGCGATCACGCCTTGCTCCCGGCCGGGGTAAGTCTTTCGATGGCCGTCGAGCGCAATCGCATCCGGATTTCTTCAGGCTCGCTGATCTCCGGAAAATCGCGCGTCGATTTTTCCGGCGCCTTCGATAACGTGGTCGCCGCGCAGGGTGCATTCCGCTACAAGGCCGAAGCCGATTTACAGGAGATTGGCCACACGCTGCGCACGCCGGTCTTCGAGCGCGGCACGGCGCAGGTCGAGGGAGACCTGCATTTTGCCGGCCTCGCCAATCTCTCTGCAACAGGCAAACTGGCGGTGGCCGGCATGAACCTGCGAATCCATGACGTCCGCGTGGAAGAGGCTCGCGCTACCGCGGCATTCCTTGCCGACATCCACCACATTGCCTGGCAGGATTTGCGGGTCTCCGGTTCGGCGGCGACGGATCTGAACCGGACCCGGAGCCGCTTCCCCATTCAAGCCACCATTCGCAACACCGTACTGCGGGCCGAAGGAATCGAGGCCGGCGGAGTCACCGTGGAGATGCTGGGCGGACGCTTCACAGGGCGCGCCGATTTCCCCAATCTTCGCCGTTTCCGCGTCGACGGCCAGATCGAGAGCTTCGATATCCGCCGCATGGCCGCTTTGCTCACGCCGAACACAATCCCTTGGGATGGACAGGCCGCCGGACCGCTGCGCCTGGATGGTTCCCTGACGGACCGCCGCGACGTCGCAGTGGACGCCCAGGTGGCCATCTCGCCGGCCCTGGCAGGCCCCGCTGTCACCGGTTCGGTGGCTCTGCACTACGACGTCGGCCGCGGCCTGCTGGACCTCGGGCATTCTTCCGTCTTCCTGCCGCATAGCCAGGTCAATTTTTCCGGCATGCTGGGATCGGTTGCGACCGCTGCCAGGCGCGGTAGCTCCTCTTCTTCGGGCTCTTCTTCGGGCCGCAGCCGCCAGGGGGCCAACCTCCAGGTCCATCTTCGCTCCGAAGATCTCGCGGACCTGATACCGGCCCTCAACCTCGTCTCCGACCATCCGCCGGAGGCTCTGCCGGTTCAACTTCGCAACGGAAAGGCGGCCTTCGAAGGTTCCGTCTCCGGGCCGCTGGCGGAACCGCGGATCGAAGGCCGTGTCTCACTGGCCAGCTTCACCGCGTACGGCCGGGCTTTTGATTCTTTTCATGGCAACGTCTCGCTTTCTCCCACGGGTGTGGAGCTGCGTGACGGCGCCGTGACCCACGGCCCCGCGCGCGCGCGGCTTTCCGGGTCCATCGCTTTGGAGGAGTGGAAGCCGCGAGATTCCAGCGCCGTCTCCGGCAGCCTCGATATGCAGCAGGCTTCCATCGCCAACCTGTTGGCGCTGGGCGGCCAGGCCAACCTCCCTGTGGATGGCACTGTGAGCGTCACCGGCCGGCTTTCCGGCACCTATGGCCAGCCGCACGGCGAAGGCGATCTGGTCGCCCTGAAGGGTCAGATCTACGGCGAGCCCTTCGATCGCCTCGCCGGCAAGCTGCTGTACACCGGCGATACGGCACAACTCAACGGCGTGCAGTTGATTGCCGGCACGAAGCAGCTCACACTGAGCGCCGCCTATCGCCACAATCCCGGCGATCTCACCAAAGGCCGCGTGCGTTTCGAGGTCTCCAGCAATGCTATGGGGCTGGACCAGTTTCAGGTGATCACCAGGCAGTTTCCCGGCATCGGCGGCGTGCTCCAGGTGAAAGCTTCGGGAGAGATCGAAACGGCTCATGCCGCCGGCCAGCCTTTTCGCATCAACAACCTCAACGGAGAGGCCACGGCCGGCAGCCTCCACCTGGAACAGCGGCAGTTCGGCAATCTTCGCGTCACCGCTACATCCAAGGGCAACAGCGTCTTTGGCGTTCTCGATTCCGATTTCGCCGGCGCGGAGATCCACGGCACCGGCCAGTTTCAGCTCTCTGGCGATAACCCCGGCACGGCCCGCGTAACCTTTGCGGGTGTCCGCCTGGGCCGGGCGGAGCGGGCCCTGGCTTTGCTTCCGGCCGGTTTCGAAATCGGCGGGGCCACCGAAGGAACGCTCACCGTAGAGGGTCCCGCGCTCAATCCCGATCTTTGGAAGGCTTCCCTTCAGATTCCCCGCTTTCGTGTCGCGCCTGCCCCGCAAAGCGGGTTGGGAGCCCAACGCCAGGATTTCGCCCTCTCCAATTCCGGCCCCATCCGGATTTCGATGGACCGCCGCGTCATTAAGATTGAGAGCGCTCGTTTCATCGGCCGCACCACCGATCTCTCGCTCAGCGGCAGCGCCACGCTGGCGCAGCGCAGCCCGCTCGACCTCCGGATCAACGGACGGATCGATCTCGCGATGTTGCAGGACTTTTCTCCGGACCTGACCGCCGCCGGCACGGTGCTGACCGATGCGACCATCCGCGGCCCGCTCCGCCGGCCGCTGGTAAACGGACGTCTGGAAGTCAAGAACGCCTCCATGAGCCTGGTCGATTTCCCCAACGGGTTGAGCAATGGCAACGGCGTGATCCTGTTCAATGGCAACGGCGCCACCATCGAAAGCCTCAACGGGGAGACCGGCGGAGGCAAAGTCAGCATTACCGGATTTGCCGGATACGAAGCCAATCAGGCCGTGTTCCGCCTGGTGGCCAAGGCCAGCCAGGTGCGCGTGCGCTATCCGGAAGGTGTCAGCACCGTAGCCGATGCCGCTCTGAACTGGACCGGTACCAGTGAAGGCAACATCCTGAGCGGTACGGTGACGATTCTTCATTCCGGCTTCAATCCACGCAGCGACCTGGGCTCCATCCTCACGCAATCCTCGCAGCCCGTGCGCACTCCGGCGGCCCGCACCGGCCTGCTGGGCAGCACGCGTTTCGATATCGAGATCGCCACCTCGCCGGTTCTGACCGTGCAAAGCTCCTTAACGCAGGGCATGGTCATGGAAGGCAACCTGCGCCTGCGCGGCACCTTCTCCAATCCCGCGCTGCTCGGCCGTATCAACATTGTGCAGGGGCAATTGGTATTCTTCGGCACCAAATACACCATCGATCAGGGAGCCATTTCGTTCTACAACCCCGTCCGCGTAGAGCCGGTAGTCAATATGGATTTGCAGACCAAGGCCCGCGGTGTGGAGGTGATCCTGAACATTTCGGGGCCGCTCAATAAGTTGGCGCTGACGCCCCGCTCCGATCCGCCCCTACCCTTCGGCGAGATCGTATCGCTGCTGGCCACCGGCCGGACGCCTTCCTCGGTCGACGTGCCGGTAGCGGCCAGTTCGCAGGTCACCAATCCTCAGGGCTATCAGCAGATGGGCGCTTCCGCCCTGCTGGCCGAAGCCGTCTCCAGCCCGGTCGCCGGCCGGCTCCAGCGCTTTTTCGGCATCACCAAACTGCGCATCGACCCCACTCTCACCGGCATCGAGTTCAATCCTCAGGCTCGCATCACGCTCGAACAGCAGATCACACCGAACATTACGTTCACCTACATCACCAACGTCACCAACAGCAATCCGCTGGTGGTGCAGGTGGAGTGGGCCCTCAACACCCGCTGGTCGGTGATCGCGGTACGCGACGAAAACGGGCTCTTCGGCCTCGATTTTTTCTATAAGAAGCGCTTCCGCTAACGAGGTAAGATGGTCCAGGCACCTCTCTTCCATGGACACTTACGATCTGATCGTCATTGGTTCAGGACCTGCGGGACAGCGCGCCGCCATTCAGGCCGCGAAGAGCGGCAAACGCGTCGCTCTGTTCGAGAGGCGCGAAGTCGTCGGAGGGACCAGCGTCAACTACGGCACCATTCCCAGCAAAACCATGCGGGAAGCGGTGCTGCACCTTTCCGGCTTCGCGTACCAGGGAATCTACGGAGTCAGTTACCGGGTCAAAGAGAAGATCACCATGGCGGATCTTGGTTTTCGCGTCCAGCATGTGATCAAAACCGAGACCGACGTGACTCAGGCTCAGCTCGCCCGCAACGGGATCGAGGTCATCTACGGCACGGCCCGTTTCCTCGACTCCACGCATTTGCGCGTCGAAGGCGCACGCGGCCAGGCCGATTTTTCGGCGCCCATCGTCATCATTGGAACCGGTACCAAGCCGGCCAACTCCCCCAAGGTGCCGATCAACGGGCGCACCATCATCAATAGCGACCAGATCCTCAGCATACCGGAGATCCCCAAGACCCTGATCGTGGTGGGCGGCGGGGTGATCGGCGTGGAGTATACGTGCATGTTCGCGGCCCTGGGCGTGCGCGTGATCCTGGTCGAGAAGCGGCCGCGCCTGCTCGAATTTGCCGATTCCGAGATCGTGGAGGCGCTCTCCTATCATCTCCGCGACCATCGTGTCACCATGCGGCTCAACGAGGAGGTCGAAAGCGTGGAGGAACGGCCCGAGGGCGGCGTAGTGGCCAATCTGCAGAGCCGCAAAAAAATCTCGGGCGACACCTTGCTCTATGCGGTCGGCCGCCAGGGCAACGTCGAAGAGCTGGATCTGGCGGCGGCCGGACTCGAGGCCGACGGCCGCGGCCGTATTCCGGTCGATTCTGAATATCGTACGAAGGTGCCCAACATTTACGCCGTCGGGGACGTCATCGGGTTTCCCAGCCTGGCCTCCGTCTCCATGGAGCAGGGCCGCCTCGCTGCCGCCCACGCCCTGGGCTTGAAAGTCAGCTCCAACCCGGCCAATTATCCCTACGGTATTTACACCATTCCCGAAATCTCCTTCATCGGAAAAACCGAAGAACAGTTGACCGACGAAGATGTGCCCTACGAAGTCGGTGTCGCCTACTACCGCGAAACGGCCCGCGGCCAGATTCGCGGCGATACGACCGGCCGTCTCAAGCTGATCTTTCACCGGGAGACCCGCGAGATTCTGGGAGTCCACATCATTGGCGAGGGCGCATCGGAACTGCTTCATATCGGCCAGGCCGTGCTGATCCTCAAGGGGACCGTCGATTATTTCGTAGATACGGTTTTTAACTATCCCACGCTGGCCGAGTGTTACAAAGCGGCCGCATTCAACGGGCTGAACAAACTAAGCCGTTTTTCGTCCTGAGGGGTATGGAATGAGTCTGTCGATCGGAGTACTCGCCACGAGGCACATCTGGATTGGAGTGGTGGATCAGGATCACCTCTCCGGCACCGTGCGCATCTATCCGGAACCCGGTCACCCAGACGATAATCTGCGCGTTATGCCGGCTGATGAGCTCGCCCAACGGATGTGCGAGCAGATCGTCCTGGTGGCGCGCGACGCCGAAATCGCCGCCGCGGGCATCGGCTTCCCCGGCATCCTCGCCGCCGGGGTGGTCGAGGACTCGCCCAACCTGCAACAGTTCAAAGGGTTCCACTTGCAGGAGATGCTCGCCGCCGGGCTGGCCCGCGAAGGATTCCGCTTCCCGGTCTCGGTGCTGAACGACGCCGATGCCATCGCCGCCGGCATTGCCGCCACGCGAGGGCAGCTCGAACGCCTGGTGCGTGTCTGGTATCTGGGCGACGGCATCGGCTACGGCCGCTATCCCCGCACTGGCCAGCCGGGCGAAGGCGGGCACATGGTGGTGACGCTCGATCCCCGCGAGCGTTATTGCGGCTGCGGAGGCATCGGACACCTGGAAGGGATCATGGGACAGCGCGCCATGCGCCTGCGCTTTCTCGACCTGGAGCCGGATGAGGTCTTCGCCAATGCCGAAGCCGGCGACGCGCGCTGCAGCGAGTTCGTCAGGCTGTGGCACCGCGCCCTGGCAGCCGCCTCGGCGTGCTGCATCCACCTGGAAGGCGCCGGTAAGTTCTTCATCACCGGCCCTAACGCCGAGTTCCTCGATACCACCCTTCTGAGCCAGTATCTTCAGGAGATGGTCACGCTCTCGCCCTTGCAGGGCAGCTTCTTCGAAGTCCTGCCCACGACGCACCACGAACTGGCCATCATCGGAGCCGCGACGGCCGCCCTCTCCGCCGCCTGATCCGGCGCGGTCAGCGCTTCTGGAACCAGTACCGATGCACCGGTAGCGGCATCTCCGAATCCGCCCCTTTTACACTCTTCCAGATAATCTGGTTCAGCGCGAACATGGGAGCTTTGTCCACCTCGTCCAGATCCATCTCCATCGATTCCTTGGCTCCCCAGGAGAGCTGCGTGTTCCTGGCGTTGACATCCAGTTTGGGCGCGATCGCGCGGTAGGGTTCCAGGACCGCCGTGGTCCCGAACGAGTTGTACATGGGGAGCGCGGCGGCGTCGTATTGCGTCATCGGAGGCAAGCCCAGCAGCAGTTCGATCGTCCGCAGCATCGCCGATGTCGTATAGAGCGTGGAATCCACGAACTTGCGCTTGGTATAGGGACTGATCACCAGCCCGACCGTGCGTCGCGCGTCCACGTGATCCGGCCCGTTCTGAGCATCGTCCTCGATCATGAAAATCGCCGTCTCGGGCCAGTAGCGGCTGTGGCTGACGCGCTCCACCAGTTGTCCCACCGCATAGTCCGCGTTGGCCACCATCGCGCTCGGAGTGTAGCTCCCCGGACGCGTACCCGCCGTGTGGTCCTCCGGCAGGCTCATAACCACGAAGTTGGGCAGGCGCTTGTTGGGATCTTGGGAATCGAAGTTTTTCTCGTACTCGTCGAATTCCTGAAGGAAGACCCGCACATTGTCGGTATCGCGCATGCCCGGCAGTTTGAAATTCGGTGAAACGTGTCCCAGCAGCCCGCCCACGCCGGGCGCGGCATCCATGGTGGTGCCGTCGCTCGACCGGCTGGCGTATTCTCCATAGCTGCGGTAGGTGAGCCCCTTCCGCGCGGCCAGGTCCCACAGGTGCCCTCCGCTCGGCACGTAGGCGTTGGAGCGCGTGGACATGCTATGGCCGCCGTAGTTGGCCGGCCACATCTTCTCGTTGTAGTCGGTGGCGATCGCCGAATTGGACCAGGAGTGGCCGTCCACGCTGACTTCGCCGTCGCAGTAGAGATTGTCCAGCAAAACCCACTGATCGGCGATGGCGTGGTGATTGGGCGTCACTTTCTCGCCGAAGATCGCCAGGCGCGCATCGCCGTTGCCTTTGGCGACGTCGCCGAATACCTGGTCGTAAGTGCGATTTTCCTTGATGACATAGATGA
This sequence comes from uncultured Solibacteraceae bacterium, assembly GCA_964568355.1. Taxonomy (GTDB): domain Bacteria; phylum Acidobacteriota; class Terriglobia; order Bryobacterales; family Bryobacteraceae; genus JAJPJX01. The sequence goes on along the minus strand of CAZMRK010000417.1, from coordinate 1,776 downwards.
CGTGGTGGATCGGCGATCCGGCGCCCACGTGCTGCGGAATGATGCTTGGCTCCTGGGGAGCCCGCGCCGCGGTCAGATAGTCATCCTTGTACGGGATGTTATCGTACACCTGCTTGGTCCATCCCTTGATCTCGTTCTTCAGATTCGCAACCGATACGATGTTCACCGTGCCGCGCTGGATATCGCGCACAGAAGTCTTCGACGGCTGGCCATGTAGCAGCGGGCTGGTGGGGCCGTCCGGATTGGCATGTGGCTCCAGGCCCTTGCTGTTGCCAACGTAGAGTTTCATCTGCGGCGTCAGATGCAGCGCGCTGGGATACCAGCCGACCGGAATGAAGCCCATCACATGGCTTTCGCCTTCTTCCCGGACATTCACCACGGCGATACAGTTATTGTCCGCGTTGGCCACGAACAGCATGTGGTTGCGGTCGTCGAGTTCCAATGCGTTGGGAGTGCTGCCGGCCGGTGCGCGCATCGTCGGCCCTACGTGGATGGTCTCAATCGCCTGCCGCTTCCGGGTGTCGATGACGGTGACGGTATTCTCATTCCCGTTGGAGACGTAGAGCCTCCCATCGGAGCCGAGCCGCATATCGTTCGGATTCGAACCGGTGGGAATCGTGGCCACCATCTTGCCCGCGGCCACATCGATTACACCCACATTCTGGCTGCCCCAATTACTGACATAAAGCGTGGAGCCGTCCGGGCTGAACTGGAGCGCATACGGGCTCACGTCCACCTGGATCTGCTGGACGATCTTGCCGGTCGTGGTGTCGAAGACGCTGACGTGTCCCCGGGCGGGGTCGGCCCCGCGATTGGCCGCGTAAAGCAGGTCCCGTTTGGGATGCATGGCCAGGCCGGACCAGTAGATCTGATTCACCGGCAGCGAATCCCGCCATTCCGCCACCGGTGTCTCGCTCAGGCGCCCATCGCGATAGCTGAAGGTGTAAATAGGGGCGATCTCCGGCTTTCTGGGATGGCCGGCGCTGCCCCCCGAGACATAGAGCCGGGCGCCGTCATGCGACCAGGCGAAACCCAGCCAGGCCGATCGCAGCCCGATGGTTTGTACCGCTTCCTCGGTCTTCGTGTCGATCACCAGCAAGCCGTGGGGGTTAAAGCCTCCATGCTGGGCGATGACGACTCGCTCGTCCGGACTCGCGGTCAGGTTGAGAATCAGGTCCTGAGTGGGAATTGCCTTGCCTACGGGAGTAATTCGCCAGCCATTGGGCAGCGAATATCCGCCGGGAATCGGATGCGGCGGCTGGGCCAGCAAAACACCCAGCAAAAACAAGGCGGCAGGGATGGCTTTCATGCCCCATATCCTAGCCTAACCAGATGAAAACTCCATGACGACGCACCTGGCGGCGGAATCGGATCGAAAAGAGCCGGGGAGCCCCCGCCTGGTGCGCCAAAATAGAAGGCAGTCATGCATCATCTGGATCTCATCACCACGCTCGCCGGTGGGCTGATTGCGGCGCTGACGCTCGGGTACCTGGCTCACCGTCTGGGATGGTCGCCGATCGTGGGATATCTGCTGGCCGGTATCCTCATCGGCCCGCGCACGCCGGGTTTTATCGCCGACACCCACATGGCGGAGCAGTTGGCCGAAGTCGGCGTGATCCTCCTGATGTTTGGCGTCGGCCTGAACTTCCACCTGAAAGACCTGATCGCCGTACGCAGGATCGCAGTCGTCGGGGCGATCACCCAGAGCGCCCTGGCAACCGGTATGGGCGCGGTCGTATTTCATGCGATGGGTTGGAACTGGCCGCAAGGTCTGGT
>CAZMRK010000416.1:0-12003 GCA_964568355.1 uncultured Solibacteraceae bacterium | reverse complement strand
ATTCCGGCGCTCACGCGCGCCAATGCGTTCCTGGTGACCGATCCCGACCGCGCCGAGTGGCAGGCGGGCGACCTGATTCGGATATTGCTCAAATGAAAAAGCTCTCGCACTACGATGCAGCCGGCAGCCCGCGCATGGTCGATGTCTCCGGGAAAGCGGAGACACGGCGGACGGCGCGCGCCCACGCCTTTGTGCGCATTCGCCCGTCGGTGCTGGCCAGGCTGCCGGAAAACCCCAAAGGGAATCCGCTGGAGATCGCGCGGATCGCAGGTATCGGAGCCGCCAAAAAGACTTCCGAGCTGATTCCGCTCTGCCATCCGCTGATGCTCACACACGCCGATGTGGAGGTCCGGGTCGAGGCGCGCGGGGTCCGAATTGTCGCGAGCGCGGCGACCACGGCGCAGACCGGCGTCGAAATGGAAGCGCTGACGGCTGCCGCGACGGCCGCGCTGACGGTCTATGACATGACTAAGGCGCTGGATAAATCGATCGAGATTCAGGACCTTTATTTGCTTGAGAAAACCGGAGGGAAGAGCGGCGATTTCCAGCGGTCCGGAAAGGGAAAGGTCAGGCGATGAAGGCGGCGATCCTTACCATCAGTGATTCCACGCACGCCGGCACGCGAGTGGATCGTTCCGGCCCGGCGCTCCGGGAATTTCTGGAGCAGCGGGGCTGGGAGGTCGCGGTGGCCGAGGTACTGCCGGACGATGCGCCGGGGATCAGCGCGCGCCTGGCGGAACTGGCCGATAGCGGCGCGATTTCGGCGATCTTTACGACCGGCGGCACCGGCGTGGCCGCCCGCGACAACACGCCGGAAGCCACACGGCAGATTCTCGAGAAAGAGATTCCCGGCCTGGGAGAATTGATGCGCTCGCGGGGGCGGGAATCGACTCCGCTGGCCAGCCTTTCGCGCGCGGTGGCCGGAACGCGCGGGCGAGTCCTGATCGTCAATCTGCCCGGCTCGCCCCGAGGCGCGGTCGAGTCGTTGGGTGCTATCGTGGAATTGGTACCGCACGTGCTGGACCTTTTAACCGGGAAGACGGAGCATCGTTCGATTTCCGAAACCAGTGCGAACCGATAACGTCAGGAGTGGCATGGCAGGTTTTCGATTGATTCTCGCCGGCATTGTTTGCGCAGCGGCGGTAGCCCAGCAGGCATCTCCGCCCCCGCCGCCCCCGCAGGAGTCTTCATCGTCGCAGGATCCGGATAGGATTTTTCGCGCTACGGTACAGGTGGTGGTAGCGCCGGTGACCGTGCTCGATCGGGATGGCGCTTACGTCAACGGGATCGGGCCGGAATACTTCCATCTGGCCGATAACGGCAAAGAGCAGAACATCAAGGTGGATGTTTCGTATCAGCCGATCTCGCTGGTGATCGCCATCCAGTGCAGCGATCGGATGGATGCCATCCTGCCCAAGATCTACAAGCTGGGTTCTCTCATTCAGCCGCTGATGGTCGGCGAGCAGGGTGAGGTGGCCGTAATCGCCTTCGACAGCCGGGTCCGCACGATGCAGGATTTCACCACGGATGCGAACCTGGTGTCCGATGCGATCAAGAAGATTCGCGCCGGCAGCAGCAGCCATCGCATGAACGACGCCGTCCTGGCGGGATCGCGTATGCTGCGGTCGCGTCCGGCCAACCGGCGCCGCGTCCTGCTGCTGGTCAGCGAGACCCGCGACGGCGCCAGCGAAGGGCGCGTCAAGGACACCATGCTGGCGCTGGAGTTGTCGAACGTCAGCGTGTATACGGTGAACGTTTCCCGCCTGGTGACCACGGTCATGGGCCGGGGGCAGCCGCCTCGCCCCGACAACCGCTTGCCGGCTTCGCACCCCATGCCTCCGGGGGTTCCGGCGACCCCGACCAGCGTGGCGCAGGCCTATGGCATGGAAGGCGGTCGCGCCGAGTTTGTGCCGATGCTGGTCGAAATCTTCCGGGACGTGAAGGCCATCTTCGTGGATAACCCGATCGAGGTGTATACGAAAGGGACGGGCGGCGTCGAGCACTCCTTTGTACGCGAAAAAGACCTGGCCAATGCCATCACCGATATCGGCAGCGAGCTGCACAGCCAGTACATGATCAGCTATGTGCCGTCCAACCGCGAAGAAGGCGGCTGGCACGATATCGTCGTAAGCGTGCAGGGCCGGCGGGATTTGACGATCCGCACCAGGCCGGGGTACTGGGTGGCGTCGCAGTAGGATGCTCGTCGACTGAAGTCGACGCTGCAAGCTGAAGCTTGCGCTACCAGTTCAGTAGTGGTGGGAAATATTCGGCAATCAGATCCTGGTAGAAGGGCTTGATCTTTTCCAGATCCGGCCGTTCGGCGCTCTTCGAGTACAGGTCGTAGGGGTTGAAGGCGCGCACCCATTCGAGCATCCGTCGGTCCTGATCGTTCAGGAAATAGCTGTAAGCTCCCTCCTGATGCCAGGGGTAGAAGGAGTGGTAGCGGATCATGTACAGCCCTTCGAGCGGCAGGTAGCCTTTCACCACCTGATAGAGATACTCGTCGTGGCCCCAGGAGAGATCCACCTGATCCAGCCCGCAGCCTTCGCGATAGACTCCCAGGCGTGTCTGATATTCCGGCACCTGAGCATCCGGATTAGCGGCGAAGTAATCCGGATAGACGATCGTCTTTGACCAGGCGCAGCCTACGGGAAAGGTATCGCCCACCACAGCCCACTGCGGCTCGCCGAACAGGCACAGAATCTTCCCCAGGTCGTGGATCAGACCGGTCAGGATGAACCAGCGCGGGCGGCCGTCCCGGCGGATGGCCTCGGCGGTCTGCAGCAAGTGCTCGATCTGGGAGAGGTCGGTATCGGGATCGCTGTCGTCGACCAGCGTGTTGAGGTATTCCATTGCCTCCCAGATGCCCATGCGCCGTTTCTGCAGGGCCGAGTACTCGCGCTTCTTGCGGCGTACGAAATCGAGCGTCTGGTGAGTATGGTTCAGCCGGTAGAATTCGCGCACGACGGCGGGAGCTTCCGTGGTGTGCTGGCGAAAGTGGTCCTGGCGGCGGTTCGGATCGTAGCGAACCTGGACGAAGTCGTCCCACTGGTCCAGGCTGGTGAGCGGACCTTGCATCCGGGATCCCTCCTTGTGTTCACTCTAGCATCGACGGCCGGGAGGCCGCGGCGTCGGGCGGTCGCATGATTTCTCTTCCCCGATGTTTGTGGTACTATTGCCCAAAAAATCGGGGAGGTGTGTGAATGAGAACGAGTTTGGCACTGCTGGCGGCTCTGCTGGCAGCCGGGAGCGGATTTGCACAATGCCACAAGATCGGCGAAGTGAACGCCGAGAAGCCCGAAGGTCAGCTCCTGCAAAAGATCGGGCAGGAATCGGATGAAGCCAAGAAGGCCGCGCTGCTGGATGAGTTCGTGGCGCAGTATCCGCAGCACGAGGCCGCCGGGTGGGTCTACGAGCAGATCCTGACAGGCTCGATCAAGGCCAACAATGGCGACAAGGCGCTGGCGGCAGGAGAAAAACTGGCGGCCATCCCTCCGGCATGCGTGGAGGATGCTCACCAGACATTGAAAGCCGCGGAGCTGAAGAAAGATGCCGATCAGATTCGGACGTGGTCGGCGAAAACGTCGGAACTGGCGCTCCAGGTGGTCAATTCGCCGCAGCCGAAAGAGCAGGATGAAGTCGAAGACTGGAAGCGGCGCGTGGACTATGCCCGCCAGGTGAACACCTACACCGAATATTCGCTCTACGCCGCCGCGCTGCAGGTTCCCGATCCGCAGAAGAAGGCGATGCTGATCGAGGCGCTGGAGCAGCGCAATCCCAAGAGCGAATATCTGGCGCAGGCCTACCCGGCGGTCTTCCTGGCCTACCAGCAAAGCAAACAGACCGATAAGGCCCTGGAGGTCGCCGAGAAGATGGCAGCGTCCGGCACGCCGAACGAGGACATGCTGCTGGTCCTGGCGGACAACTATCTTCAGAAGAAAAAAGATCCGGAGAAAGTGCACGTGTATTCCGCCAAGATCGTAGAGATCATGAGCAGCAAGCCCAAGCCGGACGGCGTCTCCGATGCCGACTGGGCCAGTCGCAAGAACCTGTTCACCGGCCTGGCCCACTACATGAGCGGCAAGCAGTACTTCCAGCAGAACAAACTGGCTCAGGCCGATAAAGAACTGCGCGAGGCCCTCCCGCTGGTGCAGGGGAATGTGGGCATGAAAGCCGAGACGCTCTTCCTGTTGGGCGTCGCGGACTATAAACTGGAGAAGCCGCAGGATGCCGTGGGCTACTTCCGGGCCTGCGCGGCGATCAAGAGCCCCTACCAGGGGGAGTCCACCAAAAACATCGCACGTATCAAACAGCAGTACGCTGGTCTCAAATGAACCTGCTCATACCCAATCTCGGTTCCACGTCGCTGAAGTACCAGATTCTCGAAATGCCTTCGGAGAAGGTGCTGGCCAAAGGCAAGCTGGAGAGAGTGCGCGATTACCACGACGCCATCGCGCAGATCGGCACGGGAGAGACGCCGATTCATGCGGTGGGCTTTAAGGCGGTCCACGGCGGACCGCGCTACCGTGGGACTTTCGTCATCGATGAAGGCGTGATCCGGGCCATGGAGGAGTTCCTGCCCGCGGCGCCGGCGCATAACTCCATCTATCTCTCGGCGATTCGCGCATTCCAGGACACCCTGCCGGGTATTCCCCTGGTGGCGGCCTTTGAGACCGAATTTCACGCCACCATCCCGGAACATGCGCGCGCCTACGGCGTCCCCGCTTTGTGGCGGAAAGAGGGAGTGGCCAAGTACGGTTTCCATGGCGCTTCCCACCAGTACATCCGCGAGCGCTGCCGCGAGATGTTGGGCGGCGATGTGCGCCTGGTCAGCGCCCACCTGGGCGGCAGCTCGTCGATGTGCGCCATCGATCGCGGCCGCTCGGTGGATACGACGATGGGGTTCTCGCCGCAGTCGGGCCTGGAGAACGCCACCCGGCACGGCGATCTGGATGTGTTCGGCGTGTTGTTCATGATCGAGCGGCACGGCTGGACGGCGGAAGAGGCGCGCCGCCAATTGGCCGGAGAAGGCGGGCTCGCCGGGCTTTCCGGAATCGCGGGGGGAGACGTCCGCGACCTGGAAGAGGCGGAGGAAAAGGGCAACGACTGCGCCGCCCTGGCTCTGCAGGTCTTCGTCTATGAGGTTCGCAAGACCTTGGGCGCCTATGCGGTGGCGATGGGTGGGCTGGACGCGATCGCCTTCACCGGAGGGATCGGGGAAAACTCCGCCCGCCTGCGAGCCGCCTGCTGCGAAAAACTGGGGTTCTTAGGTGTGGAGCTGGATCCGGAGGCAAATCAAAGCGGATCGGGGGACCGGCTTGTCTCCGCCCCGAATTCCAAAGTGAAGGTATTGGCGCTGGCGACGAATGAAGAATTAATCGTGGCGCGGCGGGCGTATCAGAAGCTGAAAAGACAGGAACGCCCCTGAGGGCGTTCCTGCCGGGACACATCCAAATCGCTGCTATTCGCGGCGCTTGAGGGTGGGGCGCTCGTCCTGATCGGGCTTAGCCTTCTCGTCGCCATCGTCGGTGGAGGTTCCACCCGAACCGGGATTGCGGCGCAGGGTCGGACGGCTGGCGTCCTTATCGGAATCCACCTTGCGGCGATTGTGCAGCAGGGAAAGACGATTCTTCACGTCGCTGAATTCCGAGGTGCTGACCACGTACTCGGGCTTCGACTTCAGCACCGACTGGATCTCTTTTTGCGAAGCTTCAATCCGGTCATCGGTCATCGGGTGGGTAGAAAAGACCTTGGAGATCGTGCCGGGCTTGCGCTTTTCCAGCGTCTCGATCTTCTCGAAGAAATCCACAAAAGCGGTCGGATCATAGCCGGCCTTGTACATATACTGGAGGCCCAGGAAGTCCGCCTCGCGCTCGAATCCGCGGGAGAAGTTCAGGAAGCCCAGAGGGATGGCCAAACCGGCGCCCTGCCGGATAGCATACCCGGTCCAGCCGCCCATGAAGATCAGCGGAATGGAGGCGTAATTGATGATGGCACCGCGGGTAGCCTGGCGCGTACCGTGCCGGGCCGCCACGTGGGCAATTTCATGCGCCATGACCCCGGCCAGTTCGGCTTCGTTGTCCGCTTTCAAAATCAGGCCGGAGTTAACGAAGAAAAAGCCGCCGGGCAGAGCGAAGGCATTCACCTCCTCCGAGTCCAGTACCTTGATCGTGAAAGGAACCTTGGCATCGGAGTTGCGCACCAGATTCTGGCCGACGCGGTTGACATACTCCGCGATGACCGGGTCGTCAATGACTTTCGCCTCGCGCTCGACTTCTTGGGCTAGCTGTTTTCCGAGGGCGATCTCTTTCTCGAGAGAATAGAAATTCACACCTTTGCCGACATCGCGGTTGCCGATCTCGTCCGGGTCTTTCTTTTTATCCTTCGCGAAAGACACCGTGGCCAGAAGGACCAGCACTGCCAGCATTGCCACAGGGATTGCGGAGAGGCGTTTCATGATAGAACACTCCTGCCTATTCACACTATACGCTCATATTGTTCAACGCACAAAGAAGAAGTCGGGTTACCAGTTGTTAATCCACCAGATCGCGGCGGCGGATGGTGGGCCGGTCGTCGCCCTCCGGCTTCCCGTCACTTCCCGACGGATTGGTCCGCAGATGTGGGCGGCCATCATCCCGTTCCTGAGATTTTCGCCGGTTCTCTATGGAGAGCAAGCGGTTACGCGCATCGGTATATTCCGACGTGGTGACCACGTATTGCGGCTTCGGAGGAAGGATCTCCTGGATCTCCTTCTGAGTCTTGCGGATGCGATCCTCATTCATGGGATGGGTGGAGAATACCTGGGCCAGCGCGCCTGGCTTCTTCCGCTCAAGCGAGAGCAGCCGCTCGAAAATGTCGATCGAAGCCGTCGGATCGTAGCCCGCCGCATACATATATTGCAGCCCCAGATAATCGGCCTCAGATTCAAAGCCACGCTCGAACTTGAGGAACGCCATGGGAATGCCGGCGCCGGCACCCTGGCGGATCGCGTAGCCGGTCCAGCCGCCCATAAAAATCAGCGGCAGGGTTGCCAGGTTGACCAGTTGGCTGCGAGTGGCCTGGCGCGTAATATGGCGCGCGGCCACGTGGGCGATTTCATGCGCCATGGCGCCGGCCAGCTCGGCCTCGGTCTCAGCCGCTTTCATGAGCCCGGAATTCACAAAAATGAAGCCGCCCGGGAGGGCGAAGGCATTGATCACCGCCGGGTCGTCGATCATGTAGAACGTGAACGGCACCTTGGCGTCCGAGTTCCGCACCAGATTCTGGCCCACGCGGTTGACGTACTCAGTGATGATCGGATCGGTGATCAGCTTGGACTCTTTCTGTACCTCTTCGGCAAGCTGTTTCCCGAGCGCAATCTCCTTTTCGATCGAGTAGAAGTTGACTCCCTTTCCGACGTCGCGGTTGCCGATCTCGGAGGGATCCTTTTTCTTGTCTTTGGCCCACAGAGCCGCGAACGACAGCAGGCATGCCACCGCTACCGCGAAAAGGCGCTTCATAATCGCTCCATTTCAGCGTATAACGTATGCTCAAAGGAATGGGTTCCACATCAAATGTAAAAACTGAGCTATGGGAGCAGTACGCGGATCAGTTTCCCGTCCGCGACCGGCTGATCTACCTCAACCATGCCGCGGTTGCTCCGCTTTGCCGGCGGTCGGCGGAGGCGATGCAGCACCTGGCGGCGGATGCCCTGGAGTTCGGCAGCCTGCACTACGATCAGTGGCTCAAAACCTATGCGGAACTGCGGACGGCGGCGGCAAAACTGATCCACGCGGATGCCGGCGAGATCGCCATCGTGAAGAATACGTCGGAAGGGATCGCCACGGTCGCGACGGGGATCGATTGGAGACCGGGCGATAAAGTGGTCGGCTTCACCGAGGAGTTTCCGGCCAACTATTTTCCCTGGAAACAGTTGGAATCCCAGGGCGTGCGGGTAGAGTGGCTGTCGATTGAAGATCCGCTCGAACGGGTGGACGAAGCGTGCCGGAGCGCGCGCCTGCTGGCGGTCAGTTTCGTCCAGTTTCTCAGTGGTTTCCGAGCGGACCTGAAAGTTTTGGGTGAGATCTGCCGGAGACACGGCTGCCTGTTCCTGGTGGATGCAATCCAGGGACTGGGCGCCTTTCCGATCGACGTGCGCGCCTCGGGAATCCACGCTCTGGCCGCCGATGGTCATAAGTGGCTGCTGGGTCCGGAAGGCTGCGGCATTCTCTATGTGCAAAAGGATGTCCAGGACCAGATTCGTCCGGTGGAGTTCGGGTGGACCAACGTAGCCAAATACTACGACTATGCCTCCCGGGATATGACGCTCCGCCCGGATGCCGGCCGTTATGAGTGCGGAACTCTCAACACAATTGGTTGCTATGGGTTACGAGCAGCAATGGAATTTTTACTAGAGGTTGGCGCGGAACGCATCGCACCGGTGGTGCAGGGCCTGGGCGATCGGATCGCCGAGGGCGCCAGGGCCAAGGGCTACGAGGTGTTGGGCCGGCGGACGGCGGAGACCGGAGCAGGCATCGTGAGCATCCGCAAGCCGGGCATGGAGGCTGGTCCGATCGTGCGGCGCCTCCGCGAGCAGGGGATCATCACCGCGCCGCGGCACGTCTGGGTGCGCATTTCGCCGCACTTTTATATCACTCCTGAACAGATCGAACAGTTGCTGGAAGCACTGCCGGTATAGAATGTTCGCATGCAACTCGGCTGCGTCACCTATAACGTCCTGAAAGACTGGGATCTGGAAACGATCATCACCAAGCTGGAAGCGGCCGGGTTTGCGGCGGTAGAACTGCGCACGGGGCACCGGCACGGCGTGGAGCCGTCTTTGGGCGCCAGGGAACGAGCCGACGTACGCGCTCGCTTTGCCCGCTCCAAGGTGCGGCTGCTCAGCTTCGGGTCCACCTGCGAGTTCCAGTCGCCGGATGCCGCCGTGCGGCGGGAAAACGTGGAGACAGGCAAGAAGTGGGTGGACCTGGCTCACGATACCGGGGCGTGGGGCATTAAGGTGCGGCCCAACGGATTCCCCCAGGGAGTTTCCCAGGATGTGGTGATCCGCAACATCGGGGCCAGCCTGCGGGAACTTGGCGACTATGCGCAGCCCCATGGTGTGGAGATCTGGCTGGAGGTGCACGGCAGGGGCACACAGAATCCGCCGGTGGCCGAAGCGATTATGCGGGCCACCCAGCACGAAGCCGTGGGGCTATGCTGGAATTCCAATCCTACCGATATTGTAGATGGTTCGATCCGGCCGAGCTTCGAACGTCTGCGGAAGTGGATCCGGAACTGCCACATCAATGAACTCTCTTCGAACTATCCCTGGCGGGAGCTATTTACCCTGTTGAATCGATCGGGGTACGATCGATACACCCTGTGCGAAGCCCAGGAGAGCAAAGAGCCGGAGCGCTTCCTGCATTGGTATCGGGCACTCTGGGTGGAGCTGAACCGCTCGTGCGCCTGAAACTGGCCGCCGCGGTACTGGCCGCAGCCTGGACGCTGGGTGCGGCGGTACCGACCCCGCGCAGCTATTTCGGGCATGAAATGGGCGCGGACCGCACGGTTCTCGACTGGGAGAAAGTGGTTTCCTACTTCCGGGCCCTGGCCAGGAGCAGCGACCGGATCCGCGTGGAAGAATTGGGCAAGAGCACGGAAGGGCGCCCATTTCTGGCGGTCACGATCGCCGCCCCGGAGACGCTGCACCATCTGGACCGGTACCTGGAGATCCAGCGGCGCCTGGCCGATCCACGGATCACACCGGAAGCGGAGGTTGAAAAGCTGGCGGCCCAGGGCAAGACCGTCGTGCTGCTGACCTGCACGATCCATTCGAGTGAGATCGCCTCGACGCCCTCGGCTGTGGAGTTTGCCTACAAGCTGCTAACCGAAGACCGGCCGCGGATCCGAGCCATCCTCCAGAACACCATACTGCTGCTGGTTCCTTCCCTGAACCCGGATGGGCTGGACCTGGTGACGCGATGGTATCGCAAGACGCTGGGAACGCGCTGGGAGGGCACCAATCCCCCCGAACTCTATCAGAAATATGTAGGTCACGATAACAACCGGGACTGGTACATCTTCTCCCAGGCCGAGACGCGGCTGACGATCTCCAAGCTGCATAACGTCTGGCATCCGCAGATTGTCTACGATGTGCACCAGCAGGGTCCTTACGCCTCGCGGATGTTTGTTCCCCCCTGGATGGACCCGATCGAGCCCAACATCGACGCGATTTTGATGCAGGAATCGAACATGGTGGGCACGGCCATGGCGGCGGACCTGACGGCAGCCGGGCGGACGGGGATCTCGATTCACTCCTCTTATGATTTCTGGACGCCCAGCCGCCACTACCAGGCGTTCCACGGGGGGATGCGGATTCTGACCGAATCGGCCAGCGCGCGCCTCGCCAGCCCGATCACCGTGGCGCGGGAGCAACTGGAGCGAAACGCGCCCGGATACGACGCCCAGGAGCGGAGCTGGAATTTTCTGGAGCCATGGCCGGGCGGCACCTGGAGGCTGCGGGACATCGTGGACGACCAGTTGATCGCCATGGAGTCCTGCCTGTATCAGGCGGCCATCCACCGGGAGGAACTACTGCGCAACTTCTACCGGGTGGGGCAGCGGCAGACGGCGAGGCGCAGTCCGTGGGGGTTTGTGATTCCGGCGCGGCAGCGGGATCCGGGGGCGACACGCACTCTGCTGGAGACGCTGGCCTTCGGGCTGGTGGAGATCGAGCGCGCACCGAACGGCGATCACGTGGTCCGCATGGCCCAGCCCTACAGCGGCTACGCCAAGGCGCTGCTGGAACGGCAGGAGTATCCGGACCTGCGGCTCTATCCCGGCGGGCCGCCCAAGCGGCCATACGACGTCACGGCCCATACCCTACCGCTATTGATGGGGGTAGAGGCGCGGGCGGTCGCCAAACCGGTGGCCGGTCCCCTGACCCGTGAATCATTCGAAGGACGCGCGCCGGAGACCAGTTTCGCCGCGGCGGATACCGATACCTGGCGGACGATCAACCAGGTCTGGGCTTCCGGCGGCGCCGTGTGGCGGAATCTCGAAACCGGCGATTTTGCCTCCAGTCCCCAAGGGGCGGGATGGAAGCAGGTGGCGCGGCCGCGGATCGGGCTGCACCAGAGCTTCGTGCCCAGCATGGATGAAGGCTGGACGCGCTGGCTGCTGGAGCGCTTCGGCTTCTCCTACCAACGGTTGAAAGACAAAGAGATCCTCGCCGGCGGCCTGCGGGATCGCTTCGACGTGGTGGTTTTCCCCGATGAAACCGAAGAAGCGATCCGCAACGGCTTTCGGGAATATTCCATGCCTCCCGAATATACCGGCGGGTTGGGGGCGGAGGGCGCCCGTGCGCTGCGGGAATTCGCTACAGCCGGCGGTACGATCGTGTTTCTGAACCGCTCAACGGCCTATGCCCTGGCCGAACTGGATGTGCCGGCGCGGAACGTCATCCGCAATCTGCCGCAGCGCGATTTCTACGCGCCTGGCTCGCTGCTGAACGTTCGCTTGAAACCAGGGCATCCCCTGACGCTGGGGCTGCCGGCAGAAATCACGATCTGGTCCGAACACAGCCCGGCCTGGGAGGTAGGGGAGGGTCAAATCGCTCAATATCCCTCCGCCGGGATCCTGGCGTCGGGCTGGCTGCTGGGGGAATCCTACCTGGCGAAGCGCACCGCGCTGGTAGATGCGCGGGTTGGCCGGGGGCACCTGATTCTGTTCGGGATGCGGCCGCAATATCGCGCGCAGAGTTATCAGACGTTCAAGTTGTTTTTCAACGCCCTGTTGAATTTCTGAACATCTCCTGCCCAGCACTTGCTTTTCCGTGGATATTCAGGCAAGCTGATAGGTTTTCCTCTCTCATGCTGGTTAGAGTTCTGTACCACGATCACTGTTTTGATGGGGCAGCTTCTGCTGCCTTCTTCAGCCGCTTTATTGAAGGAGCGGTTCATCCGGATGCCGAGTTTGCTTTCACCGGCATGTTTCACAAGGCTTCCCAACTGTTCGACGAGG
>CAZMRK010000415.1:0-3178 GCA_964568355.1 uncultured Solibacteraceae bacterium | reverse complement strand
TTCCGACCTCAACGGCCAGGATTTCGTGGGATTCGACGAAGAGCTCACCATCCGGCGGGAGCTAGACCGGTTTTTCCGGGAAGAAGGCGTGGAGATCCACCTCACAATGCAGTTCGATAACATTCAGATGATCAAGGAGGCGGTCGCACTGGGCGGCGGCATGAGCATCCTGCCGGCATGCACGATGCAGGCGGAGATCGCGCAGGGGCGGCTGGTCTCGGTCCCGCTGCACGCTCCCGATCTCATCCGGCCGGTGGGCATCGTGCACCGGAAGCGCAAGAAGTTCAGCCGCGCGGCCGAATCGTTTCTGAAGCTTTTGCAGGAGCAGCCGCAGCCCGCGCCGCCAAGCAACGTGCCGGTGCGGGAAGCGATCAGCAATCAGCCGTCAGCGGTCAGCTAAAGCAGAAGAATGAAAGCTCCTTACCTCGCTGCGCTGGTTTGCTTCATCAGGCCGGCTACCGACGCGGCGATGGTCTCTTCCACCGATTCGGTAAACGGCCCCGGCTGCCCGTAGCCGATCATCGCGCCGCCGCCCTCGTATCCACCCTCGCGCAACACCCGCAGCGATGGAATGTAGGCGAAGACGTCGTTGCTGTACCCCGCCACCCAGGTATCGTCCCAGCCGTATTCTTTCTTGAACCGCAGGGAGTAATCCACCACCACTTCGCCGCCCAGGATAATCCACTTGAGGCCCGTGCCGAACTGCCATACCTGCACCGGATAGGGGTAATGATCGGGCAGATGCCCGTCGTGATCGTAGATCCGCAGCATGGCCTGCGCGTGCCGCACGCGGCTTGGTTCGCGATCGTTCAGCCGGCTCGCGAACTCCTCCCGCGAGGGAGGCTTTTGGAAAGACAGGTCCACCAGTTGAAAGGCGGCCTTCACAGGTCCGGATTGCGGGCGCATCTTGCCTTTCAGCACTTCATCGACCGCGGCCGCCAGCGTCTCTCCGTAGCGGCGAACCAGTTCCACCGAGCGTCGCGGCAGCGGGTTGGCATCGGCTCCGCAGTCCTCCACAAACAGAGCCAGCGCTCCCGGATGCGCCTTCTCGAGGGCCTCCTGTGCAAAACCCGCATAGTCCCCGTTGATGACATAGTCGGAGAGCACCGTATTGTGGCAGGCGTAGCCGAACACGACCGCCCGCAACGAGCCGTCCGCGCCGTGCACGGCCAGCACCGGCACATCGTGATCCACCGGCCCGGGCAGATAGCGCAGCGTGACCCGCCGCCGGTTCACCGCGAATCCCGCCAGCCCCTGCGCGAACGAGACCTGCGCCGGTTCGAGCTTCTGCAAGGCGCTCCCGATCACTTCCGCCACCTGATCGATCAAGTGAGCCGTATAGCGCCGGATCACCACCTCATGCTCCGGCCGCAGCGGATAGGCGGGATGCAGCATATTGCCCGTCACCGGACCGCTGTGCGTGTGCGATGCATTCAGCGCCAGCCGCTCGCGCCTGATGCCATATTTCGTGTGCACTTTTTCGGCGATCGGATCGGCGACGTCCTTGGGGAATCCGAGCAGGTCCGAGGTAACCAGCACCGTGCGGGCGCCGCTTTCATCCTCCAGCGCCAGCGCCTTGACGAAGATCGGCTGCAACACACCTTCGGAAGGCCGCGTGCGATTGCCGTAGCCCGCCATCCAGATCGGCTCGCGCGGCGTGATATCGACCTTCGCTACACCGGCCTTCCAGCGGTATTGCGCAGCAGCCGGCCACGCCAGAAACAGGCAGGCAAATATGCAGGCAAACGCCGGTCTTTTTCCCATTCAGTCTCCCGATTCTGAACTCTGCACACCGCTCCTCTACGGGGCGGTAACCAATCTTAGCAAAGCAATGGAGCGCGCGGATGTTGTTTGCGCAGACAAAAAAACAGCCGCTCCACGGATCGGAGCGGCTGTCCCGGGGCTTAGCAGCTTGTGTTGCTGGGTTCCTTCACGGTCGCGGATTATGCCTTGCCGGTCCTCGCACGCGGCGTTTCTGTTTCTACTTCGCCGGCAAGATTGCCCAGCAACTCCTCGCAGAGAGATTCCAGTTTGCCGTCGGCCGATTCCTCTTCTTCCAGGGTCTGCCGCAGCATATTGGACGCAGCTTCGTTGGGCAGGGCCTCCGCCAGCAGAATTGCGGTTTGATAGGCCGCCATCTCGTAGTGCTCCACGCGTTTGGCCGCGCCGATCAACAGGACGTCGTGCAAGGCGTCGGCAGCCTGGTGGTCGATCGCCTCCTGGCCTTCCGCCACCAGGCCTCTCATCGCCTCGCAGGTCTTACTTTTGGGTTTGCTCTCCAGGGTCTCGAACACCTCTTCCAGTCTGGTCACCTGGCCCTTGGTTACTTCCAGGTGCTCTTCGATCGCACTGCGCAGTTCCTGGGAGCTGGCGGCTTTCGCCATCTTGGGCAAAGCCCGCACCAATTGCTTTTCGGCGTCGTACAGGTCTTTCAACTCGTCTTCCAGGAGATCCTTCACTGTCGTGATTTTCATGCACCCCTCTCCTTGTTGTTTTTCCGTCGAACACGAAAGGCCAGTTACACGCCACCCGACCGGAAGGTTCGCCCGCCCGCAGCCCCGGCTTTTTCGCCGGTAGATGAAATGTCCTCGGCTCCAGTGTCTTTCAAAATGTCCTCAGCCAGCGACACCTCCTCCGAAGTGCCGCAATGCACAGACAACAGGACCCCTCCGTTCCTGACCCTGCCTTCATAGCGCTTGGCTTCGTACTCCGGGATGCCCACTCCCACCAGCGCGCCGATCAATCCGCCGATTGCGCCGCCAGCGCCTAATCCCGCCAGAGCTCCCATAATCGGCCCCGCCGCGATCAGCGGACCCACTCCCGGAATCGCCAGCGCACCGATTCCCGCGAGCAATCCCAGCGTGCCTCCGATGACTCCGCCGGTAGCGGCCCCGGTGGTCGTTCCTTCGGGAGCCTTAGTATTCTTCTCGTGGGCGAAGTCCCGCGAGCTTTCGCGGTCCTGCAATAACACCGAGATATCGTTGTTGGAAAAACCTTCTGTGAGCAGGCGATCCACGGCCTGCTCGGCCTGTGAGCTGGTTTGATAGATACCGAAAACGGCTCGATTCTTCTCTGCCATCGAATCTTCCTCCTCGTAGCGAAGTGGCGCCGTTCGTTTCGGGAAGCGCCGGCCGAAGCCGGCGCCGCCTTGCGTCAAGGCTTCACAGCCATCTGGTCA
>CAZMRK010000414.1:0-6371 GCA_964568355.1 uncultured Solibacteraceae bacterium | reverse complement strand
AGCACATCCATGACGAACTTCTGTCAGGGGTGATGGAGGGCAAATCGAAATGAGACGCGCCCTGCTTTTGTGCATTCTACTGACGGCGCCCATCGCGGCGGCCGAACGCGATTTTCTGACGGCGGACGAGGCGGACCAGGTCCGCCTGGCCCAGGAACCCAACGCCCGGATGAAACTCTACGTCCATTTCGCCCAGCAACGGCTGAACCAGGTGGAGCACTGGCTGGCCAAGGAGAAGCCGGGCCGGAGCGCATTGATCCACGACGCGCTCGAAGACTACTCCAACATCATCGACGCCATTGACGATGTCACCGACGACGCGCTGAGACGGCGCATAGACGTGAAAGATGGCATGGACGCCGTGGCCAAGGCGGAAAAAGAGATGCTGGCAAGCCTGGAGAAAGTGCGCGACAGCCAGCCCAAAGACATGGCGCGCTACGAATATATCCTGAAACAGGCGCTCTCCACGACTTCCGACAGTCTGGAAGCGGCGCAGCAGGACATGGATTCGCGGTCGCATACGGTCCAGGCCGAGGCAGCCAAGGAAAAGAAAGATATCGAGTCGATGATGCAGCCCAAGGACCTGGAAGCGAAGAAGGCGGAAGAGCGGAAGGAAGCCGCAGCCGAAGGCAAACGCCGCAAGCCACCGACGCTCTACCGGCCCGGAGAGAAGCCGAAGAGTCAGCAGGGGCCGCAGCAGTAGGATCTCAGTAAGGATACTCCACGCTCACCAGGACAAGGCCTTTGGCCGGAGCAGTGGGGCCCGCCTTTTCCGGACCGGGAACCAGATATGCGCGCAGATCGTCTGCTCCGACGTTGCCTTTTCCAGCCTCGATGAGCATACCCACGATATTGCGCACCATGTGCTTCAGAAACCCGCTTCCCCGCACGCGATAGTAGAGACGCTGCGCGGAGACTTCGACGCGCGACGAAAAGATCGTGCGCACCTTGGAGAGTCCCTCGGCATCGCGGTCGTCGGAAGCCGCGAACGCGGAGAAATCGTGCTCGCCTTCGAGCAGGGGAGCCAGTTCCGCTATGCGGCCCTCGTCGAGTGGATAGGGATAGTGGTGTACATAGCGCCATTCGAAGGGAGGGCAGACGCTGGAGCGGACGATCCGGTACTCGTACGTCTTGGCAAGGGAATGGAATCGCGGATGGAACGAGAGCGGAACCTCCTCGGCGGAGAGCACGCGCACCGCCGGCGGCAGAAGGCGATTGATGGCCTTTTGCAGATTGTATAAAGGAATCGGATTTTCGAGCGTAAAAGCGGCTACCTGGGCCGCGGCGTGTACGCCGGCATCGGTACGGCCGGAACCGGCTACGTGCACCGGCTTGCCTTCCAGATCGCCGAGAATCGCTTCCAGTGCGCCCTGAATGGTCGGCAATCCGGGCTGCACCTGCCAGCCATGAAATTCGGTGCCGTCGTAGGCCACACGAATGCGGATGCGGCGCATCAGGTGGGACGGGAGCCCGGCTTCACAACGGGAACTCCCTGAGCGCAGAGCGGGCACGCCGCCGGATCGTAGGCGGAAACCTGCAGCGTTTGGAGCGCGGCGCGCGGAACGCCGACATCGGCTTGGCCACCGCTGCGATCGATGATCGAACCTGCCGCCAGCACACGCGCGCCCGCCGCCTGCAATGTCTCCACCACATCGCGCGTGCTGCCGCCGGTGGTGACCACGTCCTCGATGACCACGGCGGTTTCACCCGGAGTAACCGTGAACCCCCGGCGAAGCGTCATCTTGCCGGAAGCATCTCGCTCCGTAAACAGGAAGCGCGTGTGAAGTTCGCGGGCCACTTCATGCCCGATGATCACGCCGCCCAGGGCCGGAGAAACCACCAGCCCGATGGGCTCCTTCGCCAGAGTGCGAACGGATTCCGCCAGGAGTTTTCCCAAATGCGAGGCGTGTTCCGGGTACTGAAGGACTAGCGCGCACTGCAAGTATTCCGGACTGTGCAGTCCGCTTGTCAGACGAAAATGACCACGGAGATAAGCACCCGTAGATCGGAAGAGTTCGAGAATCGGTTGCGCTTGCGGCTCCACAAAGGCCTACTATACCATTGAAGATCAAAGGAACCGACAGGGCTTATCTGCGTAGTAGGATTCAAAGGAAAATCATGCATCGAATGCAGTCATCCGTTTCCTTTCTCTGTGTCTGGTTGATGTTGTTCTCCAGCCTGGAGGTGCACGGACAAACCACGGCGGCTTCCCCGGACCGGTCGCGGGCACATGAGTTGATTTCACCTTCGGGGACCCTCTCCTGGCTTACCGGCGCGTATCGCACGGTGGATGTGCCGCCCATTAGCCTGTCAAATTCGCCCCGGCTCGAAAATCTGCTGCGCGCCGGCAATTTGTATCTTTCCCTGCAGGATGCAATTGCCCTGGCTTTGGAGAACAATCTCGATATCGAAATCCAGCGCTACGGCCCGCAATTGGCCGATGCGAGCATTCTGCGCGCCAAGGCGGGCGGCTTTGTACGCGGCGTGACGACAAGCGTGACCCAGGGCCCGACCAGCGCCCAATCAGGCGGAGGTTCCAATACCACCGGGATCAGCACCAATGCGGCGACCGCGGCGAATGCAGCCATACCCACAGTGGGAAATAACGTGGTGACGCAGACCGGCTCGGCGATTCCCAATCTGGATCCGGCAATCACCGGACTAATGAGGTGGGGGCACTATACCACACCGCAATCGAGTGCTTTCATCACCGGCACCAGCGCCTTTATCCAGCGGCAGGACATCACCAATTTCGGTGTCACCAAGGGATTCACGACCGGAACCACCGTCAACATGGGATTTAGCACCAATAACACCACCACCAATAACCGCAGCAACGATTTCAACCCATCGCTCTCCACTACGCTGGGCTTTACCCTGACACAGCGCTTGCTGCAAGGCTTTGGGCGAGCGGTGAACTCCCGTCAGATCGAGATTGCGCGTAACAACCGAGAAGTATCCGACCTCACTTTCAAGCTGCAGGTAATCACCACGGTATCGGCCGTCATGAATCTGTATTGGGACCTGGTCGGCTTCATCGAAAACGTCCGGGTGAAGAAGCAGACTTTGGCTGCCAGCCAGAAACTGTACGAGGACAACAAGAAGCAGGTGGAGATCGGCACCCTGGCCCCCATCGAGATTGTGCGCGCCGAAGCCGAAGTAGCCACCGACCAGCAGAACCTGACCATCGCCGAGACTCAGGTATTGCAGCAGGAGACGATCCTCAAGAACGCCCTGAGCCGCAATGGCGTGGCCAACCCGGCGGTAGCCGACGCCCACGTGATCCCGACCGACCGCATCCTCATTCCGGAGGTGGAGCCGATTTCGCCCATTCAGGACCTGATGAATCTGGCTCTGTCCGGGCGGCCGGAGCTTGCCCAGAACCGCATCAGCATCACCAACTCGCGGATCAACCTGAGAGGCGATCGCAGCGCCTTGCGGCCCTCGCTCGATGCGGTGGTAAATCTCAACAACAATGCTCTGGCGGGGCAGTTCAACACACTACCGGTCCTGCCCGGACGCACGCGGCAGGGAGATCCCTTCTACATCGGCGGGCTGGGACTGGCGATGCGGCAGATCTTCGCGCGGAATTTTCCAGATTACAACCTGGCACTGAATCTGAATATCCCCATCCACAATCGCGCGGCGCAGGCCGATATGATCAATGACGAACTGACGCTGCGCCAGCAGGAACTGCAACAGCAGCGCGCCGAAAATCAGGTGCGTGTGGATGTGCAGAACGCGGTCATCGCCGTGCAGCAGGCACGCGCCCAGTTTCAGGCGGCTACCAAAGCGCGCATTCTCCAGGAGCAAACCGTGGATGCCGAGCAAAAAAAGTATGCGCTCGGTGCATCCACTATTTACAACGTCATCCTGACCCAACGCGACCTGGCCACCGCGCAGCAGGCGGAGGTCACCGCCGAGGCCGCCTACGCCAAAGCCAAAGTGGAACTGGACCGGGCTACCGGCCAGACTTTGGTAAAAAACAATATTTCCATCGACGAAGCGCTGCGCGGAATGGTTTCACGACCGCATAGCCCAATTCCCGCGCCCCAGCCATAGCGTAAATTCCACGGTAATTCCACGCTGGAACAAATGATCCGGCCCATGCCAAAATTGCACACTGGGACGGGGCACCGTAGCGTAGAAAGTTGAATTTTCAGCACTTCCAATTTGGCGAACGGATTGCTCTATTCAAGACGTGACTACGATTAAACAGGTCCGAAGAGAGAGGATTGAGCCGCAGTTTCTCTCCCACCTACCAGTCACTTCCATCGAGCATTTCCGCTAAGTAATTCCGCTAAATTCCTCACAATCTACTCTCTTTGGACCTGTGACCATCGGACGGGTTACTATAATCCGTATGCCGAAAGGGTTGATCGAGATCACATGTCCGTGCTGTCAGGCCACGTTGAAGGTCGACCCGGAGACGCAGTCGGTGATCTCGCATAAGGTCCCCGAGAAGCCTCCGGTGGTCGAAGATCTGGCAGCAGCGGTAGCCCGCCTGAAGGGCGAGGCCGGACGGCGCGATGAAATTTTTCGGAAGCAGGTAGAAACAACGAAGTCCCACGGAAAGGTGCTGGAGAAGAAATTTGACGAACTGCTTCGGCAGGCCAAGGAAACGCCCGACCTCACGCCTCCGAAGCGCGATTTCGATCTGGACTAGTGCTCTGACCGTGAAGTCCGCTCCCTTGCGGTCGCGGTTCGGTGGCGGAACAGAACCGCGCGCGTTAGCAAGCGGACGAACAGAATCACCCGGTCAGGGGACTAACGTTCGATCCCGACCGCGATCGCCGGAGAACGGGTTTCGGGCTGAGGGCGCTACGGTGTTTTCGTGGGGGTCGTGACTTCCGTACCCAGCCCCGCGAAGGCCTCTTTCACCTTGATGACCTTGCTGCCGTTAAACGTTACAAAGACGATCTTCCCCGGCGGATGGCCGAACACCCAATCCTCCAGTTCCATGCCGTCCTTCACCTCGCGCGATTTGTGATCAGGCCGGCCCAAGGCCAGAATCACCTGGTCGCGGTCCATCCCTTCCATCGCGCGTTTTTCTTTGATCGCCTTCTGCGTCTCGGGCGGGAGTGTCTCCACGTAGTTCTGTGTCACGCTGCGCCGTTCGAAGTCGAGCACCGGGGCAAGCATTTTCTTGACCGCCGCCGAATTCAACCCGTGCGCCAGGGGTTTGCCGAACTCCAGCGACACCACGGTACCTCCCGGAGCATTGGAATCGCCCAAGCCGCCGATCGGACTGGTTGTAGTGCCCATACCCACCTGGACGCCCTGGTACCACTTGCGTCCGCCTTTGAAGCCGCCATTGATCTGCATGACGATCTTGTCGTCTTCGATGGAGATTTTGGTGATCTGCACCAGGTCTCCCACTCGCGCCGCCGGTCCGTACTCCTTCCCGGCATCTTCCCAGCGTGTTTTGTCGTAATTGCCGGAAGACTGAAAGGGAAGCGGCTTCTTTGAGCGCGGCAAAAACTGTTTGACGGTAGCGTACTCGGCGGTGAGACCGCGAGTTAACTCCACGCGATCGTCGAAAGTGAGTTTGTCAGCGGCGGTGGCCGATCCAGCGAGCGCCACGCTGACCGCGGCAGCGAACCATTTGGACGTCATACGCTCTCTGCTGGCGGGTCGGTAAGCCGCGAAGCTTGGCGCCGGATGGGAGCCTGATAGAGATACGCAAATAGTAGCACCAGCACTGCGGAGGTGAGCAAACTGGCCTCCGGTCCATACGCCCCGCCGCTCCATAGGTCTCCGGCGGACCACTCCAGGCTATAACCCGTCAATCTTATTGTAATCCCGCTAACGTTAACGCCGAACAGCGGCAGTGTAACATTCCAGCCGAAGTGCAGACCGATGGGCAGCCACAGGTCCCGGCTGCGCAGATATGCATAACCGAACAGAATGCCAAACCCTGCCGTGTTCGCCAGACCCAGGGCCCCGGCATTCGGGTTGCCCGCGTGCAGCGCGGCAAACAGGATGCCGACCGGGATGACCGCGGCCCAGTTCCCCACCGCCCGCACCAGTACCTGAAAACCGTACCCCCGGAACAATAATTCCTCGCCCGCCGACCCAAAGAGCAGCAGCAGCGGAAGAAACCAGTAAGCACCCGCCGAAGCTCCGCCCTCCGCAGCCGTTTCAAAATGCGCCGCTCGCAGCGCTAGAGGAATCGAGAGCACCATCATCGCCGAGCCCGCGCCGCCAACCAGGCCCAGCAGCAGATTTTCCCAGGAGAGCCGGTTCCACGCCAAGCCGATCGCCGGCAGCCGCAGCCCTTCAAAAATACGCAGAGAAAGAGCGTTGGTCGCGAGCGATGCCAGGAGGCCCGTGGCAGTGATCCCCACCAGGTATCCGCCCAGCCAGTTGAG
>CAZMRK010000413.1:0-12992 GCA_964568355.1 uncultured Solibacteraceae bacterium | reverse complement strand
CCACATCGTAGCCGATCGGATCCACGCTGTATTGCAGCCGCTTATCGCGCGCCGCTGAACAGATGTCCAATGCATCCAGAATTCCCGAGCGGGCCGCTCCCCACTCGTTTGGATTGAAGAATGCCGCTGGATCTCGCAGCGTACTCAGGTACTGCTGTCCCAAATCCGGCAATTGCTCGGAGATCGCCGCCAGGCGCCGCTCGGGAACGCTCGTCCCCTCTGCATATGCGCTCCGGAATACCCGTCCGGCTGCCTCCAGGTTCCGGGGTTCCAGCAGGTAGTGGAGACCGCCGATATCCAAGTCGTGCAGGTTCACGCCAATGCCTGCGCCGCGAAGAGCGGCCGCCAGTGAAGGCAAGGCAAGATACGGGCTGCGTGGGTCGGTTCCGGTCGGGAACAACAGTGAAACCGTCAGCATCCGCTCCCCATTCCCCCGGTAGTGAGATTGGCAAAGGGACCGTTGCACCCGGAGACACGCAAATCCCAGTTCTTTTTTTCGAGCGCCACTTTCAGCCAGTAGGTAAAGCTTTCGGGCGTGGTCGCGAGCGCGCGCCGCAATCGATCCAGGCTCAGCCACTGAAATTCGCAAACTTCCGCCGGGTCAGGGTGGGGCTCGCCGTCGAACTGGCCGACCAGCACATGATCGAATTCATGCTCGATCAGCTCATGATCGAGTTCCGCTCGATACAGAAAGCCGAATGACTCCTCCAGGCCGCAGACAAAGCCCATCTCCTCCCGCAGTCTCCGCTTCGCCGCGGCCGTCACGGTTTCATGCGGACGGGGATGCCCACAGCAGGTGTTCGACCACAGCCCACCGGAGTGATATTTGGCATGAGCCCGTCTCTGTAGCAGCAGCTCCTGCTCGGAATTGAACACGAAGATCGAAAATGCCCGATGTAATTTCCCGTCCAGATGCGCTCGCATTTTCTCTTCGGCGCCAATTGCGGAATCCCTCTCATCCACCAGCGTGACTTGTTCCATCTGAGCTTCCCAGTTGTGAATTGATAACCGATAGTGAGGGAGCGCCGCATGGCGTATCACTTCTGCGGCTCGAAATCTACCGCTGTCTCCTTCATCAGATAAAAGCGAAATTCAGCAGTGATTTCTATCAGAAAACAAACACGGATTAGGGCAGGTTTTTACCTCAACCCGAGTGTTGCCGGTGGGATATATAATCCTCCGCCGGGGCGGCGGAGGAGGGAGTTTTTTTGGAGCGAAGGATGGGCGAGCCGGCTGCGACGCTATTCTTCTCGATATATTTCGATACCCACGCGAGCTTTGGACTCGACAGCGACATAGATTGTGCCATCGCAGTCGACTGCGGCCGCCTTAACACCCCATTCGCTGACGCTTCGCAGCGGAGGCCAGCTCGTGACGAGCGAGCCGTTGTTGTTGTATTTGACGATGCTGTTGCGATTGTCCTTGTCGCGCGACATCAGGTAGGCGTCGCCCCAGCGGTCGCTGGTCATGCTGTGCCAATGCGTAGGGCCGCCTGTCTGGCTGGCCGGTGCAAATTCCAGAAGAAAACGCCCATCGCCGGTGAATTTCTGGCAGGGCCCCCAGTAGTTGGAGACGAACAGGTCGCCGTTGGCATCTCCGCCCAAGCCGTGGGGCGCGTGAAATTCCCCGGGACCGCGGCCGTCGTGCCCCCATTCAAACAGGAACTTGCCCGCATGGCTGAACACCATGATCCGGCTGTTGTCTACGTCGGCGGCGTATAGGCGGCCCTCAGTACCGAACCAGATCGCATGGACGCGCAGCATCTGCCCAGGCGCCTTACCCTTCTCGCCGAACGCACGAAGGAATTTCCCGGAGGGATCGAACACCTGAATCCGTCCGTTGTTCCCATCAGCGACAAAGATATTTCCGTCCGCGTCCACCTGCGCATCTCGTGGGCCGTCGAATTGGCCTGCCCCGTGTCCGGGACCGGAGCCGACCTCACCCAGATACTTGCCCTCCTTGGTATAGCGATAAACGTACCCGGGAATGGAATCGACAATGATCAGATTGCCATCTCGGCCAAAGCAGATACTGTGCGGATCGATGAATTTGCCGGGGCCTTTGCCCTTTTCCCCCCAACTGGAGACAAGTTTGTACACCGGGTTGCCATCACTCATCAGGATGGTGGCCCATGCCTGCAAACGAGTGGCTCCTTTGATTGTGGCGCCGATGTGAATTTCATGAGGTGTGGGGGCAACGGCGGGAGCGCTATAGACTCCCGCCGGCGTGATATGCCCAAGAGCCGCGCTGCCTCCCGGGACGCCATTTACGGACCACTCCGCTGAAGCGGAACGATGCCCCGCAAAGCTTACTTGAAACCGCTGGGATCCCCCCGGGGCCACCTTCGCCAAAGACGGGGAGATGAGCGGACGGATTCCGGATGGCGAGGCGGCAGGCAACGCCGGCGCCATCCAGACGAGCATGGCCGGCAAGATAACGGAATTTGGGGAAAAGTGCATAGAACGAATCGATCTCATCGCTGCTGTTGGCATCACTGCTATGAATCAGAAGGTTAGCCGCCCTGCCAATTGCACTTGGCGCGGCAGGTTGCTCTGCGTGTTGTAGCCGGCAATCTGACCGAAACAGTTCTGGGCCGGGCTGGAACAATTGCTCGGTCCATCCCAGAACTGCGGTGTATTGAAGGCGTTGATAAACAACCCCATGATCTGAAAATTGAATCGTTCGGTGATTCGGTTGTTCTTGGTAACGCCCAAATCGAAATTGTGAATCGGCGGGCGGCGTAGATTGCCGTTGATGACGGACCAGCGGCGCGGGATAAAGGGATCGTTGTTCACGGCATAGGCAGCCGGATTGATCCAATGATTCAGATTTTGTCCGCCGGTAATGTCGTTGGGGTCGACTCCCGCGATGGGCATCACGGTGGTGGGGAACTGGAACGGCATACCCTTCTGCAAGGTGATCATATAGTTGAATTGCCACCCGCCGACAACACGATTCAGGACGGACGGCAGATGCGCCGCCAGCGGTTTCCCGTGTCCAAAGGGCAATTCCCACGAACCGTTGAGCACGAGCCTCTGGGGAATGTCATACAGATCGATGGTCTTCTCCAGGTTGGCATCGGTGGGATATTGGTATCCGATCCGGTCCATCTGCTTGCTCACGGTATAGGCCACACTGAAGCTGAGCCCGCCAGAGAAGCGCTTCAACAGGTAGAGTTGCAGGCCGTCATAACGCGACTTGCCGATAGGAATGTTCTGCTCGGTCACGGTGGTGAACTGGGGGAACGGCTTGATGAGCTGTCCATAAGTCGTGGTCGCCTGGTTCAGGGCATAACCGGGCACCAGACCGGCAAAGGGATTGTTCACGCGCTGGTTGAGCCCGGCGGCCCCCAGCGCAAGTTGATCCAGGCTCCAGGCGTTCAGATCTTTGCTGACCGGCAAACGATCCACCAGATTCAGGACATAGCCGGCACTGGCGCGTATCCCCCAGGGCAGTTCCCGCTGGACCTCGAAGCTGAATTGCCGAGAGCGCGGCTCGCGCGCGTGCGGGTCAATGAACGTAATACTGCTCCCGATGTTGGTAGCCAGTCCCCTGCCGGATCCGACCGGATTGATCAGCCCGTCCGGAAAGGGATTGGAGAGAAGGTTCAGAGGAATCATGTTGGTGTCATAGTTGACCCAGGTCGTGCTCTGGCTGAATCCGGCTGAGCCTGGATCATACCAGATGGGGCCGTAGAACATTCCCCACCCGGCGCGTAGAGCGGTCTTCTGATCCAGAGCGAAGGCGGCGCCCAACCGCGGGCCGAAGTTGGTATGCGCCGCATCATAGACGCTGCGCGACAGTCCATTCACTCCGGGGAAGGTCAGGCCGCCGTAGATGGTGCGGAATCCCGGAGGTTGCAAGGGACTTTTCTGTTCGGGGTCAAAGATGCCCGTCATCGCGTTGTACCGGTCGGTCATGGGACCGGTGTAGTCCCAGCGCAACCCGGCATTGATCGTGAGCCGCGACGTAACTTTGATATCGTCCTGAATATAGAGCGCGGTGGACAGGGACTGACGCGCCGGAGCCGAGTTCAAATCGATCGTGCCACTACCCACACCGAGCAAAAACGAAGCCAGGGGATGGCCGGCCGCCGGATCGTTGATCTGCGGATTGTAGCTGGTATCAGTAGGCGAGAAATTGAAAGCGCCCGCGTTGTTGCCGGGGTTCAGGTTGTACACCCGCTCCAGCCGCTCCTGACCGCCAATCTTCAAGGTATGGCGGCCCACAATCTTGGACCAGGCTACATCCAGATTGTTGATCTGGTCAGGGTTGAAATTCCCGGCCGAGGCGCCTGCGCCGCTGAAGGTCGCACCACCGAAGGTGCCGCCGCCAAAGCGGAACACGGGGAAAGCATCCGGCGTCTGCGAAATAAACTGCTGGCTGAAGCCCAGATCGGCGGGACCCGCGCCGTTGCGCACGCTCTGGTTGCCGGTAACGTATCGTTGGAGTCCAACGCGAATGTCCAGAACGCTGGTGGGCGACAAGGTGCGCGTCAGGTTGACGGAGATGTTGTTGTTAGCCCGCGTGAAAGGAAATCCTGTGTTCAAATCGGCGGCGTTGGGATAGAAAGGGACGTCGTAGGAGTTGAAGTTGTTGCGAATGTACCGGAAGCTGAAGCGCGTATTGTCGTTGATGTTCCAGTCGACCCGCGGCATATACGTGCTAAGGTCTCCGCGAGGCTGCGTTCCGCCCGAAGGTACATAGTTGTTAGCGTTGGTATACGGCACACCCTGTGCGTTGGGAAGCGGAATAAACTTGAACAATGCCGTAGCTACCGGGCTGATGCGGCTGGCGGGGATGGCATTGACACCGGTTTCCGCCAGAAAGCTCATACGCGTGTATTGTCCGGTAGTGGGATTGAAGGTAGTGGACCACGGGTCGTAGATGATGACTGGCTGAGGCTTCCCACTCACGATGGCATAGCTCTGGGAAAAGTCCCCGGCGCGCTCCAGTTCGGTGGGCACGTTGCCGATGAAGGACTTGCGGCTGGTCGTATGCAGGCGGGAAGTTTCAAACGTGAAGAACAGTTTATCCCGGATGGCCGGTCCGCTGATCACGCCTCCGCCGGTATTGAAATGCACCGGCAGGATCTCCGCACCCGCGAGATTGCGTTCAAACTGGTTGGCCGCAAGACCCGTGCTGCGATTGTACTCGTAGACCTCACCATGAAACTGGTTGGTACCTGACTTAGTGGTGACGTTGATCACACCGCCAGTAGTGCGCCCGTACTCCGCACTGTAGGCATTGGTGATCACTTTCATCTCCGCCACCGATTCCTGCGTCGGAATAGTCCCGAAAAGTCCGCCGCCGTCGCCGCCGCGATTGGGCACACCATCGATCACCATTTCATTGGATTTGGGCTGACCGCCATTGATGGAGACATTGGTGGACCCCGCATTATCGTAAGGAGTGAAGCTCTTGGCGTTAGAGGCGACCGTCATACCGGGGGCGCTCCAGGCCAGACCCATGATGTTGCGTCCCTGAGAAGGCGTATTCGCCATGCGGGTAGAATCGATTTCGGCGCTGCGGTCAGAGTTCTGCAATTCCACCAGCCCCACGGACTGCTGGACGGTTACCGTCTGCGTGAGACTGCCGATCGAAAGGCTGAGATTGACCGTTGGGCTTCCGGCGACGGTAACCACCACATTGGGCTGAACTACTTTCTGAAAACCCTGCGCGCTAACCTCGACTGTATAAGTCCCCGGAAGCAGAAAACGGACGGAATAGAAACCGTCAGAGGTAGTGGCAGCAGAGGTCGTCGCACCGGTATCGGAATTGGTGATCTTCACGCTGGCGTTGGGAACAGGCGCGTCGGCGGGATCGCTGACACGGCCGCTGATGGATCCGGTGGCGGCGCCCTGTCCAAAGAGGATACCCGCCGTCATGCTGCCGAGCAGTACAACGGCTAACAAGATATGTGTTGTTCGATATGACATACTCACTCCTTCGGCCTCGCCTGGTTAGCGCAGCGAGACGGGTTGTTCAGCTTTGACAAAGGCCTGACGGATGCGTTCCTCCTGGGCCTGGGAACTGGCCGGCATCGGCGGGCGCGGGACGCCTCCATCCCGCCCGCAAAGCCGCATGGCGGCTCGCACATTTGCAGGCAGATTCGGAGCGTCCAGAGCGTTCCACAGCCGCAGCAAATTCTTATGAAGGCGAAGCGCTTCTTCCTGACGGCCGGCCTGAACGGCGTTCCATAGGGATACACACCATTCCGGCGCAGCCGTCAGGATGGCAGCTACAGCGCCGTGGGAACCAAGTTGAAACGAGGGGTACAGCAGAGCATCGACCGCGGAAAGAATGCGCACGCGGTCCGCGATCTCCGCCTCTTCGATGAGGAGCAAAAGATCGGCCAGAGCCTTCATATCGCTGGCGCTCTGCTTGACGCCGATCACTCCTTCCACGCTTTTAAGAATGCGCACCAGCAGCGGCGGCAGCAGGTACGACCAGGGGACGACATTGTAGATGATGACCGGAAGGCCGCTCTGCTCAGTGATAGCGGCAAAGTGGCGCAACAGGGAATCGTCGTCCGGCCGGAAAACATAGTGAACCGGTGTCACCTGGAGAGCGACCACACCAAGGTCGGCCACGGCTTTGGCGCGTTCCACCGCGGAGGCTGTGCTATTGGTGATGATGCCGGTGATCACCGGGACGCGGCCGCGCGCCTCTTCGACGGTCCACGCGGTGATCCGGCGGGTCTCTTCAGTGGAAAGCGTGTGGCCCTCGCCGGTGCTGCCGCAGACCGCAATTCCATGGACCCCCGCAGTTTCGATCAGATAGCGCACCTCCGCGCGGTGAGCCTGCTCGTCAATGCCGTTATCTTTCCGAAACGGCGTGACCATGGGCGGAATGATTCCGTGTATGGCGGAAATATTCATAGGGTTTCCTGGTCCAGATACCTGGCGATGGTACGGGCAGCGGTCATCACGTGCCCGGTGAACTCTTCCAGTGCGGCCCCGCGAATGCGCACACAGGGGCCGGAGATGCTGATGGCCGCGACCGTGCGCTGCAAAGAATCGGTGACCGGCACCGCGATGCAGCACACACCCGACTCGTTCTCCTCCAGGTCCAGGGCATAGCCGCGGCTGCGGATTCGTTTGAGTTCACCCTCCAGCTCCGCCCAGGTAGTCAGCGTGGCGGGAGTGAAGCGTTGCATCCCCTGGTGGGTGAGAATTTCGGCGGCTTTCTCGGCCGGCAGGACACTGAGAATGGCTTTTCCGAGGCTGGTGGAGTGCAGGGGCCATCGCGTGCCCACATCCCCGCGCGTATGCAGTTGATGCCGCGATTCCGCCGCCGCGATGATCAGCACCTGATCACGGGAGAGAACGCCCAATTTGACCGTCTCCCCACAAGTCTCCGCCAGGCGGGATAACTGCGGGCGGGCCAGAGAGAGAAGATCCGTCCCGCGCGAGAAGGCCAGCCCGAGTTCGAGAGCGCGTGGACCTAGATGATAGAGGTGAGTTTCGGGATCCTGGCGAACGAGATCGAATGCCTGGAGCGTACGCAGCAGGTTGTGCGCTGTGCTTTTCGGAATAGACACCGTACGGGCAAGCTCGGAAAGCGGCCACGAAGTGGCGCGGGGTGTAAAGCAGCCCAGAAGTTCCAGGGCCTTACGGACCGACGAGACAGCGTAGTCGCGCGGAGCACGCGTCTTTCTGTTCAGCTTTGCTGACCGCATGGATAGATCATACATAACGTTGCTGCGGGTAAGAGTATATTTAGCCACTTTCCTAAGGTCAATCTTTGTTCGGCATAGCTGAACACAAAAAGATGAGTACTAGGGGAAGCGGTCAGTCCACACGCGCATGCGGCTCGACTCCAGCACGTTCTCGAGACGCAGTTGTCAGCAGTGTAGGGTTGACGGCTTAGTCGGACGGCGGCTCGGAAAACACGATCGCCCGTCGGAATCCGCCGGTCTTCCAGGCCGCATAGCCGATACCGACCAGGAGCCAAAGCCCGCCAGCCATCTTCGCCGGTGTACGCAGACTGAGCCAGATGTACAGGCAGATCAAAAAGCCCGCCAGTGGCGGCAACAGGTTGCCCAGTTTCTTCTCCGGCTGCCGCAGGTAGTAGTGTGTAAAAGCGGCGGCGTTGACTCCCATGAACGCAATAAAAGCCCCGAAATTGAGCAACTCCGCGCCCAACTGGTAGCTCATCAGGAAGGCTCCCACCAGCGCCAGCGCACCCGTGAACAGCACATTGTTGCGCGGCACGCCCCGCTTGGCTTCGATCACGCCGAAAAATCCCCGCGGAATCGTATTGTCCCGGCCCATGCCATAAAGCAGGCGCGCCGCCGCCAGTTGCGATCCCATGCCTGACCCGATCGTCGCCACCAGCAGCGTGGCATTCACCACTTGGAACAGCAGCACTCCGCCTGCCCGCCCCGCCACAAACGAGATCGCTGTGTCCACATCCGGATAGCTCCTGAAATCCGGCCACACCAGTTGGCCCGCATACACCTCGAGGGTCGCCAATACGCCGGTGATCAGGCAGGTCAGTACCGTCGCCAGCAGGATATTTCGTCGTGGATTCTTCACTTCTTCAGAGAGCGTCGAAATGCCGTCAAAGCCGATATAGGTGAGCACCGCGATCGAGGTGCCTGTCGAGATCGCTCCCCAGGAGAAATTCGCTGGATCGTAGAACGGCCTGGTGTAGGAGACGGCCGGCAGGTGCAGAATGTACCGCGCTGAGGCGATAAAGAAGTAAACCAGGACCAATGACATCGCGGCCACCAGAAACTCGTTCGTTCGTGCTGAACTGCGAATTCCTCGCAAGTTGAGCACCGTGAACAGCAGCGCGAAAAAGATGGCCCACCCCGCGTAGGGAATCTCGGGCGCGATATTCATCGCAGCCTTGCTGCACCAGATGGTGCAAATGATCGGGTTGAGCATGTAATCCATTGCCATGCTCCACCCGGTCACGAATCCAAGTCCCGAGTGGATCTCCCGTCCCACATACGTATAAGCCGATCCCGCGCTGGGATAGGCTCGCGCCATGCGCCCATAGCTGATCGCCGTAAACAGCATGGCGCACATGGCGATCAGAATCGTGGTGACAACGTGCCCCCGTGCCTCCTGGCTGATGACTCCGAAGATCGGCATCGGCGCCGTCGGCTGGATCAGAATGATGCCATAGAACACGAGGTCCCACAGACCCAGCGCGCGCCGCAGGCGGGGTTTCTCCCCACCTCCCACCGCAGATACACTCGACATGGATCTTCGATTGTGACACAACAGATGTGGGGACCGTGCGAGCACGCATCCAGGCACTGCGGAGGTTATTGCTGCGTCGGGTCAAATACCGCGTCACCCGCAGCGGCCTGCTCTTCTTCTGCGCCGTGGCGATCGTGGCCTCGGCCGCCGCGGCCTCCGCCAACAACCTGCTCTTCCTGATCCTGGCGGCCATGCTCGCCACACTCATGGTTTCGAGCTTCATCAGCCGCCTCTGCCTGGCCGGTCTCGAGCTAGATTTCCTCCTGCCCGAGCATGTCGCCGCCGGCCGCATCACTTCCGCGCATCTCTATGTCCGCAATTCCAAGTCCTGGATGCCTTCGTTTTCCATCCACGTCATCGGCATCGAAAGTGGCACGCCGCCGGTCCTGACCTCGCCCGTCTATTTCCCGGTAATCCCCGGCGGCGCGATCATCGAGGAAACCGTGGCCGTGCGCTTCGCCCGGCGCGGCGCCCACAGCCAAAATAGCTTTGCGTTCTCCACCCGCTTCCCCTTCGGGTTCCTGGAAAAAACCGTGCGCGTCACGCTGCGCCGTGAGATCCTGGTCTACCCTCCTCTCGATTCTCAGCCCGGCTTCGAAGATCTGCTGGCCGGCATCCGCGGCGAAATCGAGACTCACTACCGCGGTCTGGGCCGCGATTTCTATCGCATCCGTCCCTATCAGGCCTTCGAGAGCTCCCGCCACGTAGACTGGAAAGCCACCGCCCACACCGGTCACCTCCAGGTCCGCGAATTTGCGCGCGAGCAAGAGCAGTCGATCGAAATCTTCTTCGACCTCGACATCCCCCACGGCGAGGAGGCCTGGTTCGAAAACGCCGTCAATTGCTGCGCTTTCCTTGCCTGGCGGCTCGCCGAACGCGCCATTGGCATTCACTTCCGCACTCACGAGTTCTCGTGCCGCACTCCGGAAGAAGCCGACGTATATACTATTCTGAAGTACCTGGCGCTGGTGTCTCCCCGCCCGGGGAAACCTCCGGAGTCCCCTGCGAATGAAAGCAGCTATCAAATCGTTCTTAGTGTTGCCCCCGACCGGTTCCAGGATCGCGGTTGGGCATCTGCTCGTATGCTTGGGCGTGATGCTTTTCCCACGCCTGATGCCCGCCCAACAGGACCAGCCGCCGGATAAGCTTCCCCCGGTGAAAACCTCCATCACCGTCGTGGAGCACATTGATACCGAAACTCCCGCCAACATCTCCGTGGTCGACCGCGAACGCCTCGACCAGATTCCCGGCACCGACATGGACGACCGTCTGCGCCAGATCCCGGGTTTCAGCCTCTATCGGCGTTCCTCCAGCCTGGTCGCCCATCCCACCACGCAAGGCGTGTCGCTGCGAGGCATGGCGGCGTCCGGCACCAGCCGCAGCCTCGTTCTCTGGGACGGCATTCCCGCCAACGACCCTTTCGGAGGCTGGGTTTATTGGACCCGCTTCATGCCTACCGAGCTGAATCGGGTGGAAGTCTCCCGGGGCGCCTCTACCAGCATCTTCGGCGATCGAGCCATGGGCGGCGCCATCGGCCTTTTTACCCGCGAGCCCGAGCACCTTCACCTGGATGCCTCCTACGAGGGCGGGAACCAGGACTCTCACGACGTCACCGCCGGATTCTCCAACCTCTGGTCCCGTTGGGCCATCTCCGGCTACGGTCGTGCCTATACCACCGACGGTTACTTCATCATTCCGGAAAATCTGCGTGGCCGCGCCGATACCCGCTCCAACGTCCGCTTCACCACCAGCAACCTGCGGCTGGACTATTTCGGCGGCGCCAATCGCATGTTCTTCAAAACCGATATCCTCGCCGAGCAGCGACAGAACGGCACCATGCTGCAGCACAACTCCACTGGCATGGGCGAAATCGCGCTCCACTATGAGCGGCAGATGACCAACGATTCGCTATCGCTGCTTGGCTTTTACAGCCGCGAAGGCTTTCGCAGTACCTTTTCCTCAGTAGCCCCGGGCCGTAATACGGAGACTCTCACCTACAACCAGCGCGTTCCCTCCGAAGCCGGCGGCGGGGCTGCCTTCTGGCAACACCACCAGAACGGTTGGAATCTCACCGGCGGCGGCGATCTCTATCGCACCCAAGGCTACAGTACCGACTATCTGTTCCCCACGCTCCTCCGCGTAGGCGGTGGCAGCCAGTTCCAGCACGGGTTGTTCGTCCAAACCGATAAGAATTTCGGTCCCGCCCGCTTTTTTCTCGGGGCCCGCCACAGCTTCACCGGCCAGGACAGCACCTTCTTCAGCCCGAGCGCGGGCTTCGTTGTCGGACGCAAGCGCTGGCGCGCGCGCGGGTCGGTCTATCGCAGCTTTCGTGCACCGACGCTCAATGAGCTGTTCCGCAATTTCCAGCAGGGAAATGCTCTTACCCAGGCGAATAGCGCCCTCCACCCGGAAAAGGTATTTGGCGCCGAGGCCGGCCTCGATTATGTCGGCGAGTCCGGTGCCGTCCGCCTCACCTTCTTTCGGAACTCGCTCTCCGACCTGATCAGCAACGTGACCCTCTCCAGCTCCGCCAACCAGATCATCCGCCAGCGGCAGAACGCCAGTGCCGCTCTCAGCCGCGGAGCGGAACTCAGCGCCGAGCAGCGCTGGCGCAACTGGCGCGGCGAGATCGGCTACCTGTACGTGGATTCGCGCTTCTCCACCGGCCCGCGGCTCTCCCAGGTGCCGCGGCACCAGGGTTCGGCCGGCCTCACTTATTCGCGAGGCGGGACTTTCGCTTCAGCCGGAATACGCAGCTATGCCTCCCAGTTCGATGACGACCTCAACCAGTTCCTGCTGCCCGGTTTCACCGTCGTGCAACTGGTCGTCCGGCAATATCTGGCCAAGAACCTGTCCGCCTCTCTCGCCATCGAAAACCTGCTCGACCGCCAGTTCTATACGGCGTTCAGCCCCACTCCGAACGTCGGCGCACCGCGCCTCTGGCGCATCGGTCTCCGGTGGGACGGCCGCCTGCGTTGAGCGCCATACTCCCCGGAGCCGGCGAATCCGCCTACAATCCGGTTATGCAGAGCCATGACCAGCCCGAACGATGGTTGGCAGCCGCCGAACGTGCGATGGAGATCGAGATCGCGGCGCTCTCCGCGGCTGCTGCTCGCCTGAACGGCGAGCTCATCCGTGCCGTCCAGATCCTCCGCTCGCATCCGGGCAAGATCGTCGTGACCGGCATCGGCAAGTCCGGCCACATCGCCCGCAAACTGGTCGCTACCCTGCGCAGCACCGGCTCGCCCGCCGTCTTCCTGCATCCCGCGGAAGCCGGCCATGGCGATCTCGGCATCTATTCTCCGGGCGATCCGACGGTCATGCTCTCCAAAAGCGGCACCAGTGCCGAACTCCTGCGCCTGGTGCCACCCCTGCGCGAGTTTCACTCCCCCTTGATTGGAATCCTCGGGAATCCCTCCTCTCCGCTCGCCGCCGAAATGGACGTCGTGTTGGACGCGTCGGTGGAGCGGGAAGCCGACCAAAACAACCTTGCCCCTACCGCCAGCGCCATCGTCGCCATGGCCATCGGCCACGCGCTTACCATCGCTCTGATCGAGGCGCGAGGTCTCACCCCCGAGCAGTTCGGCCGCTTCCATCCCTCCGGGCAGCTTGGCCGCAATCTCCGGCTGCGCGTCCGTGAGGCCATGCACACGGATCTCGCCTGGGCCTCGCCGGAGGATTCTCTCAAACAGGTGGTCATCGCCATGACCGCCCGCCCTCTGGGAGCCGCTTGCGTCGCTGGCCCCGGCCGGCGGCTCGCCGGCCTCATCACGGACG
>CAZMRK010000412.1:0-3987 GCA_964568355.1 uncultured Solibacteraceae bacterium | reverse complement strand
GTCCGTACGGAAAACAGGATTTTTTCAACCGGCAGAACGAGTGGGCCTTGACTGCCGGTTACGTGCCCGAGCAGTTTCAACTGACTTACGTCTATGAGCTGCCGATGGGGACGAACAAGCCCTTTTTGAATTTTCCCGACTGGCGCAAGTACCTGATCGACGGATGGTCGATCACCGGGATGGCCGCGCTCTACAGCGGCACTCCCATCTACCCGATTCCGCAGTACAACAACACCGGCGGCGTGGTGCAGGCGTTGCACGTGAATTACGTTCCGGGCGTGGATCCGTCCGTGGCGAATCCCGGTCCCGACCAGTGGTTCAACGCGGCCGCCTTCGACCAGCCGGCGGATTTCACGATCGGCAATGCACCGCGCACCATTCCCGGCGTCTTCAACCCAGGCTCGCAGAACCTGGACATGTCCTTCAACAAGCGTTTTGCGCTGGCGGCAGACCGGACGATCGAATTCAGCGCGGCCGGATTCAACTGCCTGAATCACGCCAACTGGAACTATCCCGACAACGTCATTGGCCCGGCCAGCGCCCCGAACGTCAACGCGGGCAAGATTATCGGCTCGCGAGGCGGAAGGGTGATCCAATTGGGTTTGAGGTTCAGCTTTTAGTGGCGTGCCCGAAGTCACGCTGGTTGGCGGTCCTCGGGTGTCTGGCTTGCCTGCCGGCCGCGCCGCCGCCCAAGACAGCGATACGCCAGATCCGGGTTCCGGTGTGGGCGGATGCCCGGGCGGACCAGCCTTTGACGCTTGCGGACCTTCATGCCAGACTGGCCGGTACCGACGTGCGCGTGGTGAGGTTACGCGGTCCCCAGGACGATCTGATGATTCTGACCGTTCTCGACATGGTAGGGGATCTTTCGTACGTCGAACCGGCCAAAGACGCTCTGGTGAGAGAGATCGAGAAGCTGCCGCCGGCGACGTATGTGGGGTTGATGCGCGCCCAGGACGGCTTGAGAGTGATGATCGATCCGACGGCGGATCGCGAGGCGGCAACCGAAGCGGTGCGCAACCTGCCGGTGAGCGGCAAGGCCGGGTTTCTCGATACGGTAGAGATGGCGGCGCGCGTGGGCGAGGGAATTCTCTCGAAGACTTCGGTGCGGGTGGCGATCCTTTATGTAACCGACAGCGAGATTGAAAACTATCGCGAAGACTACACCAATCCGGTGATCAATTCGAGTGATACGCACGATCTCAGCCGGCGCTTCCCGGAGGCGCTGATTCAGGAGAAGTTCTCCAAACTGACCGCCACGATGATGTCCTGGCAGGCGCCGGTCTTTGTCGTGCACCTGCGCTATCGCGGGGACCGGTTGGGGGAAGCGTATCAAAACGGACTGAAGCAAATCGCCGAACTGACCGGCGGCGCCAGTATTTTCTGCCGTTCGAGCGCGGAAATTCCGGAGGCGGTACACCGCATGATAGGGCTGATTTCCTCCCAGTACAGTGTTACGCTGGCTGTGCCGGAACGGAAGTTCAAGCACGTGCAGGTGCAGTTGGACGCGGAAGATAAGCGCCCTCTGAATTACCGCACACGGTTCTTTTTGAAGACGAGGTGACCTTGTGAAACCGAAATTCTGGCTGGCTCTGGCGTTGGCGGCACTGCTGTTGCTCACCGGCGCTGGGGTGACGATCTGGCAGGCCCGGCGGAACGCCGCGCAGGCTCTCCGTCTGGCGCAGGCGGAAGCTGGAAATCAGCGTTTGCGGGCGCAGGTGGCGGAGTTGGAGAAACAACTGGCCGCCGCCCGCGCAGCGCGGCAGCCTGCTGTCGAAGGTCGCCCGGAGGCGGAAGAGAAGGATTCTCTGGAAAGCGCTTCCGCGAAGGTTGCCGCTGACGCCGCCAAGATCATTCAAAAGCTGCAGGAGAGCCAGGCGCAAGCAACTGCCTCGATCAGCCAACTGGATAGCCGCGTGCTGGACCTGCAAGCGCAGGTTGGCAGGCTGAATGCGGAGAATCAGCGGCTGACGGCGTCGGAAGCGGATCTGAAAGACAGCCTGGCGGCGAGCAAGAACCTCGTCGACGCCCTGCAAAAAGAGCTGAAGACCAAAAGTGACCGCCTGATTCAGACCGAGGTCGCCGACCAGAAGCTACGCCAGCAGACCTCTGCCGATTCGCAGCATCTCTCGCAGATGAGGCAATCGATCTCGGAACTGCAGGACATCTACGTCCGTCAGGACGCCACGCTGAGGAGGATCTTGCGCCGCTATCGCGACGTGACCGAGCAGTATCGTTCGATTGCCGGAATGTTGGACAACCGGCGCAACGATCCCGGAGCGGTCACCAACATCGATCTCTCACGAATCCAGAATTCGATTACGCTGGCGGAAGAAGATCTGCGGCAGTTTGACGGACTGAATGCGCAGGTGCAGCGTATTCAGCGGAAGCTATCCGGCAAGTAGGCCGGCTCCATCCGCTTGCTGGCGGGAACGGTCCAGGGGCGGATGAGCGGCGTCGGCGGGAGGGGGCGGCTCGGCGGGGCGAAAATCGCGCAGGCGCAAACCAGGACGGCCGCAGGGGCAGGTCTCGGTAGCGATCTCTCCGCGAAAGCCGGTTCCCAAGCGCAAGGCGGGGCGGCGCAGGGCGACCAGCGAGGTCAAGAACAGTTCGCCCTGGTGCAGTTCGAAGATCCCGGCGTCGCCGGCTACGTGCAAGCCTTCGTGAGCCTCGCACTCGCCGGCCATGACATGTCCGTCGCCATCCAGGAACTGTTCGAAGACGGGAACACGAAAAGCGCGCCACAGCAGATCCCGATCGCGCAGCGTCAAGGCGCCGTCACGAGTTCCGGCGAGAGAGAGGATGGCGTGATCGACGCGCGGCGGAGCGGCTGATCCGGTGAGAATCCGCAGAGCCTGTTCGCGCAGTACCTGCGGGCTGGCGGCCAGCGTCTCTTCCTCGGACAGGCGGGGCAAGGGGCCGCTGCCATCGAAAAAAACGATCCGCGGGGCGGGGTGAAACGGGTAAGTAAAGCGGGGCGCCGGATCGACCAGCGCAGCACGGTTTTCGAATTCCTCCGGCTGCTCGCGGAGGACCTGGACCGGAATCCAGGGCAGCGCCGCCAGCGTGTTGTCCAACGAGTCGATTCGCGCGATTGCTTCCGGCGTCCCCCACCCCGCCCGTTCCAGGAGGACTCCATAGCGGCGGGTGGAAAGGGCTGAATGCAGCACACGCCGGAAACTGGACAAACGGTCCCGGTCGGGTTGAGGCAGACCCCACCCCAACCAGCGAATGCGAATGAACATTGCTTGATGTAGTGGAGCCGGCGGGCGGTTTTTCTCAGTCTCTCGGGGCGGTCAGAAGGCGGGCGAGGTTCCCCCCCAAGATAGCCCGGGCATCCCCCTCACTTAAGCCAAGCTCATAGAGCGTTCGTACCTGTACCTCGAAAATCTGGGTGTGCCAGCCCCGCGGGAAGAAAGACGAATCGGTACCGAACAGCAGGCGCTGCGGACCGGCCACGTCCAGCGCGCGCCGGAACACTTTTTTCAGATCGGGATGCTCGGGTTGATAGCGTACCCAACTATTGCTGCTGGAGGTATCGAGCGAGACGTTGGGACATAAGTCGCACAACATCAATGCCTCCCGGAAATATCCCGCTCCGAAATGAGGGAGTACGAAATTCACTTTAGGGAACTCCAGTGCGATCGCATGCAGGTCGATGGGGTTGGAGAAGCGCATATCGAACGGCGAGGGCAGACCGAGCTTTTTGCGGACGCCCACGGTAAGCACGCCGCAATGCACGAAAACCACCGTGCCGGGGTACTTCGCGGCTGCTTCGAATACGGGGCGGATCCGCTCCTCGTAGAGGGCGTAACGGTGCATGGCGGGAAACAGGCAGATACCTTGCAGGCGGCCCCCGGCGAGCGCGCGTTCGAGCCGGACAGGAACATCGGCGACGGTGGGATTGAACATGAAATAGCCGAAGAAGCGATCGGGGAAGCGGGCCACGGCGGCCTCTACGGAGGCTTCGTCGCCCGGCACGCTGGC
>CAZMRK010000411.1:0-3938 GCA_964568355.1 uncultured Solibacteraceae bacterium | reverse complement strand
AGAATACAGGAGTTGCAGGCGCGCGTGGACGAACTCGGCCGCGCCGCGAACGAGCCGATTGCGATTATCGGCATAGGATGCCGGTTCCCAGGCGGAGGCAGCAATCCGGCCGCGTTCTGGCAGATCCTCCGCGACGGCGTCAATGCCGTAGTCGAAGTTCCGCACGATCGCTTCGACGTCGACGCCGTATACTCTGACGACCCCGAGGCCCCCGGCAAGATCTACACACGGTGCGGCGCATTCCTGCGCGACGACGTAGCTGCCTTTGATGCCGAGTTCTTCGGCATCTCACCACGCGAAGCCGCGGCCATCGACCCGCAGCAAAGGTTATTGCTGGAGGTGGCGTGGGAGACGCTCGAGCACGCCGGAATCGCATCCGACCGCCGGGCGCGTCAGCGGATCGGCGCCTTCATCGGCTGCATGACCCAGGACTACGCCAGCCTGAGCACCGGCTACGGCGATCCCGAACGCATCCATGCTTACACGGGCACCGGGACCGGTAACTGTTTTCTGGCGGGCCGGCTCGCATATGCCATGGGCTTCTCGGGCCCGGCGATGACGGTGGATACAGCGTGCTCTTCTTCGCTCGTCTCGCTGCACCTGGCGGCTCAGGCGCTGCGGAAAGGAGAATGCGACGCCGCGCTCGCCGGCGGCGTGAATCTGATCCTCTCGCCCGACGTATCGCTGTTCCTTTGCCGAAGCCGCGCACTGTCGCCTGATGGCCGTTGCAAAACATTCGACGCATCCGCGAATGGCTACGGAAGAGGCGAGGGCTGCGGCCTCGTGCTCCTGACGACCTTGAGCCGCGCGCAGGCCGAGGGGCATCGGATCCTGGCCGTGATTGAAGGATCGGCGGTCAACCACGATGGCGCGAGCGCGGGCCTGACCGTGCCCAACGCCAAGGCGCAGGAAGAGCTCCTGCAACAGGCGCTCACCTCGGCTGGCCTTCGCCCTGCCGATGTGGATTACCTGGAAGCTCA
This sequence comes from uncultured Solibacteraceae bacterium, assembly GCA_964568355.1. Lineage (GTDB taxonomy): Bacteria > Acidobacteriota > Terriglobia > Bryobacterales > Bryobacteraceae > JAJPJX01. Next base: position 2,958 of record CAZMRK010000411.1, on the reverse strand, counting down.
CGGCACCGGCACCGCTCTCGGCGACCCGCTCGAACTGGCGGCGATTGGCGCAGTGTTCCACGATCGCGCGCAGAAGCCCCCGCTGATCGTCGGTTCGGTAAAGGCAAACGTCGGCCACATGGAGGCGGCGGCCGGCATCGCCGCTGTGATCAAAGTCGTCCTCTCACTGCAACACGGGGCCATTCCCCCGCAGGTCCACTTTCGTGAGCCGAGCCCGCACATTCCGTGGCAAGCGCTGCCCGTGGAGATTCCGCGGGCGTTGACGCCGTGGCCGGAAAACGGATCGCCGCGAGTCGCGGGAATCAGTTCCTTCGGCCTGAGCGGCACCAACGCACACATATTGATTGCGGCGCCTCCCCGCGATACCGAAAGTGTGCACCCGGCATCGGACGGACATCATCTCCTTACACTCTCGGCGCACACCAGGCAGGCACTCGACGAACTGGCAAGCCGCCTCGACCAGCACCTCTCGAATCACCCCGAGCTGGACTTGGGCGACGTCTGTTTCACGGCCAATTGCGGTCGAGCGCGCCACATGCATCGGCTGGCGGTCGTCTGCAACAGCGTTGATACCCTGCGGCGGGGGCTCGCTCGACCCGGCATTCGGGCTACCGCTCCGGACCTCCCACCGAAGGTCGGATTCTTGTTCTCTGGCCAGGGGGCGCAGCGGCTCGGAATGGGGCGAGAGCTCTACCGTCACGCTCCCGTTTTCCGCGAAGTCTTCGATCGCTGCGATGCGGTATTCCATGCCCTTCGAGGCGCTTCGCTTCGGGAGATTTGCTTTGACGCTCAGGATCAGGACCTCCTGACGCGCACCGATATCGCACAGCCGGCGTTGTTTGCCTTCGAGTGCTCCCTCGCCGAACAGTGGAAAGCGCTCGGCGTGGAGGTCCATGCGGTCATCGGGCACAGCGTCGGAGAGCTTGCGGCAGCGGCATTCGCCCGCGTGTTCACTCTGGAAGAAGGCATGCGCCTGGTATGCGAGCGGGGCCGGCTGATGCAAGCCATGCCGCCCGGCGCCATGAGCGCATGCGAGCTCGATGAAGCCTCGGCCCGAATGCTGCTTCGCGGCTCCCATTTATCGCTGGCGGCCGTGAATGCGCCGGACCAGGTGGTCGTGGCCGGACCCTTGGAGGACGTCGCTGAGTTCGAAGCGATGGCCAAAGGTCGTGGCATTCGCGCCAAGCGCTTGAAAGTGTCGTACGCCTTCCATTCCGCCTTCATGGACCCGGTTCTCGATGAATTCGAGGCTGCGGTACAGCAGGTCAATCTGCACGCGCCGTCACTCCCTCTGTTTTCGAACCTGACGGGAGAACAAAGCGGCGACGAGATTCGGCAGAGCGCCTATTGGAGGCGTCACCTCCGCGAGCCCGTGCTATTCCAGCAGGGCCTCACCTCGCTTGTAAGCGGTGACGACGAGCCATGGCTCCTGCTCGAAGTAGGACCCGGGTCCGCACTCTGCGCCGCGGCGACCAGCACGCTCGGAGGGCGCGCACGAGCCATCGCCTCCGTTCCGCGAGGGCACGAGGAACACGCGGAATTCCTTACTGCCGCAGCTCGGCTTTTTGTCGAAGGTCTCACTCTGGATTGGCGCGCCTTCGAATCCGGAGCACGGCGCAAGCTGGTCCTACCAACCTACCCATTTCAGCGCAAGCGGCACTGGATCGCCGACACGTCCCGCCGTGCGCACCCGGCCGCCCCAGTTCCCGAGGCACCCATTCTCACGATCGACTGGCAACAGGTCTCGGACGGCGAGCCGGCAAGCGACGCGGGTCCCTTCCTGGTCATCGGCGGCCGCGAGGCGGCGGCCATCACGGACAAACTATGTGCCGGAGGACATTCCGCAACCCGGATCGCCGTGCAGGACGATGGCGCTCTGGCCGAACCCCGCGTGCTGGAGAACTTCCTCAGTGGGACCATCATTCACGCCGCGGGCTTCGATGTGGTGGAAGGTTTCGACCCTGCCTGCAGAGTCGCCCTGGGCAGCCTGCTGGAAGTCAGCCGCATCCTGGCGCACAGAGAAAGCTCCTCCGCTGTACGCATGCTGACCCTCGCTCCTGGCGGCTGGGATGTGCCTGGGCACCACGTTCCGATTCATCCGCTTTCCGCCTCCCTGCACGCCTTCCTGGCAAGCTTCGCCGCCGAGCATCCCGAAATTCGTTGTGCCAGCCTCGACACTTCACTCGAACCGGATCTCGACAGACTATGCGCGGTTCTCCATCAGCAGCACACGGAAACACACCTCGCGCTGCGCGGGGACCTGCTGTTCGGCGCGCGTCTCGTCAGTTCCTCGAAGCCGCTGGACTCCGCCTCATACTCAGCCGCGGGAGCCTGGCTCATCACCGGTGGGCTGGGCGCTCTCGGCAGGCGGACCGCTCTGTGGCTCGCCGAGCACGGCGCACGCGAACTGATCCTGGTCGGCCGCAAACAGCCTTCGGCCGCCGCCGCAGCCGACATCGAGAGGATGACGCAATCCGGTGCCGCCGTTCGCATAGAAGCTGCCGACGTGTCCCAGCGAAACGAAGTCGAGCGCCTGCTTGCCGGATTGCACGCAGCCGGCATCGAACTGCGCGGGGTGATTCACGCCGCCGGTGTGCTGGCCGATCGCACCGTTTCGAACATGCGGGCTGAGGACCTCGAAACGGTCATGGCGGGAAAGGCTGCCGGAGCCCAGCACCTGTTCGACCTGCTGCCGGCAAGTGTCGACGTGTTTGTCACCTACAGCTCGATTGCGGCAACTCTCGGCGCCCCTGGACAGGCCAACTACGCCGCCGCGAATGCCTATCTCGATGCCCTCGCAGCGAAACGGAGAAGCCAGGGCCGGCACGCACTCAGTATCGGCTGGGGACCGGTTTCGGACGAAGGCATGGCCGCCGATCCGGAAGTCGCGCGCCGATTGCTCGCCCTCGGGCTCAAGCCGATGCCCATGGAGAAGACGCTCGCCTGCCTCGGCTCACT
>CAZMRK010000410.1:0-7992 GCA_964568355.1 uncultured Solibacteraceae bacterium | reverse complement strand
GACCTATGAAAAGCTCGGCATCCCACTGAAAGAGCAGGAGTTGCTGAGCGGAGTCGCGGTTGACGCGGTGTTTGACAGCGTATCGGTGGCGACCACCTTTCGCCACAAGCTGCAGGAGCTGGGGATTATCTTCTGCTCGTTTTCCGAAGCCGTACAGGAGCATCCGGAGCTGGTGAAGAAGTACCTGGGCTCGGTGGTGCCGCACACGGACAACTTCTATGCCGCGCTCAATGCGGCGGTTTTCAGCGACGGCTCTTTCTGCTACGTCCCCAAAGGTGTGCGCTGCCCCATGGAGCTTTCCACATACTTCCGCATCAATGCGATGAATACCGGGCAGTTCGAGCGCACCCTGATTATCGCGGACGAGGGCGCCTATGTGAGCTACCTGGAAGGCTGCACGGCGCCGATGCGGGATACTAACCAGTTGCATGCCGCGGTCGTGGAACTGGTGGCGCTGGACAATGCCACCATCAAGTATTCGACGGTGCAGAACTGGTATCCCGGCGACAAGCAGGGGCGGGGCGGGATTTACAATTTCGTTACGAAACGCGGCAAGTGCCTGGGAGTGAATTCAAAGATCTCCTGGACCCAGGTGGAGACCGGCTCGGCGATCACCTGGAAGTATCCAAGCTGTCTGCTGATCGGCGAGAACTCGGTGGGCGAGTTCTATTCGGTGGCCTTGACCAACAACTATCAGCAGGCCGATACGGGCACCAAGATGATCCACATCGGCAAGAACACGCGGAGCACGATCGTCTCGAAAGGTATCTCGGCGGGCCATGGCCAGAACACCTATCGCGGCCAGGTGAAGATCCAGAAGAGCGCCGTCGGCGCCCGCAACTATTCGCAATGCGATTCGCTGCTGCTGGGCGACAAGTGTGGAGCGCATACCTTCCCGTATCTGGAAGTGAAGAACACCTCTTCCCAGGTGGAGCACGAGGCATCTACCTCCAAGATCGGGGAAGACCAGATCTTCTACTGCCGGCAGCGCGGCCTGTCGACCGAGGACGCCGTCGGCATGATCGTGAATGGATTTTGTAAGGAAGTTTTCCGGGAGCTGCCCATGGAGTTCGCCGTAGAGGCGCAGAAGCTGCTGGGCATCAGCCTGGAAGGAAGTGTCGGTTAACCGTACCAATGTCATTACTCGAGATTCGTAACCTACATGCCAGGATCGGCAACCGGGAGATCCTGAAGGGCATTGACCTGACGGTGAATCCCGGAGAAGTCCACGCCATCATGGGGCCCAACGGCTCCGGCAAGAGCACGCTGGCCCAGGTGCTTTCGGGCCGCGACCTGTATGAAGTAACCGAAGGCGAAGTTCTGTTCGACGGCAAGAACCTGCTGGACCTCTCCCCGGAGGACCGGGCGCGGGAAGGCGTTTTCATGGCTTTCCAATACCCGGTGGAGATTCCGGGTGTGAGCAACCTATATTTCCTGAAAGCGGCGCTGAACACGATTCGGAAGTATCGCAGCCTTCCGGAGCTGGATGCCATGGACTTTCTGGGCGTGGTGAAGGAAAAGATGTCCCTGATGGAGATGGACGATGCGCTGCTCAACCGGGCTGTGAACGCAGGATTCTCAGGCGGCGAGAAGAAGCGCAACGAGATCTTCCAGATGGCCGTGCTGGAGCCGCGCTTCGCCATTCTGGACGAGACCGATTCCGGCCTGGATATCGACGCGCTGCGCATTGTGGCGACCGGCGTGAACTCCCTGCGCTCGCCGGAGCGGAGCATGCTGGTGGTGACTCACTATCAGCGTCTGCTCAACTATATTGTCCCGGACTTCGTGCACGTGCTGGCCGAAGGGCGCATCGTGAAATCGGGCGGCAAGGAACTGGCTCTGGAACTCGAAGAGACCGGATACGCCTCTTATGAAGAAGAGGCGGAAGCCCTGGAGCGCGCATGACCGGAGTGGCGGAACAGCCCAACGTCTACCTGGCCCAGTTTCCGGAGTTCGCCCAGGCGAAGAACGGCCAGCCCTGGCTGCACCGGATCCGGAAAAGCGCCATCGAGCGCTTCGCGGAGCTGGGATTTCCGACGACGCATGACGAAGAGTGGCGGTTTACCAATGTCGCTCCCATCGCGCGGGAGAATTTCCAGGCGCCAGCGGGAAACGCAGACGGATTGACGAAGGCCGGGCTGGATACGCTGCTGTTTGCGGATCCCCAGGCGTGCCGGCTGGTGTTCGTCAATGGACGTTACGCGCCGGGTCTTTCGACGGCGGGCGTACTGCCCGCGGGAGTGCAGGCCGGCAGCCTGGCCCGTGCTCTGGCGGAAGAACCGGAGGCAGTGGAGCAACATCTGGCGCGCCATGCCGCTTTCGAGCAGCAGGCTTTTGTGGCGCTCAACACGGCCTTTCTCGAAGACGGCGGATTTGTGCGAGTGCCCAAAGGGACGGTCGTGGAACGGCCCATCCATCTGGTCTTCGTCGCCGCGGCCGGGGCGCAGCCGGCGATCGTGCATCCCCGCAACCTGATCGTGGTGGGGCGCGAGAGCCAGCTCACCGTCATCGAAAGCTATATCGGGCTGGGAGACCAGGTCTATTTCACCAATGCGGTAACCGAGATCGTGGGCGGAGAGAACTCCGTCGTGGACCATTACAAGCTGCAAATGGAGCAGAACCAGGCGTTCCATGTGGCGATGCTGCAGGCCCAGGAAGGCCGTGGGGCGAATTTCACTTCGCACTCCATCTCGCTGGGCGGAGCGCTGGTGCGCAATGACGCCAACGCGGTGCTTTCCGAAGGCACCGAGGTCACGCTGAACGGGTTCTACCTGGTGGCGGGGCGGCAGCACGTGGACAATCACATTTCGGTGGACCATGCCCGGCCGCATGGCACCAGCCATGAGCTGTACAAGGGAATTCTGGACGGCAGAAGCGGGGCCGTCTTCAACGGCAAGATCCTGGTACGCAAGGATGCCCAGAAGACCGACGCCAAGCAGACGAACAAGAATCTGATGCTCTCCGAGGACGCCGTCATCAATACCAAGCCGGAGTTGCAGATTTTCGCCGACGATGTGCGGTGCACGCATGGCGCGACCATCGGCCAATTAGACCAGGAGAGCATCTTCTATCTCCAGTCCCGCGGCATCGGCAAGGAGGAGGCGCGGAACCTGCTGACCTATGCTTTCGCGCGGGACGTGATTGACCGCATCAAGGTGGCGCCCATGCGCGAGAAGCTGGAGCAGGTGTTGTTCGAGAGGCTCCATGATAACCGTCAGTAGTTCGCTGGATGTAAACCGGATCCGGGAAGACTTCCCCATCCTCGACCAGAAAATCCACGGCAAGCCGCTGGTGTACCTGGACAACGCAGCGACCAGCCAGAAACCCAGGGCGGTGATCGAAGCAATTCAGCATTTTTATACGGCGGACTGTTCCAATATTCACCGCGGGGTACACGAGCTGAGCGAGCGTTCGACCCAGGCCTACGAAGAGGCGCGAGAGAAGGTCAGGGAGTTTCTGGGAGCACGCGAAGCGCGGGAAATTGTGTTCGTGCGGGGTACCACCGAAGGCATCAACCTGGTGGCGCAGACCTATGGCCGGCAGCATGTCGGCGCCGGCGACGAGGTGCTCATCACCGCGCTCGAACACCACTCCAACATCGTCCCGTGGCAGATCCTGTGCGAGGAAAAGCAGGCGGTGCTGCGGGTGGCGCCGATCAACGAACGCGGCGAGGTGGTGCTCGAAGAGTTCGAGAAGCTGCTGAACGAGCGAACGCGGATCGTGGCGCTGGCCCACGTCTCCAATGCCCTGGGCACGGTCAATCCGGTGGCCCGGATGGTGGAACTGGCGCATCGCCGGGGCGCACCGGTGCTGGTGGACGGGGCGCAGGCGGCGCCGCACATGAAGGTGGACGTGCAGGCGCTCGATTGCGATTTTTATACTTTCTCGGGACACAAGGTGTTTGGCCCGACCGGCATCGGGGTGCTGTACGGCAAGGCCGCGCTGCTAGAGAGCATGAATCCCTACCAGGGCGGCGGCGATATGATCCGCACGGTAAGCTTCGAGAGGACCACCTACAACGTAATTCCGTATAAGTTCGAGGCAGGCACTCCGGATATCGCGGGAGGGATCGGCCTGGGCGCGGCCATCGATTACATCAGCGGCATTGGGATGGAGAAGATCGCGGCCTACGAGCACGACCTGCTGGCATATGGGACCGGGCAACTGGAACGGATTCCGGGAGTGCGGATCATCGGCACGGCCCGGGACAAGGCCAGCGTGCTGTCGTTCGTACTGGAAGGGGTGCACCCGCACGATATCGGGACGATTCTGGATCGCGAGGGGATCGCGGTGCGCACCGGCCATCACTGCGCCCAGCCGGTGATGGACCGCTTCGGCATTCCGGCCACGACCCGGGCTTCGCTGGCGTTCTATAACACTTTCGAAGAAATCGATGAGCTGGTGAGGGGAATCGGCAAAGTAAAGGAGATCTTCGGCTGATGCTGAACGACCTTTATCAGGAAATCATTATCGATCACAGCCGCCGCCCGCGGAACTTCCACACGATGGAGGAGGCTACACAGCGCGTGGAGGGCTATAACCCCCTGTGCGGCGACAAGCTGGCGCTCTATCTCAAGATCGAGAACAACCACGTGTGCGATATCAGCTTCGTGGGATCCGGCTGCGCAATCTCGACCGCTTCGGCTTCGCTGATGACCGAAAGCATCAAGGGCAAAACGCGGGAGGAAGCCGAGGCCATGGTGGAGCGCTTCCACGACCTGCTGACTACGGAGAAGCCGGCTCCCAAGGACCTGGGGAAGCTGGCGGCCTTTTCGGGAGTGCGGGAATTTCCCGCGCGGGTGAAATGCGCCACCCTGGCCTGGCATACGCTGAAATCGGCCATCGACGGCAAGGGCGAAGTAGTTTCCACTGAATGAGAAGCTGACTGCATGAAAGACCAGATCATTGCCGCGCTGAAGAACGTCTATGACCCGGAAATCCCCATTAACATCTGGGAGCTGGGGCTGATCTATCAGATCGACGTAAACGAAACGGGAGTAGCGCACATCCGCATGACCCTGACGGCTCCGAATTGTCCGGTGGCTGGAAGCCTCCCCGCCGAGGTGGAGCGCCGGGTGCGGGCGGTTCCAGGCGTGACGGATGTCAAGGTGGAGCTGGTGTTCGATCCGCCCTGGGACAAAAGCAAGATGTCGCAGGGAGCCAAGCTCGCCCTGGGGCTGGACGACGACGTAATTCCGCTAACAAGGCTGAACCGATGAAACTGACCTCCAACGAAGAATACGGATTGCGCTGCCTGGTTCGCATCGGCCTGCTGGGGGCGGGCGGTAGCCTGACCATTCCGGTCATCAGCAAGGCGGAGGGCGTCTCGTCGGCTTATGCCGCCAAGATTCTGCGTATCTTACGCCAAGCCGGGTTCATCACCGCCGCGCGGGGTAAGGATGGCGGCTATATGCTGGCCCGGCCGGCTGAGCAGATCGTGATCGGAGATGTGATCGACGCGCTGGGCGGGCGGCTGTTTGAAACCGATTTTTGCAGCCAGCATTCCGGCCAGCAAAGCGTTTGCGCGCATTCGGTGGATTGCTCGGTGCGGTCGCTGTGGCAGACCGTGCAGGTGGCCATTGACCAGGTGTTGAGCAAGATGACCCTGCGGGATCTGCTCCGGAATGAAGAAGAAATGAACTCCTGGGTCAAGAATCTGCCGGGGTCGAGCGGCCTCAGCCTGATCCAATGAGCCATTGAGTCGCTATCGAGACAGGGGTATAATCGTTTCAGATGGTATGCAACCGCCTCGCGCCAGCGAGGTTTCGCCAGCCGGTCTTAGCCGTTCGTCCCCATCTTCTTTCCTGTGTCCCCGGTTTTCCGTAGCTTGGAGGCGTCCCAGACACTACCTAAATGAAAACCACCGTACAGATTAGCCGAGGCGTAGAAAGCCTATTCGGTACGCGCGATGAAAACATCCGGTTGATCGAATCCGGCCTGAACGTAAGCACTCACCTCAACGACAACCTGCTGGAAATTGAAGGCGAGCCTGGGAATGTCTCCCGGGCGGAAAACATACTGGAAGAGTATGTAGCGCTGGTGGGAGAGGGCCACGTCTTCAATAACGGCGATCTCAAGAGTTACCTGCGGGTGTGCACCGAAGATGCGGAAGTCAGCCTGCGGGGACTGGTCCAGAGCGGCCGCCAGCGCAATTTCGGCAAGAAGGTACTGGCGCCCAAAACCGTGAATCAGCGCCGCTACCTGGAGGCGATCGAACGCAACGACCTGGTGTTCGGCGTCGGCCCGGCCGGCACCGGCAAGACCTACCTGGCGGTCGCTATGGGAGTTTCCGCGCTGCTCAATAAGAAAGTAGCGCGCATCATCCTGACCCGTCCGGCGGTGGAAGCCGGGGAGCGGCTGGGCTTCCTGCCCGGCACTCTGCAGGAAAAGGTGGATCCCTACCTGCGCCCTCTCTACGACGCGCTCTTCGATATGCTGGATGCCGAGAAAGTGGAAAAGTTCCTGGAGCGCAATACGATCGAGGTGGCGCCGATCGCCTTCATGCGGGGGCGCACCTTGAATGACAGTTTCATTATTCTGGATGAGGCTCAGAACAGCACCCCGGAACAGATGAAGATGGTCCTGACGCGGCAGGGTTTCAACTCCAAAATGGTGGTGAACGGCGACATCACGCAGATCGACCTGCCGACCGGCCGGCGCAGCGGATTAATCGATGCCCTGGAAGTGCTGCGCGGTGTGGAAGGCATCAGCTTCGTGCAATTCGACGAACGCGACGTTGTGCGCCACAGCCTGGTGCAGCGCATCGTAAAGGCGTACGAACGCTACAACGAGGCCGTGGGTCTGGGACGGCAGCTCAGCCTGAAGCTGGGCGATTCGGGAACGGAAGCGCCGGCCGAGACGCCAGCCGCCGGAGAGCCGGCCGCCGCTCCTGTCGCGGAAACGTCCGTCGCGGAAACGTCCAACGCCTGAAGGCGTATCCATGTCTCCAGACGACGACCATATAGTCCTGTTCCGCCGAGCACCGGCGGAACTGCGCCGCGCCCATTTGGAAGAGTACGCGCGGGAACTGCGCGAGCAGGTGGCCGGAGGACGCGCCTTCCAGTGTCTGGTCACCGACGATCGCGAACTGCGCAAGCTCAACCGCCAGTTCCTGGGCAAGGACTATCCCACCGATGTACTCTCCTTCCCCGAGCCGGGCTCCGGCGCGATCGGAGAACTGGCGATTTCCGCCCAGCGGGCCAAAGCCCAGGCGGAGGAGTTCGGACATCCGGTGGTAGAAGAGATCCGCATCCTGATGCTGCACGGCGTGCTCCACCTGTTGGGGATGGACCACGAGCGGGACCGCGGGCGCATGGCCCGGGCCGAATCGCTCTGGCGCAGAAAACTCGGCCTGCCGAATAGTCTGATTGAACGAGTACGTCCGTGATTCTTGCGCTCGATATCGTCATTTTCCTGACCTCGGTGCTGTTGGCGCTGGTGACCCTGGTGCAAGTGCTGTACCTGGAGAGCCTGCGTCTGCGCCCGCGCGATCTGCCGGCGCTGAAATTCTTCAAAGACAGCCTGGAAGACCGCCTCGGGCTGCGCACCGAAGACGGCGCGGCATGCTTCTCCGCCATCAAACACACTCTGCTGCCGCTCCTGGGCATGCTGTTCCTGGCCCAGTTTACGGTCGGGCGCGTCTGGGGATGGCAGGATCTGCTGGAAGCCGTGGTGGGCTCCTGGCTGGCCATGGCGCTTTCCTCTTACGCGCTGCCGCAACTGCTCTACCGGCGCACCCGGGGAGAGTTCCTGGTGCCGCTGCTGCCGCTGCTGCGAGCGCTGGCCCTGCTGGCCCGGCCGTTCGTGGCCCTGCTGAGCTTCTTCCAATCCCTGGTGGAATTGGGAGAAGAGGGCAACGGCGATGAAGAGCCGCCCTCTTCGGCCGAAAGCATCGATGCGCTGATCTCGGCAGGAGCCGAAGAAGGGCTGATCGAAGAAGAAGACCGCAAGCTGATCCAATCCGTGGTGGAATTCGGCGATAAGGTGGTGCGC
>CAZMRK010000409.1:0-2909 GCA_964568355.1 uncultured Solibacteraceae bacterium | reverse complement strand
GGCATCGGGCACCGTCATGGAAACCGGTGAGGGGGCTGCCGGATGGATCTTTGCGTTCGATTGCGCCACCAACACCATCACCGCCGCTCTCGCCATGACACAGGGCGAAGGTGCCGGCATCTGGATGGGAGGACAAGGGCTGGTTGCCGATGACCAGGGTTTCCTCTACGCGATCACCGGCAACGGGGACTTCGACGGAAAAACCCAATGGGGCGAGTCCTTCGTGAAGGTCAGGTACACGCCTCCCTCCGGAGCAACACGCGCCAGCCTGAAGGTCGTGGACCACTGGACACCGTGGACGGATCTTACACGAGCCGGGCAGCAAAGATTGTCTCCGACCAAGATGGCCGGGCAGAGCGCTCCCAGCGAAGCCATCCGCGCCGTAAATGGCGGGATGGATAATAGCGTCCTCCGCAACGCGACAGCCAAAGTGAGCGTGGACGAAAAAAACCAGGCCGTCGTGCTCGTCTTCCCCAAGATGGCCACCGGCAACTGGTCTGATGAGGACTGGGGTTCGGCTGGACCCGCCTGCATCTTCCCGATCGGCATCTGCGTCGCGGCTGGAAAGGACGGCATCGGCTATCCCATCAAGACCGCGAATATGGGCCGGACTACGCTTAAGGATCTTGCCAACCCAAAAGCCAACTGTAAGAAGCTCGCCGCCCCGCCGGTATGGCTGACGATGAGTCCCGGACCGGTAGATCCCTGCCCGGCCGATCCCATGACTTTGAACTTTCTGCCTTGGGGCTACACCGCGCATCTCCATATGACGCCGGTCCAGTTCTTCGATCCGGCTCTCAACTCCTGGACCATCTTTGCCTGGGGCGAGAATGCGCAGTTGCATAAGTGGAAAGTCAGCTCCACCGGGGCCCTTACTTACCTGGCGCAGAGCAATGAATTTGCGAGCGACAACTTACGCGGCAAACTTCCCGGCGGAATGCCCGGCGGCTTCTGTTCCGGATCCAGCAACGGCGCCGACCCGGATTCCGCGATTCTCGCCTGCACCATCCCTTACGGCGATGCCAACACACAGGTAGTAAATGGACGCTTCCTGGTCTATGACCCGGTCCATCTGGCTGCGGACGGCTCGCTAAAAGTACTGTGGGACTCGCAGCGCTGGGGTGTTACATTTCTGTTTAATAAGTTCAACCCTCCGGTCGTCGATGGAGGCCAGATCTATGTGCCGAATTACAACGGCGGGGTTGATGTCTATCGCCTGACGCAGTAGTCGTCATTTCGTATATCATGGTGCCAATAACGCTCATTGATTGCGAGGCAACCATGGTGCGTATTCGAACATTCCGCCGTAGCGCACGCTTCAGCGTGTTGCATCGACACTCCTGTCGACGCCTCGGAAGGATGCAAGATGGCTGACTGGCCCAAGCTCCAGGAATTCGTCGATGGAATCGCGGCAAGTGTCGCCGTCGTTGGACACGACGAGGCGAACGTACTGATCATCGCCGCTTGCAACGAGGGCTTCTTCGAAATGACCGGCGGGCGCCCGGCCGGCATACATAGCTTTCCTGTGCCGTTCGATTCCGTCGTACCAAGTTACGCTCGGCGCGAATTTCGGGAAAAGATCCAGGAGTGCTTCAGCACCGGTGTCGCCCAGGAATTCGAACAGGCCTATGACTTGAAAGACGGGACCCACTGGTGGCGTCTTTCTCTGAAGCCGCTGTGCCTCAAAGACGGAAGCTCCGCAATTCTCGAAATATTGGTAACCGGGCTCGACATCACTCCCAAAATGCAATTGACGCACGAGTTGGAAGTCAGTACATCCCGCTTCCGCTCCGTCGTAGATGCCGCTTACGATGCGATCATCACCATTGATCAGCAGCACAACATTAAATTATTCAACCGCGCAGCCGAGTACCTGTTTGGGTATTCCCAGGAGGAGATGATCAATCAACCTCTGAATCGCCTCATCCCGGAAAAATTCCGCGCGGGGCACAGCGCGAACGTGCACCGCTTTGCCCGGTCGCCGGTCAATTCGAGGCAGATGGACGAGCGTAATCGCGTCTATGGACAGCATCGCGACGGTACCCTGCTGCCCGTCGAAATCGCCATATCCAAGATCAACGTGGACGGGGTAATTGAATTCACCGCCGTCATCCGGGATATCGCGGATCGCATTCATCTCATGGATTTGTTGCAAAAACAGGCTGCGACTGACGAACTGACCGGCCTGCCCAACCGAAGGTCGTTTACCGACGTCGTAGAGAATATGTTTCGCTCCGTCGGCAACATATCGATCTTCATACTGGACATCGATCATTTCAAAAAGGTGAACGACACCTATGGCCATGACGCTGGTGACGACGTCCTGAAAGCTCTGGCCGATGTGGGCAGAGTCTACAGCCGTAAGATGGATATCTTCGCAAGACTGGGTGGAGAGGAATTTGTGGCAGCGCTGCCCGGAACCGATTTGAAGGAGGCATGCGTGATCGCGGAGAAGCTGAGAGCGGCCTTTGAGCAGCAGAATTTCGTCCATACCTGGAAGGCCGGCCGGGCCATCCCCTTCACGGTAAGTATCGGCGTGGCCACCCGCGCTCCCGGCGAGAAAGATGTCAGCGCGGTCCTCAAACGCGCGGATCAAGCCCTGTACAAAGCGAAAGAAAGCGGCCGCAACCGCATCGAATGCGCAACGGGATCATAGTGGGGCAGACGTTCAGTCTGCCGCGGGGCTGAAGCCTGGCTGAAGCCCCGCGATGCGTGGCATAAGTTTTTCCCGGAGGGTCGTGGCTCCAAAGCCCGGCGCCTTATCGCACCGCGACCGGGAGCGGTCCTCCTCGATTACGAACTTCAGTGAGAGGACACGAGTGCACTGGTCATTTCGTTGCCAGCGAAACGCTGTAGCGTGCGCTTCAGCGCGCAGCGTCGACACTCCCGTCGACGTTCTGGATGGTTTC
>CAZMRK010000408.1:0-3591 GCA_964568355.1 uncultured Solibacteraceae bacterium | reverse complement strand
CGGCAGGCGGCTGCTCTCCAGCGTCTCGTTGCGGAACAGATTCGTCACCGGCACTTCCGCCGTGGGAATCAGCCAGAAGTCGCTCTTCTCGCACTTGAACAAATCTTCCGCGAACTTAGGTAGTTGTCCGGTGCCGTACAGGCTGTCGGAATTAACCAGGAAGGGAGGCAGCACCTCCGTGTACCCGTGTTCGCGGGTGTGCACATCGAGCATGAAATTGATCAGAGCTCGCTCGAGTTTCGCTCCCAGGTCCCAGTAGACCGCAAAACGCGCGCCGGTGACCTTCGCGGCACGCTCCAGGTCCAGGATGCCCAACTGCGGTCCGAGGTCCCAGTGCGCCTTGGGCTCGAAATCGAATTCCGGCGGCTGCCCTACGCGGCGCACCTCCACGTTGGCGGAGGCATCCCGGCCGACCGGCACGGATTCGTCGGGGATGTTGGGTACTCCCGCCAGCAGCTCTCGAAAAGAATCGTCGCAGGTCTTGACCTGCTCGTCCAAAGCGGCGATCCTCTCGCCGATCTGGCGTATCTCCTGCTGCTGCGAGGTAGTATCCACCCCCTCGCGCCGCAGCTTGGCAATCTCCGCGCTGCCGGCATTGCGTTGGGCTTTGAGCCGTTCCGATTCAGCGATGGCAGCGCGCCTCCGCTGATCCAACTCCCGGAAATTCTCCAGATCCGGAACGGTGCCGCGTGTAGCCAGGCGCTCGACGATCTTGTCGAAATTGGCGCGAAAGAAAGCAAAATCGTGCATCCTCTCATGCTAACGCAGGCATTCGGCTGCAAGCAGGAAACCGATGAAAGCGGGGTAAGGCGTTCTCCGTCGCCGGCTAGTCAGAATGAGGAAGACTACTCTTCCTCATCTTCCACGGTAACTTGTTCGAGATCCTCGGCTTCGAAGATTTGACGACAATCCAGGCACTCGACGTACTCGACTCCATCACGTCTGGCTATGATCTCGGTACGGGTATGTTCACAAGCGAGCTGCATAGAAGAACAAGATAGGATTTATTCTAGCCATGCTACCGCCCTTGTCAAGGCCCTGGAAAGAAAAATCTTACCTGGATTTCCCGTGGACGTGCGGCGCCGTTCAGTAGCTTCCCGGCCCTGCGTTACAATCCTAAGCAAATGCCTTTTCCGATCCATCGGCCCCGCCGCCTGCGGGCTACCGAGTCGCTCCGAAGCCTGGTGCGGGAGACGCGCCTCGATCCTGCCCAGTTCATCCTTCCGCTGTTCGTTTGTCCCGGCGAGGGCATACGCCGCGAAATCGGTTCCATGCCCGGGAACTATCAGTTGTCGATCGATGAGCTGATCAAAGAGTGCGCCGAGGTGCAGTCGCTCGGAATCGGAGGCGTGATCCTGTTCGGACTGCCGGAAACCAAGGACGAGATGGCTTCCGGCGCCTATGCCGACGACGGAATCGTGCAGCGCGCAATCCGCGCGCTCCGGCGCGAACTGCCGAAGCTGCTGATCCTCACCGACGTGTGCAACTGCGAGTACACCAGCCATGGCCACTGCGGCAAGATTGTCGATGGCGACGTCGATAACGATCAGACGCTCGCCTGGCTGGCAGCCTCGGCCGTCTCTCACGCCCGTGCGGGCGCCGACATCGTGGCGCCCTCGGACATGATGGACGGCCGCGTCGGAGCGATCCGTAAGGCGCTCGATGCCAATGGCTTTCAGAGAGTGCCGATCCTTTCCTATGCGGCCAAGTTTGCCTCGGTCTTCTATGGTCCCTTCCGCGAGGCTGCGGAATCGGCGCCGCAGTTCGGCGACCGCCGCAGCTACCAGATGGATCCGGCGAACGGCCGCGAGGCCATGCGCGAAATCGAGCTCGACCTGGAGGAGGGCGCCGACATGATCATGGTCAAGCCGGCCTTGTCCTACCTGGATCTGATCCGCGAAGCTCGCGTGCGTTTTGATGTCCCCATCGCCGCCTACCAGGTGAGCGGAGAGTTCTCCATGATCATCGCGGCCGCGCGCAATGGTTGGATCGATCAGGAGCGGGCCATGTTGGAAACGCTCACTTCGATTCGCCGCGCCGGGGCCGATATCATCCTGACGTATTTTGCAAAGCCCGCCGCCCGGATCCTGTAAACGCCGCGTTACAAAGCGGATACAGGGAAACTCCGGCGCGGCGCAACATCCTGTGTATGCTAGGATTAAGACATTCCCATGCCGGAAAAAAGATCACTGGAACAGTTGCAGGCAATTGCCAAACGGGTCCGCCGCGAGATCGTCGAAATGATCGGAGCCGCAAAATCGGGGCACCCGGGCGGCTCGCTTTCCGCTACCGACATCGTGGTGACTCTGTTCTTCGATGTCATGCGGCACGATCCTGCCAACCCCAAATGGCCGGACCGCGACCGCTTCATTCTCTCCAAAGGACACGCCGCGCCGGTTCTCTACGCGGTGATGGCCGAAGCGGGCTACACGCCGATCGACCAGTTGAATACTTTGCGCAAGCTCGGTTCGATCTACCAGGGCCATCCCGACGTCCGGTTCATTCCCAGCCTGGAGGCTTCGACCGGCTCGCTTGGCGAAGGCGTCTCCCTGGCCGCCGGCATGGGTTTGGCCGCGCGCCTCGATCAGAGTCCCGCGCGTGCTTATGTCATGCTCGGCGACGGCGAGATCCAGGAAGGCCAGATCTGGGAAGGCGCCATGTTCTCCGCTTTTCATAAACTCGACAACATCTGCGCCATCGTCGATTACAACCGCATTCAGTTGGATGGCTTCGTGAAAGACATCATGGAGGTGGAACCGCTGGTGGATAAGTGGCGCGCTTTCGGCTGGCACGCCATCGAGATCGACGGCCACAACATCCCGGCCATCCAGGCAGCTTTCGCGGAAGCCGCCGCCACCAAGGGAAAACCGACCGCAATCATCGCTCACACTATCAAGGGCAAGGGCGTCTCCTTCATGGAAAACAATCCGAAATTCCATGGTGTGGCGCCAACCGCTGAGGAAGTGGGCAAGGCACTCCAGGAGCTACAGTAATGGCAACCAAAACCAACTTCGAACTGAAATCGGGAATGGCCACGCGTGAGGCTTTCGGAAAGACGCTGGCTCAATTGGGCCGCGAGAATCCAAATGTCGTCGTCCTGGATGCCGACCTGTCAAAGTCCACCTATACCTCGCTTTTTGCGAAGGAGTTTCCGGAGCGATTCATCTCCTGCGGCATCGCCGAATCGAACATGGTCGCCGTGGCCGGAGGACTCGCCTATTCCGGCAAGATTCCGTTCGCGTCCAGCTTTTCCTGCTTCCTCATGAACAAGGGCTTCGAGCAGGCGCGCGTCACCATCGCCTACCCCAAGCTGAATGTCAAACTCGTCGGTACCCACAGCGGCATCTCCATCGGTGAGGACGGTCCTTCCCAGATGAGCGTCGAGGAGACCGCGCTGGCCTGCGCCCTGCCCGGATTCACCGTGATCTCTCCCGCAGATGAAGTCGCCACGGCGGCTCTGGTTCGCGCGGCAGCGGAACACGTCGGACCGGTATTTATCCGCACCGGGCGTATGAAAGCTCCCGTGATCTATCAGCCCGGGCAGGCGTTCCGGATCGGCGAGGCCGTAGAAGTCGTCGAAGGCTCCGACGT
>CAZMRK010000407.1:0-13565 GCA_964568355.1 uncultured Solibacteraceae bacterium | reverse complement strand
ACCCCCGCCAGGTGCGCCATCAGGCTCAAATACAGCGTGGCCCCTTTGCGCCCGCCGCCATCGATCCGGATGCTTTCCTTTCCTCGGAGGCTGGTGGCCGGCGATCCGCCGCACGCCAGGGGACCGTGGGCCGCCAGTTTCATCACGCGGTCAGGCAGCCCGGGGCCGCCCGCGCCGCAGGGAAAGACCTCCGCGTCGCCCACAAACTCCAGGTCTGCGATGTTCCACTGCGCGCCGGCCGGCAGTGCGAACTGCAACTGGTCGATGCGCGTCGTGCGCATCTTTCCACGCAGTTCGATATCGAGTGTATGGGCCGCGCCGTCCGCTACCAGGTCCTGGGCCCGCACCACGACTACGGGCATCCCCGCTACAAAAGGATTTTCCGGATTGGTGGCGCCAGGGGTCACCGGCCCCACGCTGCCCGGCCGGAGCGTCAAAACCGGGGTATCGCTCCGGGCCAGCCCGGAAGCCCGATAGCGCAGGCGCAGCGTGTGATAGTCGTAGACCCAGACCGGCTCGGCCGATCTCCGCCATTCCCCCGGACCCTGAAACTTCAGATCCTTCTGCCGGTAGCCGACCAAAAGGTCGTCGCCGTACGCCGAAAAAACCAAAACTAAGAATAAAAATAGAACGCGCATAACTCTCCGTCAAATAAAGTGCACGCCGCTCCCCGGCCCTCATGCCGCGCCGGACACATCGTTACCGAGCCGCGACCGTAAGGGAGCGGTGCCTTCTGCGCGCGGCCGGTGCCCGCCACCGAACCGCGCGCGTCAGCAAGCGGACAAACCGTCCGCCTTTACCACAAGAACTTCATGGCGAATTGAAGCTGCCGGGAGTAGTTCACCTGCGAACTGATCACGCCGAAGCTGGTGCTGCCGACTGCCCCGCCCGGCGATCCGAACGCCACCCGGTTCAAAAGATTGAAGGCCTCGGCCCGAAGCTGTAGCTTGAGCCGCTCATAGATCCGCGTCTCTTTGAAAAAAGAAAGATCCACGTTGTCGAGTCCCTGCGTGCGGACATCCGGAAGCACGCTGGTAGCCGCAAACTCCAGTGTCTCGCGAAGCCGGAAGGCCGAAGTATTGAACCAGCGGTTCAGGCTTCTCTCGCCGTTCGGCAGATAGGCGCTCTGTCCCGTGCTCTCTCCGCCGCTAACCGTGATCGGCGACCCGCTCTGCGCCGTATAGACCACGTTCGCCTGCCAGCCTTCCACCAGCTTGCCGGCCACGCCTTTGGCGTCCGTCAGGAATCTCGCGCCCTTTCCGAACGGCAACTGGTAGCTTCCGGTCAGCACAAAACGCTGCGGCGCATCCCAGGACGACAACGCCCGCGTGAGTTCCGGATCGTTGCTGTTCAGCCGTGACGTTTGCGCGAGCAGCTTGCTCAACGTGTAGGACGCCAGGAAAGAAAGCCCCTGCGCAAACCGCTTGTTGACTTTGAACTGGAACGAATCGTATTTGAGCGACCCCAGGTTCATGCCGAGCTCATCCACCGCGGTGTACTGCGGGTACGGCAGCACCAGTTGGCCGCGCGTGGTCGTGGCGCCGCTCAGGCTCCCCGACCCGATCAGGCCGTAGAAGGGATTCGCCACCGTGTTGCTCAGCATATTGCTCTTGGTGAGGAGATAGTTCTGGCGAGCCTGCACCTGGATCTGCCGCGGTGTGGCGTTCAACGGCACCGAGACCGGATAGTCGTTGGTGCGCGTTCCGGAGTAGGCCGCCTCCACCAGCATATTGCCCGGCAACTGGCGCTGGATTCCGAAATTGAACTGCTGCGCCCAGGATTGCTCCTGCGAGGGGTTCACGAAGCTGACGCCCTGGCCCACCTGCGTCATCAGGCCCAGGCTGGAACCGGTCGGCAGCGTGATTCCGTTCGGAAACGGATTGCTTAACGTGTTTCCCGGCGTCAGGCCGATACCGGTCACCCAGGAGGTGACCGCCGTATTGCCATAGCTGGGTGTCGTGTCGCAGGAGGCGCATGCCTGCGCGGTGTAGTACTGCGCCATGATCGGTCCGAAAAAGTGTCCATAGCCGCCGCGCAGAATCGTCTTGGGCGTGAGAGTGTAAGCAAATCCGACACGGGGCGACACGTTATTGAAATCGGTGTCGCCGATGCTGCGGGACATCCCGCCCTGGCCGGCAAACAACAGTCCGCCTTTTACGCGGAACGCGCTGGCCGGTACTTCCGCGATGGGGTTCGAAGCATAGGCGGCCGCTGCTTGCGCCTCGATAGGACTTGCGGCAGTCACGTCGAAGCCGCGATTCATCCGGTTGTAGCGCTCCGTCATGCCGCCTTCCACCTCGTATCGAATGCCCAGGTTCACGGTCAGCTTGGACGTCAGCCGGATATCATCCTGAAAGTACATTTCATAGTAGGGTGCCTGGCGCGCCAGCGAGGCCAGGTAGGAGATCGAGCCGCTGCTCCCCAGCCCCAGCAGCATGGAGGCCACCGAACTGCCGGTCGTCGCGCTGGTCACCTGCGGATTCGGTCCGAGCGTCCAGTCCGGCGTGAAGTTGTATGTTCCTGACGTGGTTCCGCCCGGGCCGCTATTGTGCCGGTAGAGCCGCACGTCGAAGCCGGTACGCAGCGAGTGGCGCCCGGCCTGTTTGGAAATGCCGGCATGCGCGAAATGCGTATCCCCGGCCGATTTCGCCAGGCTGTAGCTGCCGTATCCGGTATAGCCGGATAGCGAGAGCGCCGGGATGACCGGAACATCGATCGACTTGGTCATGGAGCTCGGCCATCCGAGCGAAGAGAGATCGAACCCGTAGCTGTCCGAGATGATGACCGCGCTGTAGCGCGAGTAGCCGTAGCGGAAGTCGAGCACGGTGCTCGGATTCAGGGTCCAGGTGTGCCCCACCGCCACCCCGGGGGTATAGCGGTTGACATGGCCGGTCGTGGTGGCTTTGTTCGGATCGGTGCTCATGAAGTTACCGCCGCCGCGTACCGCGAAATGCCGCCAGAAATAGCGCACGAACAACTGGTGGTGATCGCTGATCTGGTGATCCACCTTGAATACCACCCCGTTGTCGAGCACCGGGTCTTTATAGGACAGCGGATAGTTGTTCACTTGCGTGATCGGATTGCCCGGAGCCGAAGGGAGCGGGTATAGTCCGAGCAGCGCCTTGGCGACCGGGTCCTGCCGGGTGGATGGAACCACGTTGCCGGGGAAGGGATCGCGGACGTAGGCCGTGCCGTTCAGCCGTGTGGTGTTCGGGTCGTAGACGATCTTCTGCACCGCCTGCCCGTTCACCGAGGCGTAGGTCTGTGAAAAGTCGCCCGATCGTTCCAGCGCCGTGGGAACCGTGCTCACCCACGAACGTGGTACGCCTTCCCGCGAGCCGTCGTACATGACAAAGAAAAAGGTCCGGTTTTTCCCGCTGTAGAGCTTCGGAAGATAGACCGGCCCGCTCAGAGAAGCCCCAAACTGGTTGTAGCTGAACTGCGGCTTCGAAGTCGCGAAGAAGTCCCGCGCATTCCAGACCGAATTGCGCATGTATTCGAAGGCGTTGCCGTGAAATTCGTTCACGCCGGAGCGGATGGAGCTGTTGACTACCCCTCCCAGGAAGCGCCCATACTCGGCATCGAAGGAATTGGTTTGCAGTTTAAACTCCTGCGTCGCTTCGATCGAAGGCACATAGTCTACGGCGTTGTTATCGCTGCCGATGGGAACCCCATCCAGCAGGTACTCGTTATAGGTGCTCGGAGCGCCGGAGATGCTCATCATGGCTATCCCCCCGGTATCGCCGGCCGCGCTATAGCGCATAAACGAAATGGTGGGATCCTTGACGGTCATCTGGACGCCGGGCGTGGTGGTCATCAGCGCATAGGCGTTCCGGCCGTTGAGCGGCAGGTCCTGGATAGCGTGCTCGGAGACAATCTGCCCCACCGACGCGCTGCTGGTGTCGAGCAGGGGGCTTTCGCCGCTGACCGTTACGCTCTCGGTCTGCGTGCCCAGCGCCAGCGTGACGTCAATTGAAACACGGTCCTGCACACGCAGGCTGATTCCTTCCCGCGTAAACTTGCGAAATCCGTCGCGCTCTACCTCCAGCCGGTATTCCCCTGGAGGGAGGAAAGGAATCGCGTAATCCCCGGTATCGGTGGTGACCGCCCGGTGCAATACGTTCGTGCCGATCTGGGTGACCACGACATTGGCCCCCGCCACGGCCGCGTTGGTCGGATCCACGACGCGCCCCACCAGCGTGGCGCGGAATTCCTGCCCCCATGCGCCGGCGCTCACCAGCAGGAGCGCCAGAAGAGCGAACCAGGCGTTGGGAACAGCGCCCGGACGGCGCCTGGTCTTCTCATAACAAGAGAATTGAACCTTCATATACGATTCCTCCTTGGAATCCTTCCCTGTAAGAATTCGGTCTCTCCGGTATTTCCCTTTTCGGGTTAACGCACTCGGTCGGCGTGGATGCTTGCCGTGTAAATATCGCCGCGATAGGATGTGATGGCCAGTTCGATCGGAAGTCCGCTGACGGCGTAACTCCGCCTCCGGATCACCAGGAGTGAAACCGGCGTATGGATCTCCAGCAGCCGGCGATGCTCCCGATCCGGCGGCGCGGCGGAGATCTCCTGGTTGCACCATCCCAATTGGATCCTGTACTGGTCCTCCAGGACCTGGTAGATCGATTGCCTGCTGAAATCGAAGCGTTCGAGATTCGGAAACAGGTCTGCGCGCAGTTCCACCTTCTCCAGGGCCACCGGCGCTCCATCGCCCAGCCGCAGGCGCCGGATTTCGTAGACCGTCACTGGGGCCTCGAATAGTTCGGCAGCTTCCGCCGAAGGCGGTCGCAGTCCGAAGGAGAGCAGTTGCGAGGTGACCACCTTGCCCCGGGCCGTCATCTCCTCGGTGAAGCTGTGCATCTCCGGAAGGTTCTTTTCCACGCGGGAGGGAGCTACGAACGTGCCCACGCCGCGCCGGCACTGAATCACTCCGTCCCGCTCCAGCAGGCTGTACGCCTGCCGCAGCGTCATCTTGCTGACGCCGACCCGGTCGCACATCACCCGCTCCGGCGGAAGCGGTGCGCCGGCGGGCAGGGACAAATCGCGCACGACATGGCGGACGGCCTCCCGGATCTGGAGATAGACCGGAATCCCGCCGTCTTTCTTGACCCTTGCCGCGACCAGCACTTCCAGGTCACACCCCACTTGGGTATGTTCCATAGATATCTAGTTGTCTATACCGAGTTTTTTATACTACAGTCCAAGCCGGCGGTCAAGAAGAATTTGGAGTTATTTATCCGATTTCCATCCCCGCCCCGTAGCATACGCTTCAGAGTGTCGCGTCGACGCTCTAACCGCAAAGTCATACTCTGAAGGGAGCAATGAGCGAACAGCATCTAGAGCCACCAGGCTATGCCTCCTTCCTGCAATCGATTAAGGAGCGGGTACGTTCGGCGCAACTCCGGGCATCATTTTCTGTGAGCCGGGAGCTCGTCCTCTTATACTGGTCCATCGGCCGGGAAATCTTGACCCGGCAGAAGAAGGAAGGTTGGGGCACGAGAGTGATCGACCGGCTGGCGAAAGACCTCGGAACCGAGTTTCCGGGCGTGGAAGGATTCAGTCCACGCAACCTCAAGTACATGCGGAGTTTAGCGGAGGCTTGGCCGGAATCTGAAATAGTGCCACAGCTTGTGGCACTTTTGCCGTGGGGGCACCTCCGGGTGCTGCTTGACAGGCTCAAGGAACGGGAAACCCGTGAATGGTATCTCCGGGCGGCCGTTGAATATGGATGGAGCCGAAATGTCCTGGTTCATCAGATTAACAGCAGATTACATGAGCGAGAAGGCAAAGCTCTCACAAACTTTCACCGCGTGCTGCCTCCACCCGACTCCGACCTGGCAGAGCAGATTCTCAAAGACCCTTACAACTTCGATTTCTTGACGGTCGCTCCTGCCGCGCGGGAACGGGAAATTGAGCGCGGATTAAGGACGAGGCAAACAGAGTCTCTCCCATAGCGCACGCTTTTTAGCGTGCGGCGTCGATGTCGGGGGCGCCGCGGCTCGGCTTCGGGAACCGGCCGCGGCCGTCACCCTACGGAACGGTGCGTAGCCCTTCGGCCAGCCGCGCGATTTCACCGAGCGAACGATCGAGCAGCGCGGCTACGTCCGGGCGCAGCGCTTCAATCGCCGCGGCCGCCTGCGCTTCTTCGAGAAACGCGTCCAGGCGCTTCCCCAGCGAAGCTGCGGTGGGGACCTTCGTGCTTCCGGCAACGCGCAGTTGTTGCACTGCCGCGGTCAGGCGTGAACGATTCTCGGGCGCGATGGGGATCCGCTCGCCGCTATGCTCCAGGCCCTCTTCCGATACCGAGCCGGCAATCAGCCGGTAGGTCTCAGCGGAAATCTGCATCAGCTCCGCCAGCCGGAAATAGCTCGCGCCGAACTCGTCCAGGTACCCGATCAGCCGATCGGCATAGACCCGGCTCACTCCGGCGTACTGTTTACAAAATTCCTCCCAATTGAGGCCCAGTTTCTTGTATTCGCCGCTGGTGCGGATGGCGCGCAGGCATTCGGCATCGGCGGCCGAACAGCGGTTGGCCAGGAGGTGAAAGGCCTGGTGGCGTCCCAGCCACGAGCCCAGGTGCAGCAGTCCTTCGTTTTGCATGTTGGAAAACCGAAACGGCCGTTTCGGTTCGTTCTCCCTATCTTGTTGAATGGATTGAGGCGCCGTCCGAAAAACCGAAACTACCGTTTCGGTTTTCCGCTCCGGACCCCCGCCCTTACTATGCCATGCGGGCCCTGGTCCCAGACCCTGTACTGGGCCGCAACCCTATGAAAACGGACACCAAATTTTTCGCATTCGTCTGCGAACGTGATATCCTCTCCCAAATCGCATTTGTTTGGCTATTTGCTCAGGAGGGTGACATGCGAAGCTTTGTATCCGGGAAAAACTGTATCTGTCTGTTGGCTTGCCTGCTGGCGGCCGTTCCGTCCGCGCTCGCGCAGAATGTGACCGGAACCATCGTGGGTACCGTCCGCGACGCTTCCGGCGGAGGCATCCAGTCGGTTTCGATTACCGTGACGAACCAGGGCACGAATGTGGAGTTCAAGACCACCACCGGCTCCAGCGGCGAGTATGTCGCGCCGGGCCTGGGTGCCGGCAGCTATAGCGTCAAGGCCGAGGCCGCCGGTTTCCGCCAGGCACTGGCCAAGGATCTGGTGCTGCTGCCCAACCGCACCGCCCGTCAGGATTTCACCCTGGAAGTCGGAGCGGTGCAGCAATCGGTGGAAGTCACCGCCGCCGCTCCGCTGGTCAATTCGGAGAACGCCACCATCGGCAACGTCATGCAGAGCCAGCAGGTGACCACGCTGCCGCTCAATGGCCGCTATCTGGACCGTCTGATCCGCATCTCCGCCGGTGTGACGACCGACAGCGCGTCTAATCCGCGCGTCGCCGGCAGTTCCTACTGGGGCGGCGTGAGCTTCAACGTCGACGGTGCTGCCTTCAACGACCCGGGCAATGGCGGCGGCGCCTACACCTATCGCAACGGCATGGCGACCCTGCCCTCGGTCGATGTGGTGAGCGAGTTCAAGATCGATTCCAACAACCAGAAGGCGGAGTTCGAAGGCGCCACCGCCATCACCATCACCACCAAGTCCGGCACGAATGAGCTGCACGGGTCGGCCTATGAGTTCAACCGGAATAAAGCCTATGCGGCCCGGAACTTCTTCTCCCCGGTCCGGCCTCCCTACAACCGCAACGAGTTCGGGTTTGCGGCGGGCGGCCCCATCCGCCGCGACAAGACGTTCCTCTTCGGCGGCTACGAGGCTCTGCGCGAGCGCGCTTCCTCCACCTATACGCTGAGCGTGGCCACCCCGGCCATGCGCAACGGCAACTTCAGCGGCCTGCCGGCCATTCTCGATCCTCTGGCGGGCACCCCGTTTCCCAATAACCAGATCCCCGCCAACCGCATCGATCCGCGCTCCACCAAGCTGATCAATTACGTGCTGCTGCCCAATCTGCCGGGCACCGGTCCGGCGGGCACCATCAACAACCTGGTAGTCAATAACCCCAACAACGGCGACATCAACCGCTTTTTTGTGCGCGTGGACCACCACTTCAGCGAAAAGGATACGTTCTGGGCGAACTTCAGCTCTTCGAAGAGCGGTCTTTACACCGTCGCCCAGGCCTACCCCACCGGCTATGGGTCCTGGGGCGACGGCGGCTTCTTCACGCAGGTGGCGAACGGCACCTGGCAGCACAATTTTTCGCCGCGGATGCTCAACGAAGCGCGTTTCGCCTATCTCTATCACGGCAGCGTGCGCCTGGGCATGAATACCGATTTCGATCCGCGCTCCATCTTCCCGGATCTCTACGGGCCGCTGCCCGAAGGCGGTCTGCCGAATATCAATTTCGGAACCGGCCACGTGGCCATTGGCGATTACGGCGGGAGCGCCCGCGGAAAGCAGTTTACCCGCCAGATCATCGACAACCTGACCATGATTCGCGGCTCCCACACCTTCAAGACCGGCTTCGACATCGCCAATTTCCGCGTCTCGTCCCCGCCGGGAGCCTTCGGATTGCTTACCAGCATTGCGCAGAACGCCGGGCTGGGCCGTTTCGATTTCAGCGGCCGCTTCACCAACAGTAATCCCAGCCAGCCTGCCCAGCCGGCCCACGCCTTCGCCGATTTCCTGCTGGGCGATCCGGCCTTCACCTACCGCTCTACGCCCACCGCCGTAAACCTCTTCTACCAGACCCGCTACAGCGCCTATATCCAGGATGATTGGCAGGTCACGCCGAACTTTACGCTGAACTTCGGTGTCCGCTGGATGATGCAGAGCACCTGGAAGGAGCGTGACCTGGCCCAGGCGAACCTGGACTTCGCCACGAACAAGCTGGTCATCCCGCGCGCCAGTCTGCCGCCGCAGGCGCTGCCGCGGCTGGCATCCACCTATCCCATCGTCACCGACCCCAACGCGACCGTCCTGAAGCCCGACAAGCGGAATTTCGCGCCGCGGCTGGGCTTCGCTTACAGGCCGTTTCACAACAACCGCACCGTCATCCGCGGCGGCGCGGGAATGTACTACAACATCCTGCCGGTCTACATCGGCTTCCGCCAGATGGGATTCAGCAACCCGCCGTTCCTGCTCTCGGAGACCTTTGAGGCGGCTCCCGGTCCCACGCCTTCGCTGACCCTGGCCCAGCCGTTCCCCGGCGCCGGAGCGCTTTCTCCGAACCCCAGCATCACCGCTGTGCAGCAGGATATCCACAACAGCGTCTCGCAGCAGTGGAATTTCACGGTGGAGCACGAACTTTCCGGCAACCTGGGCGTGCGCGCCTCCTACATCGGCAACAAGACCAGCCACCTGCCGTACTACAACAACGCCATCAACGTTCCGGCAGTGCAAGTGCCGGGAACGCTGCAGTCCAGCCGTCCGTACCAGCCCTGGTCGGACATTCTGCTGCTCAACAGCGCCGGTGATTCCACACTGCACCAGTTACAGCTCGAAGCCATCAAGCGCATGGGGCACGGGCTGAACTTCCAGATCGAGTACTCCTGGAACCGTTCGCTGGACGACACGCCGATCGTGGGCGCTCCGCAGAATCCTTACGACAACCGGGGCAGCCGCGGCAATTCCGACCAGGTCCGCCGCCATGTCTTCACGGCTGCTTACTACTACGAACTGCCGTTCGGACCGGGCAAGCGCTTCGCCAACGTAAAAGGCGCCGCGGGCAAGCTGATCGGCGGCTGGAACATCGCGGGCATTACCTCGCTGCGCACCGGCCAGCCGTTTTCGGTCACGTTCTCGCCCTCGCTGCCGGGCTGGATCGGCAACCGCGCGGATGTCGTGAACGTAGGCGCGCTGCCGCGCGGAGAGCGCTCCATCAGCCGCTGGTTCGATCCTTCGGGCTACGTCGTGCCGGCGCCCTACACCTACGGCAATTCGGCGAGAAACCTGCTGTTCGGTCCGGGGCAGGTCGTTTTCGATGTGAGTGTGTTGAAGGACACGTCCATTACCGAACGCGTGAAAGTGCAGTTCCGCGCGGAGTTCTTCAACATGCCGAACCACGCCAATTTCCAGAATCCGGCGGCGAACATCTCTTCGCCGTCGAACGTCGGCAAGATCACCGGAGCGGACGATCCGCGCCAGATCCAGTTCGGCCTGAAACTGCTGTTTTGAGGTTTCCGCTTTAGCGCAGGTAGAGCTGGAAGGGACCCCAGTAGTAGGGCCGGCGGTAGATCTGCGGGGAGTGGATGAGCTGGAGCTTGGATTCCCGCAGGGCTTCCGCCGGGCCGGTTCCGGCGCGCAGGCGGGCGTAGAGGACGTCCATGATCTGGGGTGTCGAGCTGTCGGCGACATCCCATAACCCGGCGATGACGTGCCGCGCGCCCGCCTGCAGAAAAGCCCAGGCAAAGCCCACCAGGCCCTCGCCGGAGTAGGACCGGGCGCCGGCGCTGCGGCAGGCGGAAATCGTCACCAGGTCGGCGTGGATGGGCACGGTCATGACGCTGCGGGCGTATAGCTTGTAGTTGTCGCCCTGCTGGGAGAGGATGATCGCGGAATCGAGCGGGCTCTGCTGGTTGGCGACGGCGTGGGCGCTGAAGTGCAGCACGGAATAGCGGCCGGGCTGCGCCTGCTCGTAGACGGCGGGCCGCGCGTCGGCGCCGCTGAAGACGCGTACGCCAGACGGCGGAAATTTGCGCCGGATGGCTTCGATCTCTTCGGCGGCGTACGGCAGCTTGGGGAACTCCGGGGTAGGGGAAACCGGGTCGCCGATCACCAGTAGCGAGTCCGGCCGGGCGCCGCGGGAGGGCTCCGGGCCGGCCAGCAGCACGCTCAGTGACGGCGCCACTTCCAGGCGCACGTCTTCGATCCAGTAGTGCGGCGACGGGCCGTAGATGGGCAGGGTCTCGAAATTCAGCCAGTCGAGCGCGCCATCCGGCACCAGGATCACCTTCGAACCGCGCGGGATCCAGCGGAGCGCGGGAGCCACCAGGGTCTCGTAGAGCTTACGGCCGGAGGCGCTTTCCCGCGCAATGGGATCGCCGCGCTGCTCGATGGTGGCACGGTACTGGTCCACCCACTGCTGGATCTCCCCGGAGGGCGGCAGTTCGACGGGCGGGCGGATGCCGGCCGGCGTGACCACCCACAGGTACGATCCGCGCGGCGCCAGCCAGTAGAACAGCAGCGTGCTCCCGGTCAGGCGGGCGATCCGCTGGTAGTCGCGGCCGGAAGAGAGCGCGGCGTCGCGCTTGAGGGCCAGGCGTTCGAACAGGATGCGGGCGCGGCTGGAATCGGCGACGGCCAGGGCCCGCTCGAAGGCGCTCCGGCCTACCAGGGCGCGCACATAGTTTTGATAGAAGCCGATCAGGCGGGAGAAGAAGGTCAGCTTATAGTCGTCGCGCGAGAGCCGGCTCACGTTGCGGGAAATGATGGCCAGCGTTTCGGTGAACTCCTGGTCGGCGCGGGCGGCATCGTTCATCTCCTGGTAGATTTCAGCCAGGCCGGCGTGCGATTCCCACAGCACGACGGGATTCCCACCCGCCAGGCGGATGGCCTCCCGGTAGAGCCGTTCCGCCTCGTCGTAGCGCTTGCGGCCGCTGGCGATGGCGGCGGCATTCTGCTCGACGAAAGCGCGCGCCTGATCGTCGCGGGCGCGCAACCGGGCGGCGCGGTTGCTGCGCTCGGCCTGGTCCCAATCGTGGTCCTGGATATAGGCGGCGGCGAGGTTGCGGTGCCACAGGCCGATTTCGTCGTCGGTGCGGGCGAGCGCGAGCGCCTGCTGGTAGTTGGGAATGGCGCCGCGGACGTCGCCCTGCCGCAGGTGCGTGCCGGCGATCTCTCCCAACAGGCTGCTGCGGTAGGTGGCCAGGCCGGCCGGTCCCAGCAGATCGATGGCATGGCGCAGGGACTGGAGAGCTTCGTCAAAATTACCCAGGCTGGAATAGCAGATGCCCAGATTGACACTGGCGGCCGAGGTCATGCGCTGGATGCCGCTGCGGTTGGCGGCCTCGATGGTGCGCTGGAACCAGGGGATGGCCTCATCGAAGCGCGATTGTTTCAAACGGATCATGCCCAGGCCGTTGAAGGCCAGCGCCTGGTGGTAGCTGTCCTGGCGGGCGGAGGACTGGGCCAGTTCGCGCTGGAACATCGCCTCGGCCTCGGCGGGGCGGCCCAGGCCGAACAGTAGCTGGCCCTGCCAGTGCTGGGCGTCGTAGAGTACGTCCCAGGCGTCGATGGAGGCGGCCAGTTCCTCGGAACGGCGCAGCAGGTTTTGCGCCTCGTCGAGCCGGCCGCGAGTGATGGCGAGCCCGCCCTGGAGCATCCAGCTCCGGGCCTTCCATGGTTCAAACGCGCGGCCTTGAGGCAGCGGCTCGGCGAGGATCGCGGCAGCGGCATCCAGCCGCCCGTCGCGCAGCAGGGTTTCGGCTTCGAGCAGGCGCGCGGCGGCGCGGCACTCCGACCCGGCCGGACACCGCTGCGCGGCCTGGCGGGCGAGCGTCAACGCCTCGGAAGCATTCCCGTTGCGCGAGGCGCGAATGGCTTTTTGATAGACGGCCTCCGGAGGTTCAGCGGTGCGGCAACCGGCCAGCAGCAGGATGCACGCAAGCAGGCGTCTCATGCCAGCCCCGGCCGGCTGGCACTGCGACCGGATCGTTCCGTTCGCCCGCTTGCTGACGCGCGCGGTTCCGTTTCGCCACTGAACCGCGACCGTGAGGGAGCGGACTTCACGGTCAGAGTACTAGTTCCAGATGCCGTTGGTGTCGATGCCGGTGAAGCAGATATCGCCTCCCGGATCCGACCCCATTTTCGCCCGAACCAGCGTGATGCGTCGGCTGTACCCATCCAGGATCGTGACTCCGAAGAAGATCTTGCCGAAGCCCCTTTCCACCAGCACATGCCCGTTGATGGCCTTCCCGCCGCGGTAGATCCGCCTCACGATGGAACAGACGACATAGCCATGCGGAGTACGCGGCAGCCGGCTTTTTTTGAACACCAGCGATTCGCCGCCCGGCAGACGGGGGCAAAGATCGTCGAAAAATTTCTGGTCCGAGCGGAAAGCCTTTTCGACGTCCTGAAGCGTGCGGAAGCTGAGCAGCTTTTCGTCGTACTCCAGGCGCAGCGGCACCACGCTGGTTTCGCCCTCAAAAGGGGTGAGAATCAGGGACATGCCGGAGGTGTCGGGCAATCCTACCAGCTCAAACTGGGCCTGTCCCACCTGCGGGTGGATCGAACGGGCCGAGATCGAAAGATTGTCCGCGACAAAGGAAATGGACCGGATTTTGGGAGCGCGGTCCTCGGGCGAGGGGCTGGTGGTGAGCCGGACCTTCTGGGCGGAGGCGCGCAGGGTGGTAACTGCGACGTCGCGCTGGGTGGTGGCGGAGACGGACGTCTCGCAGTTGGTGTATTGGATGAAGTTCGGGAACCTGAGCGGAGGCGCTTCGACCGCCGTGTGGGACGTGCCGCCGATGACAGGCAGGCTGCTCTCGCCGTGGGTGGTGATGTTGGATTCTTCGAATGGAATCGGCTTGCCCTCCAGCTTGGTCAGGAATCCTCCGGCGGCGACGGCGTTTCCGCGGAAGATGAACTCGGGAGCAGGAGGGGGAACGATTTTCG
>CAZMRK010000406.1:0-4618 GCA_964568355.1 uncultured Solibacteraceae bacterium | reverse complement strand
GTCTGGTAGTCCACTCGCGCGCGATCACAGCGGTTGACGCTTGAACCGGCGGCGCTCAAGCCGCGTTTCGAGGGAGCACTTCCCTCTCGATTCCGACTCGATCGGCAATCTCCAGATCGTACGCGTTCTGAAGATTCAGCCAATACTGTGGCGAAGTACCGAAGTAGCGTGCCAGGCGCATGGCCGTATCAACCGTAATAGCCCGCTTGCCATTGACAATGGCGCTGATTCGGTTCATCGGAACACGCAGGGCACGCGCCAGTTCGTTCAGGCTGACATCGATTTCCTGGAGTTCGTCTTTGAGCAATTCGCCAGGATGAATGGGCGGCAGTTTCCGTCGCTGTGGCATCTCAATGAGGCCGCGACCACTTGGTCGCGGAGTATCCTTTCCTTAATATCGCTTCAATGAGGCCGCGAGCAATAACTCGCGGAAATCGCTTTCAACAACTCAGTACACCGCAACCTCTCGTCAGTGGTAGTCCACTATCTCGACATCGTGTGCGTTTCCTTCACGCCAGGTAAAGCAGATCCGCCAGCGGTCGTTGATGCGAATGCTGTGCTGGCCGCCACGGTCGCCCTTCAGCACCTCCAACCGGTTGCCCCGAATCGCGCCAAGGTCCGCCAAACTGGTCGCCGCCTCGAGCCATCGGAGTCTCTTTCGCGCCTGATCCTGGATCGCGCGGAACTGCCGACTGGCAAATCCCTCGTGAATCGCCTGCGTCTCTTGGCAGCGGAACGACAGGATCATACGTATAAAGTAGTATGCGTTGCGTCCTACCGTCAAGGGGCGGCTCGCCAAAGAATCACGCTCAGCGGATTCCAAACGGTTGGTCTCCATGGTCGAGGCTTGACGGGAATGGAGAGAGCGCGTACACTCCTTTCTCAGATAGGAGAGAGCCGTTGATGAAACCGGTTGAACTCCCGCAGGGCACACTTGAGATGCTCATCCTCAAGGCGATCTCGCTCGGCCCGCTGCATGGCTATGGCATTCTGCTGCGCATCCAGCAGATCTCCGGCGAACGCCTCGAAATCCTGCAGGGTTCTTTCTACACCGCTATTTATCGTCTTGAGCGCCGGGGCTGGATCAGCGGCGAATGGGGTGAGTCGGAGAACAATCGCCGCGCCCGTTTTTACTCGCTCACCGCCCCTGGCACGCGTCAGCTCAAGGCCGAGACCGCGAAATGGACTGACATGGCTGCTGTCGTCGCCGGCATTCTCAATAAGAAGGCGGACGAGATATGAGTCTCCTCGCGGCAATTCGGAAGCTCTGGTACTCCATCGCGCCCCGTCCCCACAGCGAGGTCGAAGAAGAGTTTCGCGCTACCCTCGACGCCTACCGGGAAGATCTGGTCCGCCAGGGCCTCTCCGAAGAAGAAGCCCACCGCAAAGCCCGCATCGACCTCGGCCGGCCCGCCGCCCAAAACGAAACGTACCGCGACGCCATCGGCTTACGTCTCTTCGATGAGCTAGGCGGAGACATTCGCTACGGCCTCCGCGCCCTGCGCCGCAACCCTGGCTTCGCCGCCGTCGCCGTGCTCTCACTCGCGCTCGGCATCGGCGCCACCACGGCGATGTTCTCGTTCATCTACGCCGTCTTGCTGCATCCGTTTCCCTACGCCGGCGCCGACCGCATCATGAATCCCGTCATCATCGACACGCAACATCCTGACGAGCCTCGCTGGTTTCCCCTTAGCGAGGCACAGTTTGACGGCCTCCGCCTTGCCGCCCCGGTTGACTCACCGCTCGGCTTCAACAACTCGCACATGGAGATCACCGGCGGTGCGCTGCCGGAAGAGATCTTGGGCGTCTACCTCACGGAGAATGCCGGGGCTTTCTTTGGTGTGCGCCCGCTTCTCGGCCGCAACATCGAGCCATACGATCGAGAGAACGGCGGCCACGCCGTCGTTGTCCTCAACTACCGCTTCTGGCAGCGCCACTTCGGCGGCGATCCTCGAGTCATCGGACAAACATTGGAAATCAATCACGCCCCCTACACCATCGTCGGCGTTATGCCGCGCAGCTTTGCATTCAACAACACCACCGGCGTGGGCGACGTCTACTTGCCGGGCAGTCTGATGCGGGGTCTTTTCAACGTTCCCTACATGGCTTACATACCGTGGATCAAGCTACGGCCTCACGTCACACCTGCCGCCGCCAACGCTGCGATCGAGCCCATCGTGCGCCAGTTTGCGAAACAGCATCCCGAGCGCTTTCCCGATCACTGGCATCTCGCGCTGCAGCCCATCATCGTGCCTTACCAGCAGGAAACTGGCCGCACCCTGACCCTTCTTCTCGCAGGCGTTGTGCTCTTGCTGATCATCGGTTGCGCCAACTGCTCCATCCTTCTGCTGGCTCGCGGTCACGCGCGCCAGCATGAACTCGCCATCCGCGGTGCGATTGGCGCCAGTCGCTGGCGCATCGTCCGCCAGTTGCTTGTCGAAGCCGTCGTCA
This sequence comes from uncultured Solibacteraceae bacterium, assembly GCA_964568355.1. Classification (GTDB taxonomy): domain Bacteria; phylum Acidobacteriota; class Terriglobia; order Bryobacterales; family Bryobacteraceae; genus JAJPJX01. Next base: position 2,167 of record CAZMRK010000406.1, on the reverse strand, counting down.
TCTCCTGCACCGGCGCCGTCCTGGGCGTTGCTGCGTCCTACTGGCTTGCAAAGCTTCCCTTGTTGCTTTCTCCGGATTCGTTTCCACCCGAATCCGTCGTCCGCATCAACGCTCCCATCCTCGCGTTCGCCGTCGCGCTTGCGCTGCTCTGCGGTATCCTCTTCGGTCTTGTTCCCGCGCTGCGTCTCTCGCGTCGCGATTCCGTGCGTATGCTCCCCGGCAGGGGCGCTGTCGCTGCTCCCGCAAAGCGTCGCTGGAACGCTCTCATCGCCGCGCAGGTCGCGCTCACACTTCTGCTCATGGCCACTGCGGGCACCGCCATCCGCGGCTTTCTCCGGCTCATGCAGATGCCGCTTGGCTACGATCCCGCAAATGTGATGCAGGTCGGCATCATGCTGCACCTCCAAGACCCAGGCGAGTGGAGCCGCATTCAGTCGCGCGAAGCACGCACAGCTTACGTCGAGCAGATCCGGGAGACGATTGCATCCGTCGCCGGTGTCTCCACTGTCGCTCTCGGCACCGATGCCACGCCGCCCTATACCGGCGCGGAGAGCTCCTTCTATATCGACGGACCTCGCGATCGCGAGCAGCCGCACGCCCGTGTGATGCTGGTCGACCAGCGATCATTCGCCGCGCTCCGAATCACTCTGCTTCAAGGTCGCAACTGGAATGCTGATGAAAACACGCGCGGAGACTTCATCGCGGTCGTAAATCGCGCCTTCGCGACGCGCTATCTCTCCTCTTCTAACGCCTTGGGCCGGCAGTTGCGCATCCCCGGTCTCACACGTCAGAATCGCCTCCAGGTTACCTCTGCGCAAAGCACCGCCTCGCGTCAGATCATCGGCGTCGTCGGCGATGTGCGCAACGACGGCCTCGATCGCCCCGTCCTCCCCGCCATCTACCTTCCGTACACCGTCATGATGCTGCCTTACGTGCAGTTCCTCGTCCGCACCCAGGGCGATCCGCTCACCTGCGTGCACTCCATCCGCGCCGCTGTCGCATCCGTCGCTTCCGACCAGCAGATTTCCAACGGCGCTTTCACTCTTGACGAAGCCATCGAGCGCGACGCACAGTACAGCCGCCAGCGGCTCTTCTCCATATTATTCGGTATCTTCTCTGCCATGGCGCTCGCGCTCGCGCTGGTCGGCATCTTCAGCATCGTCGCGTACGCCGTCGCGCAGCGCACTGCGGAGTTCGGCATCCGCCTGACGCTCGGTGCGCCGCGCGCGCACGTCCTGTGGATCGCCGCGCGCAGCGCGCTCGTCAGCGCGGCCGCGGGCATTGTCGTCGGTCTTGTCTTTGACAGCCTTCTCGGCGCCGTCCTCGCCCACTGGATGCAAAGCCCCTTTGCCGCAGGCAGTTTGTTCGCAGCCGCTGCGCTGCTCGCTCTCAGCGCACTCCTCGCCTGCCTGTTGCCCGCCCGCCACGCCATTGCCGTACCACCCGCCGAAGCTCTCCGCTATCAATAAATCTCGTCAGGAGACGCGTAGGTATGACCAGGAGCGCGGCTACGGCGCAAAGGACCCGTTGCCGCGCTTCGTCAGGAATAGGGCAGGAGGCTCGACCCCTTCACTGCGTGCCGGCCGCTCCTGCCGCTCCAGCGTGTACGTAGTCCCACTCCGCCGATCCGCGCGCCAGCACTACGTGTACGTCGCGATCCAGCAGATATCCGCGATCCGCCAGGGTGCGCGCCGCCGCACCCAGCCGTTGCAGATACTCTGCCTTGTTGGCGTACCGTTCTTCGATCGAAAGCCTCGGGTCGTGCGCTTGCTCGCGGGCGGCCTTCGTCACCGGAAACGGGATGTAGGACCCCACCATGCTGAACAATTCATCGGGCGCGCCGATATCTGCCGATCGCAGGTTCCAGCCCGTGAACGTCGCAAGCGGAATCTGAATATCAGGCATACGCACTCCGGCTGCCTCGTTACCGTCCTGGTCCACCTGCGGCACCAGCATAGGAAACGGCTTGCCGACCTTGGGCGGCTCGATCGTTACGATGCCTTTGCTCCGAAACTCCGGCCCGTAGTCGACCCGGTATGCCGTCTGAATGTGGGTTGGGAGCGCGACCCCTGGAATCTTGGGAAATTGCAAGCCTGCCAGCGGTGTCAGATTGTGGTCTGTGAGGCGCGGATAGAGGGAGGGCGGCGGCTCCACCCCATCCCGCACC